>ONVI01000095.1 GCA_900321275.1 uncultured Eubacteriales bacterium | reverse complement strand
TGCTGTGGGGCACGGTCGATGCATAAGGCTCCGGATCACGGGACAGGCATATGCAGCATAAGCCCATTCATATCCATTATTGTGTTAATTATAGAAGCGCAGGTGCCGAAAGTCAATAATGTTTTTTCATGGAATGGCTCTTTTTTTCCACAAGTCAACCCGATCCCTGCCGGAAAAGGCGGGGATCGGGTTGACTGTTATCTTTCTGTCGGAAGCGGGGCTTCAGTTATCGGCAAGATTATATCCGTTTTTCATGTGCTCGCTGGCCGCGAGAAGTACCTTGTTGAGCGTCGCCGTGCTCTGCTCCTTCGCCATCTCGCAGAGTCTGCGGTTGGCATCCGCAATCAGTTTATCCTCTCCCGTCTCGGCAAACTTCCGATCCGTTTCCCCGACGATCCTGCGCCCCTGCGTCATCACCGCGAGCTGATAACGCTCGATATACTGGAGGGCCGCAGGATAAATGGGGTCGGCCAGCGCGCCGAGCAGACGGCTCGCCCAGTAGAAGGTCTCCGTGGAAACGTCGGTCGTCACGCCGCTCAGGTAGGCGGGCATCTTGGGTACGCAGGGGTAGACCGGCAGCAGCGCGTCAAAGGTGGTGGAGCCGAAACAGATCCACTCGAGTCCCTTGAGCTTTTCCGGTACGTCGCTGCGGATCTGGCAGACGGAGGTGACGCCGGTGCGGTTGATGCCGATGGAGCGGTACATCCCGCGTTTGCCGGTATTCTGTCTTGTGTAAGGATTATACGGCGTTCCCTGATAGTGGGAAGACAGCAGGTACTTGACGTCCTCCACGGTCACCTTGCGCTCCGGCACCAGCGACCAGGGGATGTTGTCGCTCTCGGGTGTGAAATCCGCGTTCTCCCCGTCCCAGCGCCAGCGCGTCGGCGCGAGATAGCGGGCCATGAACCAGGCGCGCGGCGTATTGTAAACATGATCCATGTCCCGGCGGGAGCCGAAAACGGCGCGCGGGTTGAATTCTCCGTTCTGGTTGAGATCCAGACGGTTTTCGGCGATGAATGAACGCAGATCCTTCGAACAGAGATGCGCCTTCTGTTCGCCGAAGGCGTCCTCAAGATCAAAGCCGTCCATGCCGAACTGGTTGGGGTTGATGACGCACACGTCGTCCGGCACTCTGCGCGCCATCCAGTGGTGGCCGCCGATGGTCTCCAGCCACCAGACCTCGTTCTCGTCGTTGAAGGCGATCCCGTTGGATTCGTAGGTGCCGTAGCGCTCAAGAAGCGCGCCGAGCCGCTCGACGCCCTCGCGGGCGGAGCGGATATAGGGCAGCACAAGGACCACGAAGTCCTCCTCTCCGATGCCGCCGGGGACGTCCTTCTCCCGTTTGCTCTTTGCCTCCTGATAGACGACCAGCGGGTCCGCGGCAAGGACGCGCGGATTGGAGGTGATGGTCTCGGTTGCGGTCATGCCGACATTTGCGGCGTTGATGCCTGTCGCGGCCCAGACGCCGTCCTTCGGGTCCACGTTCGGGCAGGCGGTATAGCGCATGGGTTCTTCCGGCAGCTCGATCTCGGCATGGGAGAGCACGCTTTTATACTTGCGGGGCTGATCCTTGGGCTCGACAACGATGAGCTTCTTGACGTCAAAGTGCCCGTCGTCGGTCCGGGCGATCATGGTCGATCGGTCGTTGCTTGCGTTCTTGCCGACCAGTACGGTTGTGCAGGACATCTTTCCTTTCCTCCTGTTATACTTTCGCCTGCTTGATGGACAGGCTGATTCGTTTTTTCTTTTCATCCACATCCAGTACCTTGACCTCAACCACGTCCCCGACGGAGAGCGCTTCGGAGGGATGGCGGATAAAGCGGTCGCAGATCTGGGAAATGTGAACAAGGCCGTCCTGATGGACGCCGATATCCACAAAAGCGCCGAAGTCGATGACGTTGCGCACGGTGCCGCTGAGGATCATGCCTGGTTTGAGGTCACTGGTCGAAAGCACATCCGTGCGCAGGATCGGCTGCGGCAGGGAGTCCCGAATGTCGCGGCCGGGCTTTTGCAGCTCCGCCGCAACGTCTTTCAGCGTGGGCAGGCCGATCGCCAGCTCCCGCGCCGCGTTCTCCGCGCCGTAGACCTTCAGGCGCCCGGGCAGGTCGCCGAGCCGTCCGGCCTTCAGATCCGCTTCCGAATAGCCGAGCAGTCCGAGCAGCTTCTTTGCCGCCGTATAAGACTCCGGGTGCACCGCCGTATTGTCCAGGACGTTTTTGCTCTCCGGTACGCGCAGGAAGCCTGCCGCCTGCTGGAAAGCCTTCGGCCCGAGCTTCGGCACCTTCTGCAGTTGGCTGCGCGAGAGGAAGGCGCCGTTTTCCTCCCGGTAGCGTACGATGTTCTTCGCGGTCGCCGCCGTGAGACCGGAGACCCTTCGCAGCAGCG
>ONVI01000096.1 GCA_900321275.1 uncultured Eubacteriales bacterium | reverse complement strand
TATCCGGTGCTGCTGCGCCCGTCCTACGTCATCGGCGGGCAGAATATGTGCATCGCCCGGGACGCGCAGACCACCGCGCACTATATGCGCAGCATCCTCGCGCAGGGGATCGAAAACCCGGTGCTGGTGGACAAGTATATGCCCGGCACCGAGCTGGAGGTGGACGTGATCTCCGACGGCGAGCAGGTGCTGATCCCCGGCATCATGGAGCACATCGAGCGCGCCGGCGTGCACAGCGGCGATTCCATCGCGGTTTACCCGCCCTATAACCTCAGCGACAAGCTGCGCGAGCGGATCTGCCGCGTGTCGGAGCAGCTGGCGCTGGCGCTGGGGACCCGGGGGCTGGTGAATATCCAGTACCTGATTTTTGAAGGCGAGCTCTACGTCATCGAGGTCAATCCCCGGGCGAGCCGGACCGTCCCCTATATCAGCAAGGTCACGGGGATCAACATGGTGGACCTCGCCTCCCGCATCATGCTGGGGGCAAAGCTTGCCGAGCTCGGCTGCGGGACCGGGCTTGCGCATACGCCGCCCTATACCGCGGTAAAAGTCCCGGTCTTTTCCTTTGAGAAGCTCTCGGACGCAAACTCCATCCTCGGCCCGGAGATGAAGTCCACGGGCGAGGTGCTGGGGCTCGGCAAGAGTCTCGCGGAGGCGCTGTTCAAGGGTCTTACGGCGGCGGGCTTTACCGTGCCCTCGCCCCACGTCTCCGGCGGCGCCGGGGTGCTCCTCAGCGTGGAGACCGGGGATTATCCGGAGATCCTGTCCCTCGCGCGGCGTCTGTACGGGCTGGGGCTGCGTCTCTACGCCACCCACGGCACCGCGGCGGCCATCGCTTCTCTGGGGATCCCCGTGACCCCGGTGGCAAACGCCGCCGAGAGCGGGCAGCTCCACCGGCTGATGGAGACCGGGGCGCTGTGCTACATCATCTACACCGGCGCGGTCAAGGACGCCACGATGGGCGACTATATCGCCCTGCACCGCCGGGCCATGCAGCTCGGCATCCCCTGCCTGACCTCCCTGGACACGGCCAACGCGCTGGCGGAGATGCTCTCAAGCCGCTTTACCCAGGCGAACACGGAGCTTGTGGATCTCAACAGCATGCGCAGGGAGCGCCTTCACGTGCCCTTTACCAAAATGCAGGACTGCGGCAACGACTATCTGCTGATCGAGAACTTTGACGGCAGCATTACCTGTCCGGAGTCTCTGTGCGTCAGCCTCTGCGCGCCCCATACCGGCGTGGGTGCGGACGGGATCGTGCTGCTGGAGCGCTCGGACTGTGCGGATGTAAAAATGCGCTCCTTCAACCGGGACGGCAGCGAGGGGCGGATGGCCGGGAACAACCTGCGCTATCTGGCAAAGTATCTCTATGACCGGGGGCTTGTGCGCCGGGAGCGGCTGACGGCGGAGACCGCGGGCGGTCTGCGGCGGATGCGGCTCTTCCTCCGGGACGGCAGGGTGGGCTCCGTAGAGGTGGACATGGGCCGGGCGCTGCTGGACGCGGCCTCCGTCCCCGTAAACACCGCGGCCAAACGCCTGCTGGACAGCCCCGTGCAGATCGGAGGCGCCGAGTACCGCGTCACCTGCCTTTCGGTAGGCAACCCCCACTGCGTCGTCTTCTGCGACGGCATCGACAATCTGGATCTGGAGAAGCTGGGGCCGGAGTTTGAGTTTTCCCCGCTGTTCCCCCAGCGGGTCAACACGGAATTCGTGCACTTCGTGGATCGCGGCAACCTGCGCATGCGCGTCTGGGAGCGCGGCAGCGGCGAGACCCTGGCCTGCGGCACCGGCGCGTGTGCCGCCGTGATCGCGGCGGTGGAACTGGGGCTCTGCGAGAAGGGGCGCGACGTGAAGGTAACGCTGCTCGGCGGGGAGCTGACCGTGAATTATACCGACGAGCGCGTGCTCCTCACCGGAGGCGCGCAGGAGGTCTTCACGGGCTCCTTTGAGCTCTGACGACGCCTGCCGGGCGAGCGCCCCTGCGTTTCAGGGTATCAGACGCAGAAAGGGGACGCCCCGTCCCCCGTTTCCTTTAGTTAAGGATACTGATTTGTGTTTTAATCGATCTTGCCTACGAAACGGAAGATGATTTCGATTTCCTGCTGTCGGAAGCCGAAGTCGTCTTATACTAATTTTCAATTAAAACAAGACATAATCCAAGAACGAGCAGTAATACTGTGAATGGTAGCCGCGGTTAAAGAAGAAATAGTATCACAGAGTCGATCCACGACTTTTTCGAGAGTAGCAAAAACCTCGTTACAAAAACCCATTTTCCGAAGCTCTTTCCAGATCTGTTCAATCGGATTCATTTCCGGAGTATACGGAGGAATAAAGAACAGACTGACATTTTCCGGTACTAAGAGTGAGCCGGCTTTGTGCCAGGCGGCTCCGTCGCAACAGAGAAGAATGATATCGTCTGGAAACTGTTTCGAGAGTTCTTCGAGGAAGATGTTCATACAAACGGTATTACAAAAGGGCATGATCACTCGCGGATATGATGGCACGGGACAGATGGCCGGATACCTCTCTTACACCAACAGTATTTTGGCTTGTTGATCCGCCCGAAGCCAGCTTCATCTTGAAACATAAGACGGACTTTCTTTCCTGTTGAAAACTTTATCCGTTGGACTTCGGTGTTAATTTTTTTGAGGTCTCAATGACCTCTTCACTTGCCCTCTTTGGATGTTTGCTCCGGGGCATAACTTTACGCCAACCATGCCGATGAAGTACACGGTACACTTGCGCACACCCAATGCTGTGGCCCGCTTCTTTCTCATATGCAGCCCGTATTTCGTGGATGTCCAGCACCTGCCCTTCTTCTGCCTTTTCACGAAACTGCTCAAGAAACTGAGCTTCTTCCTCTATGCTCATGTTTCGGCGGTTTCCAAGATAATGCTTTTCAGATACAGCTTGCAAGCCTTCCTCAAAATACTTTCGGATAAGGTTACTCACATGCGAACGATGAAACTCTGTGATGCTCGCAATTTCATCTAATCCTTTTCCTTCGCAGCGCAGCTCCAAGACCTGCAGCCGCTTGTCTATTTGCTTATCTCGATTTTGTTTCCTTGCTTTCTTGATCGCTTCGTACTGTTCTTCGCTGAATTTGTACTTCATTTTTCATCACCATGTCTATTCTAACATAATGATGGCATCTTGTCTACTTTCTATTGAAAATTAGTATGAGGCGAAAGATAAGGGAAAAGGGACTCCTACAGCAAAATGTCTTTCTTGCTGCAGCTCTCTCTGAAAACTATGGTTATAAGCTGATTGCTGAAGAAAAGCACACTCGGCAGCGAGACGTAATACTTCGACTTTGCTTTGCAGCACGTTTTACGATGAGAGAAACTGACGATGCTCTCCTACGTTATGGCATGGCTCCGCTTGATGGGAGGCTTCCTAGGGACGCAATTCTTCTGGTAGCCATGAACAACGGAATATATGACATTGAGACGATAAATCAGCTGCTTGAAGTACACGGGTGTTTTCCGCTGTTGAAAGATTATCATTGAGGGCTATGTTGCTATCTACAGCAATTCTATCAATACCGAAAACAGAGCACAACGTCCAACTGGATGTATTCGGTAAAAAAAGATGGGCGTATATGGTTTACATAATCTGAACCCACTTTGCAC
>ONVI01000091.1 GCA_900321275.1 uncultured Eubacteriales bacterium | reverse complement strand
TGCTTTTTTGGGCTGGTGCATCGAGGTCACACTGAAATATTTTCAGTTTCACCGCTTTATCAACCGCGGTTTCCTGACCGGCCCGTGGCTTCCGATCTATGGCTCCGGTGCGGCATTGATCACTGTTGTGATAAAAGGCCTTGCCCCGCTGGAATTTTCCGTCGGCACCACCTTTGCGGTGTCGTTCCTTCTGTGCGGCTTCCTGGAATATATGACGAGCTATGTACTGGAGAAACGCTTCCATGCCCGTTGGTGGGATTACAGCCAGAAGCCCATGAATCTTCATGGAAGAGTCTGGATCGGGAACCTGATCCTCTTCGGGCTGGGCGGCGTGGTGATTGTGGATCTGATCAATCCGCTGTTGCTTCGTCTTTCTGAACATGCTCTCGTTCTTTATCTCCCCTACTGACTACACATCGCATACGGTCGTTGTTGACCCGCATGTGGATGCCACCTGCACCAAAACCGGTCTGACCCAGGGAAGTCACTGCTCCGTTTGCGGGGAGATCCTGGTGCCGCAGGAGGTGATCCCGATGACGGATCACAGCTATGTAAACGGCATCTGCATCTACTGTGGAGCCGGTGATCCGTTAAATCCGGACCGCACCGCGCTGATCCCCGGCACCGACCCGTTTGAGCTCCCGCACTGAGCAAACATACGAATAGACTATTGTACCGGCAAAGATATGCCGGCGCCTGAGCAGAACAGGAAAAGGGCTTGTCTCAAAACCGGACAAGCCCTTTTCTTCTTTTCTCTGTTGCCAATGCACGGCGTATTTGATATAATAATCTTGTGCTGTACAATGAATCCCGACGCCCCGGGATAGGATGCTTTCGGAGAGGAGTAGATAAAGATGACACCAAAGATAGAAAAGATCCTGACGATGGTTCTGGCGATGATGCTTGTTTTTCAGCTCTTTGCTCTTTCAGCACACGCTGCGGACGGAGCTGACGCCGTGGCCGCTCCAGCGCCCTGGGCGGGCTCTCCCTTGCCGCGCTCCCAGGCGAGCCTGGATCTGCAAAAGCTGCTTGAGGCCGATCCCGCGCTCATGGCGATGATGGAAAAGTCCATTGCCAGGGCGGCCGAGATCAACCCTGACCGCGAAACCAACCCTGTCCAGTCGGTGCAGGATCTCTATGATTATACCGACTGGGCCGTGACGTGCATGCCCTGGTCGCTGCTGGATGACGAAAGGCACCCCTCGCTGTACAGCTCAATCGACCAGAGCGTGTGTTATATCTGGTTCCTGCTGGATCAACCGCTGGAGGAGCTGGAAAACCGCGGGTATTACTATCCCACGCTTCAGTATCATGAGCCGATTGCAAGCTGGCTCAAGGAGTATTCGGACGATTGGGGCGCCTTCCTCAACACCCCCGAGAGCTGGAACGATACCTATTTCCGCCGTGCCATGGAGGACCCCACCATGAACATGCAGTACGGCTGGTACGGGGATGAAAACATCTGGAAGTCCTACAATGAGTATTTTTCCCGCCATCTGATCACACCGGCCATGCGGCCGATCTCCCTGAGCGATGTGGTTTCGCCTGCCGACTCCAAGCCCCAGGGCATCTGGACCATCGATGAGGACGGTAAGCTCGTGCAGCAGGACGGCGTCACGATCAAGAGCGCAAACTTTAACGACGTCGCGCAGCTCATCGGGCCGGATTCCGCCTATGCCGACGCCTTCAAAGGCGGCACGCTGACGCATACCTTCCTGGATGTGAACGATTATCACCGCTATCACGCGCCGGTGAGCGGCACGATCCTCGAGGTCCGCAAGATCCCCGGCGTGAACGGCGCAGGCGGCATCACGGTCTGGGATGCGCAGCAGCAGCGCTATATTCTGGAAGACGCCATCCCCGGCTGGCAGATGATCGAGACGCGCGACTGCGTTATCATCGACACGGAAAAACTCGGCCTCGTCGCCATGCTGCCGATCGGCATGTCCCAGATTTGCTCCTGCAACTGGGAGGACAGCGTGCAGGTCGGCGCCAGAGTGAACAAGGGCGACCCGATGGGATTTTTCCTCTTCGGCGGCAGCGACATTGTTCTGATCTTCCAGAATTGCGCGGATGTGGAGCTTCTGTGCCCGGCGGACGAGCTCGGCGGCTATGAACATGTGCGCATGGGTGAGCCCTACGCCAGGCTGACGAGCAGGGAAGCGGCCCTCGATCGCCCGGCTGACCTTGCCGCTTAAAGCGCTTCGCTCAGGCTCGGCGTGAGACAGGGCGCGATGCATGCAAAAGGCGCTGCCTCAAAACGTACACGGTTGCAGAATCGTAGCCCCGGATCGACCCGCCGAAAAACGCAGCATGCTGCAAAACGCGGTAAGCGCTAAACAATCACCCGGTAAACGAAAACCGGCCCGTCCCAGACACAGGGCGGGCGGAGTATTACAGATCATGTGTATCGTCAGGTTCAGCCAATTGCTGCATACGCTGGGACCATGGGAGCGCATCGTTCAAGTCCTCTCTGCTTGGATTATGCCCATACCATGGGAGATCACGCATCAGTTGGTTGAGATAGGCATATGGTTCCAGACCGTTCGCCTTGGCTGTCTCAACCAGCGTGTAGACAATGGCGCTGGATTCCGCACCTTTTACCGTGTCGGAAAACAGCCAGTTCTTCCGACCCACAGCAAAGGGCCGAATGGCATTTTCTGCTGTGTTATTTGAGATTTCCACATCTCCGTGTTCAAGAAATGCGCTTAGCGCTGCCTGCTGGTTTATGGCATATGTTACAGCCTCGGCCAGTTTGCTCCCAGGCGTCGGCTCCAGTGTTTTCAGCCATAGCCAATAGGCGTCAAGCAATGGTGCTTTTGCTCCCAGGCGTCGGCTCCAGTGTTTTCAGCCATAGCCAATAGGCGTCAAGCAATGGTGCTTCCATCGCCTGCCGCGCGTTTTTACGGTCTTCATCTCGCATTTTTGCAAACTTCCGTTCCCACAGGAACAGCTTGTTCACATAGTCATAGCCAACCGCGGCCTTGCTTGTGGCCGTTGTCGCGCCCTTCGGCATGGCGTCGCGCCACTTCTGTCGCATGTGCGCCCAGCATCCACAGCGAACGACGTCCGGAACCTGGGCATACCCGGCGTAGCCGTCCGTCACCAGGCAGCCGTGGAAGCCCTCCAGGAACTGCGCGGCCCGAAGCCCTTTGCGATCCGGCTGGTACTCAAAATACCGAACCTGCCGTGCGTTACGTTCCGAAGTGGCATACACCCACATCCGCGATTCGCTGCTGGCCTTCTTCCCGTCTTCCTTCAAAACCTGTATGACGGTCTCGTCGGCGTGGATCACGTGGCTTGCCAGCAAGGTCTCCTTTAGCCGTTCGTATACGGGCTTCAGCCAGTTCTGGCTGACCTGAATTACCCAGTTGGCCAAGGTCGCGCGGCTTAATTCAACTCCTTCGCGCTCCCATATCTTCTCCTGCCGGGCCAGGGGAATCCCGTCCACATACTTTTTCACC
>ONVI01000089.1 GCA_900321275.1 uncultured Eubacteriales bacterium | reverse complement strand
GCTCCTGTGGCATGTCAGGGTGTTCTTTTATAGTTTGCACCATCCGTTTTCTGTGCTATACTCAATAAAACGCTGCACGATACTGCCAGATGAGGAAGGCAACAATGAGAACAATTTATATTGACGCGGATGCCTGCCCGGTTACGCACATAGCAGAGGAAATTGCCCGCCGCCATGGCATTCCCGTGACGATACTCTGCGACACAAACCATGTGATGTACTCCGATTACAGTACGGTCAAGCTCATTGGGGCCGGGGCGGACGCGGTGGATCTGGCGCTCATTAATCTCTGCAAAGCGGGAGATATCGTCATCACGCAGGACTATGGCGTGGCGGCGCTTGCGCTGGGCAAGGGTGCGCTGGCTGTCCACCAGAGCGGGAAATGCTTCACGGACGACAATATCGGCGGACTGCTGATGGATCGCCACCTGGCCAAAAAGGCCCGCCGCAGCGGGAAGCACCACCTGAAAGGCCCGGCAAAGCGCACAGAGGAAGACGACCGGCGCTTTGCAGAGAGTTTTGAAAGATTGATAGCAGAGCTTGAAACACTCTGAAGAGGGTTCGTTGTTATGAAAAAAGTTATCGTCATTACCGGGGGCACAAGCGGCATCGGCCTGCAGGCGGCGCGCGTGCTCTCTCAAAAGGGCTGCCGTGTCTACGAGCTCAGCCGCAGGGAGAGCGGGACAGACGCCGCCATGCACATTCAGGCGGATGTCACAGACGAGGACCAGGTCCGCCGGGCAATCGAACAGATCATGGACCGGGAGAAGCACATCGATGTCGTGATCAACAACGCCGGGTTCGGTATCTCCGGCGCGATTGAGTATACGGATACGGAAGAGGCAAAGCGGCAGTTTGACGTAAACTTCTTCGGCGGTGCGTACCTACACAATGGCCCTCTACAGCGAGGTCAAGCCCTACGGGATCGAGGTCTGTGCCATCATGCCGGGCGATATTGCGACCGGGTTCACAGCCGCCCGGAGAAAGAACCCGGCCGGGGACGAGGAGTACGGCGGGCGCATCTCCCGCAGCGTCGCGGTCATGGAGCACGATGAGCAGACGGGGATCACGGCAGAGAAAGCCGGGGAATATGTGGCGGGGAAAGCGCTGCAGCCGAAGGTTCCGGTTCTCTGCACGCTCGGCGGAAAGTATAAGTTCTTCGTGTTCCTCACGCGTCTGCTCCCGACAAAGGCTTTGGCCGATCTCGTCGGAGGAATCTATGCAAAGTAGGAAAGAAATACATGACAGAAGATTTTGATATCTCTGTCAATTTGACCTCGGAGTGTTTGAAAGAGAACCCTCTTTAAAATAATGCTGCACGGTGTACCCAGAATCGGTACACCGTGCGGCTCTTTTAGCAATACACCAGCTCACTAAGCACGACCTCCTCCGCCCGTTCGCGGATGCTGTTCATCCGCCCGACCCAGGCAAGCTGATCCTCAGCTTTCAGCTGTTCCGTGATCCCCTCAGTGGCGGCGTACTGCTCAATCAGTCGGGAAAACATCTCCTGTGCTTGCCGGTCAATATCGGCCAGATAGCCGAGGAGCTTGCCGGATATCAGAAGATTGGTGTAGGTGATGCGTCTGTTATGACGCAGCCAGCGTGCGTGCCGCTGGCCCCAGATGCCGACAGCGCTTTCTTCATTTCCGGGCAGCAGATCGGGGAGCAGATAATCTCCGACTTGGGTATAGCTGCCGCCGGACTTTTCGTAAATCGTGTTATGCATAATCAACGCCTCCTTTGTACTGCCATTGTACAAGAGAGGCGTTGATCTGTCGAATGTGCGATTTTTCAATTTGCAGAGTTGCGGGCGGGTCAGCTGCGCTTTGCAATGCCTCCGCTTTGGAGGATGCGCGCTTCCAGCTCGGCGGCCTTGTTGTAGCCGGCGGCAATCAGTTCCTCGGCTGATTCATGCAGCGCGGGCTTGAAACGGCGGCACATCTCATCAAAACGCCGCATGGCCATCCGTTCGCCGAGACCAACGTCGCGCGCGGCCTGGCGGAAGGCATCCTCCGTCACGTCGTCGAGGAGGAGCGCACCGCCGATATAAAACGCCATCTCGCGCGTGCTCTGCCGGTAGGCGGCGGTGCTGACAAGATCGTAGGCCGGGGCCAGACGCACGCGCCGAAGATCGGGGCTGTAAAGCAGAGAGAAGTTCTTCACGTGGGCGTCGGTGTTGCCCAGCAGCCAGTTGAATACCAGCAGGTCCCAGAGCCGAAGCTGATCGGTGATCGGATTGCCGGAGGCCCTGCGCAGAAGGGCAAACATCTCACGCAGATAGCCGCGGGGCTCCTTTTCATATTTCATGCTTGCCGGAATCCCCAGCGCTTGGGCGAAGTCCTCCTGATGCAGTCGCTGCGGAGAGGGCAGGCCGCTGATCCGTTTCGGCGCAGCGGGGAAAAAGCGATCATAGCGTGCCGTGGCGAAAAGAACCTCATGCTCCGCCCTGCCGCCGGTGTTGACGATGAAGCTCCCGGACACGGGAATGCCGCAGCGCGCCGCTGTCAGAAGCGACAGCCGCTCGTTGGTCACGATCGCGTCAAGGCGGATGTGACTCTGCTTGACGATGTGAGTGCTGGGCGCAGTCCCGCGGGGGAGATACCAGCTCCCGGTAGGCGCGTCGAAATAGAGACCGACCTTTCCGGACGCGCCGGTCAGGGAGAGATGCGTGCTCGTCACGATCTCGGCGGATTTGGATGCACCCTCGGCGGCAAGCTCCCGCACCTGTTCCCGTGTGATCTTCTCATAGGAGGCCTGCGGATCTTCACCCTCCTCGGTGATGCAAAGAGCGCCGAGGCACTCCCGGCCCAGACCGTGGAGGATCGAGAGATAATCCCCATCGTCCACGTGCATCCATTGGGCGACGGTGCTGCGGGTAAAGCCCTCCGGCAGCAGGCCGTCGAAATAGGCTTTCGTCTGCGCTGGAGTGAAGGGCGCTTCCTGCAAGGGGAGACTCAGGGAGATCGGAGCCGAGGAGGGATCGCGCAGCCAGGTGTCGGAATAGGCAAAACGGGCGTCGGCGGAACCCTCGCCGCGAATGAAGCCCACAGGAATCCTTTCGCCGCCGCGCTCTATGCTGACAAGCAGTTCTTTCATAGGCTCAGTTCCTCGGTGTCAGGCTGCAGTCCAGGCCCAGCAGATTGGCGAGAAAGATCGCCTTGCCCAGTTCGGCGGTGTTCTTGCCGTTTTCCAGATCGGAAATAAAGCTGACACTGAAGCCGCTGAACTCCGAGAGAAAAGCCTGGGTATAGCCAAGCTCCTTGCGCCGCTTACGCAGCGCCTCGCCAAAGGATTTCGCGTCGGTAATCATGAAAAAGCCTCCGTTTCGCCGTTCGCACAAATCTATTAGCACAAAGCAAAAAATAAGCCGTTCGGCGCAGAATCGTATGATTCATTATAAGCTGCGCCGAACGGCAAAGTCAAGAGCCGGTCAGCGGATTCCTTTTCCGTTTATCATTTTTGCTCAGACCTCATATAGCAAAAAGCCCATATACAGCGGAAGGGTGAGAATCCTCCCGCTGCGGCCAACATTGTAGTTGCCCAGCTTGATACATTGATTTACATGATATTTCTCCGGATGTTTTAAAATCGTTGCGGCACTTTTGGCGTTTCCTGTTTCTGCTTTGACTTCGACCAATACACATTCTCCGCGCCAACGAATTACAAAATCAATTTCCAGGCCGGAATCTTTATGGTAATAATAGAGCTTGCGACCCATTTTGGCGAAGAAATCCGCAATAAGGTTTTCAAAGATTGCACCCTTGTAGCCATACAGGTTGCCTTGCAGCACATCAAACTGTGTACCATCTTCCAGCATGCTGATCAAAAGTCCGGTATCTTTCATATAGACCTTGAAAATATCTTCGATCGCATTGCCGTCGAGTGGAAGCTCAGGAAGGGTCAGGTTAGGGCCTTAACAAAGTTCCTTTTCATCCTGTGACATGTGTGTGACAATCCCTGTGCTAAGATGTACCCGTAAAGAAGAGAAAAAACACACGAAATGAAAAGGAGAAGAAAACGATGAAAACTACTATGAAGATGATTTTTGCGGCGGCCCTCGCCCTGACGATGATCGTGTCCCTCGGCACCTGCGCCTTTGCTGATAACGGCTTCTGGACCCCCAACGGCTACTGCGTGGACCACGAAAACGGCATCGTCA
>ONVI01000074.1 GCA_900321275.1 uncultured Eubacteriales bacterium | reverse complement strand
TTCCCCCAAGGCCGGCACCGTCACTCCGAACGTGGCGCAGGCTGTCAAGGAAGCCAAAGCCGGTAAGGTCGAGTACCGTCTGGACAAGACCAACATCATCCACTGCCCCATCGGCAAGGTCAGCTTCGGCTCTGAGAAGCTGTACGAGAACTATGTCGCTCTGCTCACGGCCGTCAACAAGGCCAAGCCCGCGGCGGCAAAGGGCCAGTACATCCGCTCCTGCGTGACTGCCTCCACCATGGGCCCCGGCGTCAAAATCAACGCCCAGAAGCAGCTCTGATAAAGCTTGATGAAAACACCACCCCGGATCGTTTTTTGATCCGGGGTGTTCCGATTTTCAGCGTTTCCCTTATACTATTATTCAGTAAATCCCCATGCGGCAAGCCTCGCCGCAATGAATAAAAGTTGATTCATGGGGATTTACATGTGCATGAAATCCGGTTGCCTCGTGAGCGGCGAGGATTTCGCACACGCAATAATTCCTATAAAGGCGTCAGCTTTTATAGGAAAACACCGTGTTTTATGGAAAAACAGTATCAGATATCTTTTGCCGTGGATTTTTGTTGTAAAGGCAGCGTTTATATGATAAGATTTATGCCGCAATCATTCCGCATGGGATAATTCGTTTTTGGTATCTGATACTGTGACGACGAAAAGGAAGGGAACAATGGAAAGAGACAGAACATTTGATGAATTGCTGCGAAAAAAAATCGGCGAAACCCTGGGCGAGGCGGTTGACGAGAGCATCGACGCCGATGATCTGATGTTCGATCTCGGCATGCGGTATTTGCGATTGATCACCGCGCATAACAGAAAAAAGGAAAATAAAGCGAAAAATCAGCTCACGCTCTGGGCTGACGACGCCCCTTCCAAAAAGGCATTGATTGACTATGTTGAGTCCGTGACTGACAAAACCAGCCCGGACTATATTCCCATGGGCGACCGCATTGCGGTGTTCGATCTTGACGGCACGGTGTATTGCGAAAGCGATCCGACATGGTTTGACTTTATGCTGTACAAGTACAGAATTCTGGAAGACGAAACCTATAGAGACAGGGCGACAGAGCACGAAAAAGAGATTGCGCACACCGTCCAGAACGTGATTGATACAGGCGTCGTTCCGGAGGGCTTTGAGGTCGAGATCGGAAGCTGCATCGCCCGGGCGTTTGCAGGTATGAACGTCAGGGATTTTTCGGACTATGTCAGGGCTTATGCGGAAAGACCGTCGCCGGGGTATGACGGCATGAAGATCGGCGAGGAATTCTATCAGCCCATGGTTCAGGTTATTGACTATCTGCAGGACAACGGCTTCACCGTCTATATCTGCAGCGGAAGCGACCGGCTGGTAATCCGCACGCTCGTTGTAGGCGCCCTGATCCTGCCCGCCAGGTACGTGATCGGGACGGAGGAGCTGCTGTCGGCGAAAAATCAGGGCGATACAGCCGGTGCGGAATATGTTTACTCCGACGAGGACGAGCTGGTGCTGAGCGGTAAGATCGCGGCAAAGAATCTGAGAATGAACAAGGTGTCCATCTTTGCCCAGCAGGTCGGACAGCGCCCGGTCATGTCCTTCGGGAACAGTACCGGCGACGTCAGCATCACCAAGTTCGTGATGGGTCATACCATGTATAAAACCGCGGCCTTCTTTGTGTGCTGCGATGATGAGATCAGGGAGAGCGGGAGCCCGGAAAAGGCGAAGAAGATCTATGACCTCTGCGCAGAGAACGGCTGGGTTCCGATTTCCATAAAAAACGACTGGATGACCGTCTTCGGGGAAGGCGTCAGGAAAAAACGTATACGCTGAAATACAAAAACGAAGGATCTTTCTTTCGGGGGTTTTGGTGAACTTCCGAAGAAAGATCCTTCGCTTTGCGATGCCGTTCCGCGCCGCCGTTTTGTTTGCGTTCTCTCTATCCGGCGCGTGACAGACGCCGGGTTCAGTCCTCCGCGTTGAAATCAAACCCAAGCTCTTCCCAGGCCGCGGTCAGCCACGGCGCCGTGTTGCCGTCTGTGCGGGCGACATACCCGCTTGTCCATTCGCCGTCCAGCGGATGAAGATATTCCGCAAAGCCGTAATGCTCCGGCTCGGGGCCGTTTTTCCCGATGATCCAGTAGTGGATGACGCCTCCTTCGTCGGTGTATTGATAGATATAAGGCTCACTCTCCGAGACCTGATCCGTGATGTCGATATGCTCGCCGTTGACAATGAAAATCATGCGTCCGTCTTCGAAGCGCACCGGCTGCGTCATGTTCTCGGTATGAACATAGACGGTGTTTTCAATGCCTCCCGCCGTCTGCTCGGATTGAATCTCCATGTTGCCGCCCCAGCCCGAGAACCTGAGCCCCGTGGAATAGGCGGCGACGCCCAGCGCCAGCACCAGCGCCGCCGCGAGGGCGAGCGTGAGCAGGCGTCTGCCTCTCCGATGTGTGCTTTTCCCATTCATATAAATGTTTCCGGCTATGACGACATCCTCCTCGTGAATGCCGTTCATAGCGCGCAGAAGCGTCAGCGAATCCAACATAAACCCTCCTCCGTAAGCATTGTCTTCAGCTTTTTCCGGGTGCGAAACAGAATGCTCTTGATCTTTCCCTGACTGCATTGGAGCTTGTCCGCAATCTCCGCGACAGGCGCGAGATACCAGTACCGCAAAACAAATACAGTCCTCTCCGTCTCCGGCAGCCCGGCCGTAAACCGCCCGATGGCCTCCTCCAGTTCCTTCTCTTCGATCAGCAGTTCGGGGCTTTTCCCGTCCGGTATGCACTCGCTGAGCTCGTCGAGTGCGAGGGCTGCTTCACCTCCGCCGCGCTTGATTCTGTTTTTTGCCTTGATGGTATTGATGGCGAGATTTCTCGTGATACAGCCGAGGAAAGCCGACAGCACCGAGGGGCGCTCGGAGGGCATGCGGTTCCATGCGTGAAACCAGGTGTCGTTCACACATTCCTCCGCGTCTTCATTCGTCCCGCAGATGTTATAGGCAATCGCGCGGCAGTACCGCCCATATTTGTGGTCGGTCTCTGATATGGCCAGATCGGAACGCTGCCAGTACAGATCAACAATCTCTTTGTCTTCCATGCTGTTCCTCCTGATGGTTTTAAGAGCTCTCACCCATATAGACAACAAAACGCCGCGAAGGTTTTAAATATTTCCTGGGAGCATTTGGCTTGCATACTTGTGGACAAGCCGGAAAGAAACGATTATAATAGTTTCGGTTCGGCGCGGGGGCGTAACCCGCAGCTATGCCCGGATATCATGGGCTTCCGAATCTGGTATACGGTACTCCCGCATAAAAGGATTTATAAAAAACGGATAAAGGCGGGAGCCGCAGCTCCCGCCTTCGCTGCGAAGCGGTTTTTCCTCCGGAAAGGCGGCAGGATTACCCGCCGCAATAATGACGCTGCGCACGGTGTGGAAATGTAAATAGGAGGTTGTGATGATGAACTATCTCGGTATTTCGTATGACTATCAAAATAAGCCTGCACTGGACGAGAGCTTCATCCCCTTCGGCGTGTGGGCAAGGGCGTATCTGGAGGGCGCTGACCGCCCCTTCCGTGTCGCGCTGGAGCGGGAAAACGGCAAGGTCTCCGTCTTTTCCTCCTTCCTGCGGGGCGCAGAGTACGCGGAAGCGAACCTCCGCTATATGGAGCGCTATGTCAAGTTCCTGCTCTGGAGCGTCGGAGCCTGGAAAATTACCGTCTGCGGCTGTGAAGAGACGGCCGAAAAGCTGAGAGAGATCTACCGCGTCGGGGGCGAGCGGGACTTTGACGCGAAGTTTGAGTTCGACGTCTTTGAGCGTCCCTTCGAGCTTGTGATCTGCGAAGAAAAGGATTTTCCCGCGGTCAATGAAGAGGCCAAATCCATCGGCGGCCATTTAGAGGGCTGCCGCATCGGCTTTGACGCGGGCGGCTCCGACCGCAAGGTCTCCGCTGTAATCGACGGCGTGAGCGTCTATTCCGAGGAGGTCGTCTGGTTCCCCAAGCAGGCGGCCGACCCGACCTATCAGTATAACGGCATTGTCGAAGCCTTCAGGACCGCCGCGTCCAAAATGCCGCGTGTGGACGCCATAGGCGTGTCCTCAGCCGGGGTTTTCGTCGGCAACAGCCCGATGGTTTCCTCCCTCTTCATCAAGATTCCGCGGGCGCGGCGCGAAGAGGTCAAGAGCGTCTATGACCGCGCGGCGAAGGAGATCGGCGACGTGCCGATCGTAGTTGCCAACGACGGCGATGTGACTGCCCTCGCGGGGGCAATGAGTCTCGGCTCCGGCGCGGTGATGGGCGTCGCCATGGGCACCAGTGAGGCTGCGGGCTATGTGACCCCGGACGGCAAGATCCTCGGCTGGTTCAACGAGCTGGCCTTCGCCCCGGTTGACCTCCAGCCCGACGCGCCGCAGGATGAGTGGTCGACAGACTGCGGCGTGGGCTGCAAATACTTCTCCCAGGACGCGGTGATCCGCCTTGCCCCGCGCGTGGGGATCGAGCCGGACGAGAGCACCAGCCTCGCCGACAAGCTAAAGGCAGTACAGAAGCTGACCGAGGAGGGGCATGAGGGCGCGCGGCGGATCTTCGTGACCATCGGCTGCTACCTTGCGCATACGCTGCTGCTGTACAGCTCGTTTTACGATCTGCGCTATCTGCTGGTGCTGGGCAGAGTGGCCTCCGGTGTCGGCGGGGATCTGCTGATCGACGAGTGCAGCCGCGTGCTGCGTGAAGAGTACCCGGAGCTTGCCGAAAAAATCACCGTCATGCTGCCGGACGAGAAGGCCCGCCGCGTGGGGCAGAGCATCGCCGCAGCCAGTCTCCCGGAGGTGTGAGATGCTGTACACAAATGCGATTCTGTTTACCCCGGCGGGTTTCGTCCGCGGCGGCTTCGCAGTCGAAGGCGGACGCTTTGCCGAGGTGTTCGAGGGGAAGCGTTCAGGCGGCGTCGATCTCGGCGGCGCGGTGGTAATCCCCGGACTTGTGGATATCCATACCCACGGCGCGGCGGGCGCGGACTTCTCCGACGGCGACGCCGAAGGACTCAAACGCATGGCGGCGCATCTTGCAAAGCGCGGCGTGACGAGCTTTTGTCCCACCTCCATGACACTCCCGTACGAGACGCTGGAAAAGGCGTTTCATACCGCGGCAGAGCTTCATGAAAACCGGCCTGCCGGCTGCGCCCGCGTGATGGGGATTCACATGGAGGGACCCTATTTCTCCGAAAAGAAAAAAGGCGCGCAGAACGGCGCATATCTGAAACTGCCCGACCTGCCGGGCTTCCGCAAGCTTTTTGAGGGCTGCAGCGGCCTGGTGCGGATCGTGGACGTCGCGCCGGAGCTTGCGGGCGCGGCGGCGTTTGCCGAGGGGGCGAAGGCGCTGTGTACCGTATCGGTGGCCCATACGGACGCAGATTACGACGAGGCGGCGGCAGTCTTCGACGCGGGCGCAAGCCATCTGACGCACCTGTACAACGCCATGCCGCCCATCCACCACCGCAAGCCGGGCGTCATCGGCGCGGCCTCCGAACGTAAAAATGTAATCGCGGAGCTCATCTGCGACGGGCTGCATGTCCATCCCAGCTCCGTGCGCATGGCGTTCAAGCTATTCCCGGGGCGCGTCTGCCTGATCTCCGACTCCCTGCGCTGCTGCGGCATGCCGGACGGGGAATACGAGCTCGGCGGACAGCAGGTCTTCCTTTCGGGAGGTGTCGCCCGTCTCGCGGACGGGACGATCGCAGGCGCGGCCTCCGATCTGTACGCGGATATGCAAAACGCGATCAGCTTCGGCATCGACCGCGATGAGGCGATCCGCGCCGCTACGATCCGCCCCGCAAAGGAGATCGGGCGCGAAGCCGAGATCGGCACCATCGAACCCGGCAAGCTTGCCGACTTCGTGGTTTGCGACAGCGACCTCACGCCGCGTGCTGTGTACATCGGCGGGAAACATATCGAATAGGAAACAGCGTCAGATTCTTGCGACGCCGCTTCTGCGGGCTGCCTCGGCGGTGGCTTTGGCGACCGCGTCCCTCACGCGGGGGTCGAAGGCCCTGGGGAGAATGTAGTCGGCGGAGAGCTCTTTATCGCTGACAAGCCCCGCAATGGCATAAGCGGCCGCGAGCTTCATCTCGTCGTTGATGTCGCTTGCGCGCACATCCAGCGCTCCGCGGAAGATGCCGGGGAAGCAAAGCACGTTGTTGACCTGATTGGGGTAATCCGAGCGCCCGGTGGAGACCACCGCCGCGCCGCCCGCCTTGGCGTCGTCCGGGAAAATCTCCGGCGTTGGGTTGGCGCAGGCAAAGATGACAGCGTCGCGGTTCATGGTTTTCACCATCTCTTTGGTAAGGATACCGGGGGCGGAGACGCCGATGAACACATCCGCGCCCGCCAGCACGTCAGCCAGCCTGCCCTGACGTTTTCCGGGGTTGGTGATCTCCGCGATCTCCTGCTTGGCGGGGTTCATGTGCTCGGCGCGGCCGTTCCAGATCGCGCCGCTGCGGTCGCAGAGCGTCACGTCCCCAGCGCCCGCGGTGATGAGCAGCTTTGTGATGGCGGTCGCCGCCGCGCCCGCGCCGTTGAGGACGATACGGATGTCAGGGAGCTTCTTGCCGACAAGCTTGAGCGCATTGGTGAGTCCCGCCAGCGTGATGACGGCGGTGCCGTGCTGATCGTCGTGGAAGATGGGGATATCGCAGCATGCCTTGAGCCTGCGCTCGATTTCAAAGCAGCGGGGCGCGGAGATATCCTCCAGATTCACACCGCCGAAGCTGCCTGCCAGCAGGCGCACAGTGTTGACGATCTCGTCCACGTCTTTACTGCGCACGCACAGCGGAATCGCGTCCACGCCGCCGAAGGCCTTGAACAAAACGCACTTGCCCTCCATGACGGGCATGCCCGCCTCGGGGCCGATGTCGCCGAGACCGAGAACGGCAGTACCGTCGGTGACGACGGCGACGGTATTCCAGCGGCGCGTGAGCTCGTAGCTCTTGTTCACGTCCTTCTGAATCTCCAGACAGGGCGCGGCGACGCCGGGGGTGTAGGCAAGACTCAGCGCATCACTGGAATCGACCGGCGCGCGGGGGACGACCTCCAGCTTGCCTTTCCATTCATAGTGCTTTGCAAGAGATGCTTTTGCGTAATCCATGGCGGATCTCCTTTCTGTCATATCATTTTCTCGGGGTGAAAGACCTCGTCAAAGCGCTCCGCCGTCAGAAAACCGAGACGGACGCAGGCTTCCTTGAGGCTGATGTTTTCCCGATGCGCAAGCTTTGCGGTTTTGGCTGCGTTCTCGTAGCCGATATACGGATTGAGCGCTGTGACCAGCATGAGAGAATTGTACAGATTCTCCCGCATCTTATCGCTGTCGGCCCGGATGCCGACAGCGCAGTTTTTCGTAAAGGCGCGGATCGACTCGGAAAGCAGACGGGTGGACTGCAGGAAGTTATAAGCGATGACCGGCAGAAAAACGTTCAGCTCAAAATTTCCCTGCGATGCGGCGAAGCCGATGGCCGCGTCGTTGCCCATGACCTGCACCGCCACCATGGTGACCTGCTCACACTGGGTCGGGTTGACCTTGCCGGGCATGATGGAGCTGCCGGGCTCGTTTTCGGGGATGGTGATCTCTCCGAGGCCGCAGCGGGGGCCGGAGGCCAGCCAGCGCACGTCGTTGGCGATCTTCATCATGTCCGCCGCCAGCGCTTTGACAGCACCGTGGGCGAAGACCAGCTCGTCCCGGGAGGTCAGCGCGTGGAACTTGTTTTCGGCGGTGACAAAGGGCTTGCCCGTCAGCGCCGCGATTTCCTGCGCCGCTCTCTCCGCAAAGCCTGCCGGGGCGTTGAGTCCCGTGCCGACAGCCGTGCCGCCCAGCGCCAGCTCGTACAGGGGCCGTAGGGTCAGGCGGATCAGCTCGCAGTCCCGTTCGACAGACGAGCGCCAGCCGCTGATCTCCTGCGAAAAAGCAATGGGTACCGCGTCCTGGAGATGGGTGCGCCCGCTCTTGACCACGCCAGCGTGCAGCTCTTCAAGCTCTTTGAATACGGCGATCAATTCCTCCGCCGCGGGGAGAAGGCAATCCTCCAGACTCAGCGCCGCCGCGATGTGCAGGGCGGTGGGGAAGGTGTCGTTCGAGGACTGGGACATGTTCACATCGTCGTTCGGGTGACAGAGCTTTTCGCCCGCAAGCTCGTTTGCACGGTTGGCGATGACCTCGTTCGCGTTCATGTTGCTCTGCGTGCCGGAGCCGGTCTGCCACACGACCAGCGGAAAGTGGCCGTTCAGCTTTCCGGCGGCGACCTCGGCGGCGGCCTGTTCGATGACGGCGCATTTCTCTTCGTTCATCTTCTCCGGCTTCAATGCGCGGTTTGCCCGCGCCGCCGCCAGTTTGAGAAGGCCGAAGGCATAGGTGATCTCCCGCGGCATGGTTTCGATCCCCGCGCCAATGGGAAAATTCTCTCGGCTGCGCTCGGTCTGCGCGCCCCAGTATTTCCCGACGGGGACCTGAACCTCGCCCATGGAGTCGTGTTCGGTGCGGTATTCCATATGTTTTCCTCCCCTCCGTTTCGCTTCTACTATAGCGTAGAAGAAATCGGATTGCAATTTTTTTCTGCGCTGCTTTATGAGCCGAAGAGATCCTTGTTTTGCCTACCGCGATTTGATATAATCCATACAGATATGATGAAATCGGGGGATGAACGATGAATAACAAAGAAACGGCGCAGGCGGTATTTCTCCGTTATGCGGAGCAGTACGATACACAGAACATCCTGATCCGCCATAAGATCGAGCATACCTTCCGTGTGGCAGAGCTGTCGGAGCGATACGCAAAGGCGCTCGGGATGAGCGCTGAAGACACGGACTGCGCGTGGTTTTTCGGCCTGCTGCATGACATCGGGCGCTTTGAACAGGCGCGCCGCTTCGGCACCTTCGTGGATTCCCAGTCGGTGGATCACGCTGAGCTCGGCGCGGATATCCTGTTTGCGGACGGCCTCATTGACCGGTTCCCCGCGGCAGGACTTCCGGAGGACTGGAGAGCGATGGCGGAGCCGGTGATCCGCCTGCATAACAAGCTCAATCTTCCGGAGAGCCTGGACACCCGGACGCGGCGCTTTGCGGAGATCCTTCGGGATGCGGACAAGACGGATATTTTCCGGGTGATCGCCAGTATACCGTTCGAGGATCGGATCGGCAGCAGCAAGGCGAGCTTTGCGGACGAGGGGGAGGCAAGCCCGGAGGTGATGGCCTGCGTTCTGGAGCACCGCTGCGTTCCCAGGGAAATCCGGCATTCCCGCTTTGAGGGGCGCATTTCCCATTGCTGCATGGCTTTTGAGCTGGTTTTTCTGGTCAGCCGACATACGGTAAAAGAAGAAGGGTGGCTGCTGTCCCTGCTGGCGGAGACCGATGCGGCGGGAAAGCGGATCTGGAGCGACAGGGAGTCGGAGCAGCTTCGCGTGCTGCGCAATGAGATCGAAAAAGCCTGGGGAGAGTCCCTGTAAAACATCCGGAAAATTTGAAAAGAGGAGGGTCAGCGTTGGTACTTGCGCTTTACGGAGCCGGTGCCATGGGCCGGGAATTCAAATATGTCGCGGATGAAACCGGGCAATGGCCGGAGGCGGTTTTTATAGACGACCACGCTTCGGTTGAAAGCCTGCTCGACTGCCCTGTGGTCAGCTTTC
>ONVI01000087.1 GCA_900321275.1 uncultured Eubacteriales bacterium | reverse complement strand
CTGCTGCTTCATCTTCGGCACCGCCTTTTTCTTGGTGTCATTATTCTACCATAACCGTCCCTATATGGATAGGCCGGATTAAATCAGTGTTTCCTTAGAATAAAAAACAGGAGAAAGCATTGCACATGGACAGAATCATCACCGACACCATCCCCAAGAAAATAGAGATCCGCGGCGCGAGGGTCCACAATTTGAAAAACATCGATGTCGACGTTCCTTTGAACCGGATCGTCGGGATCGCGGGCGTGTCCGGCTCGGGGAAATCCTCTCTGGCGCTGGGTGTCCTGTACGCAGAGGGCTCACGCCGCTATCTGGAATCCCTCTCCACCTATACGCGCAGGCGCATGACGCAGGCCGCGCGCGCCGATGTGGACGACGTGCTGTATGTGCCCGCGTCCCTGGCCCTGCACCAGCGGCCCGGTGTGCCCGGCATCCGCTCCACCTTCGGCACGGGGACGGAGCTGCTCAACAGTCTGCGTCTGATGTTCTCGCGCCTTGCCTCGCACCGCTGCCCCAACGGGCACTACTGCCCGCCGTCGATGAGCGTCGCGGCGGAGAGGGAAATCGTCTGCCCCGTCTGCGGCGTCTCCTTTTACGGTCCCGGCGCGGAGGAGCTGGCCTTCAACAGTCAGGGTGCCTGCAAACGCTGCGGCGGTACGGGAACGGTCCGCACCGTGGACGAGCGCACGCTGATCCCGGACGAAACGCTGAGCATCGACGAGGGCGCCGTCGCCCCCTGGAACAGTCTGATGTGGTCCCTGATGACGGATGTGTGCCGCGCCATGGGCGTCCGGACGGACATTCCCTACCGGGAGCTGACGGACGAAGAAAAAGAGATCGTCCTCCACGGCCCCATGGTCAAGAAGCATATCTTTTACCGCCCGAAAAAGGCGGACACGGCCACGGCGGGCGAAATGGATTTCACCTATTACAGCGCCACTGCCACCGTGTTGAATGCTCTGAACAAGGTCACGGACGAGAAGGGCATGAAGCGTGTGGAGAAGTTTCTCCGGGAAGAGGTCTGCCCCGACTGCGGCGGGACACGGCTTTCCGACACGGCCAGAGCGCCGAAGCTCCGGGGCCTGAGTCTGGATGAGGTCTGCCGGATGCCGCTCAGTGAGCTCTGCGATTGGGTGCGCGGCGTACCTGCGTCTCTGCCGGAGGAAATGCGCCCCATGGCGGAGAGCATCTGCGCCTCCTTCCATCTGGTCGCCACGCGGCTGATGGACCTGGGTCTTTCGTATCTCTCTCTTGACCGGGCGGCGTCCACACTCTCCACGGGCGAGCGCCAGCGGATGCAGCTTGCCCGCGCGGTCCGAAACCGCACCACCGGCGTCCTGTATGTGCTGGACGAGCCCTCCATCGGCCTGCACCCGTCCAACATTGTGGGGCTCACCGGCGTGATGCACGATCTGGTGGCGGACGGGAACTCCGTCCTGCTGGTGGATCACGACACGCAGATTCTGAAGGAGGCCGACTGGATCATCGAGATGGGACCGGAGGCCGGGGCATCGGGCGGCCGGGTCATCGCGGAGGGGACGATCCCCCAGATCGCGCAAAACGCGGCGTCCCGCATCGGGCCCTTTCTTTCCGGGAAAGCCGGAGTCATGCGCCCGCAGACGCCGAAGGAGACGCTTTTTGCCCGGGGGACGATCCATCTGTCCACCGGCTCCCTGCACACGGTAAAGCCCTTGGATGTCGACATCCCCAAGGGCCGGCTCACGGTCGTGACCGGCGTATCCGGCTCGGGCAAGACGACGCTGATCCTGGAAAGTCTTGTCCCGGCGCTCGAAGCGCTCACCACTAGGAAAGCGCTCCCCGACCACGTCAAGTCCGTTACGGCGGAGGGGATCGCGCATGTCAAGCTCATTGACGCCACGCCCATCGGCATCAACATCCGCTCCACGGTGGCCACCTATGCCAATGTCCATGACGAGCTGCGCAAGATCTATGCCCGGACGCAGGATGCCAAAGACCACGGCCGGAAGGCGTCGGCCTTCTCCTACAACACCGGCGAGCTGCGCTGCCCGGTCTGCGACGGCACGGGCTCCGTGAGCCTTGACGTGCAGTTTCTGCCGGACGTGGATATCCCCTGCCCGGAATGCCGGGGTTCCCGCTACGCAAAAGAGGCATGGCAGATCCGCCATGTGAGCAGAAGCGGCGAAGCCCGCTCTCTGCCGGAGCTCATGGCACTGGACGTGAACACGGCGCTCGGCTTCTGCAGGGATATGAAGCTCGTTTACAGCAGGCTGGAGGTGCTGCAAAGCCTCGGCCTCGGGTATCTGACGCTGGGCGAGGAGACGCCCAGTCTCTCCGGCGGCGAGGCACAGCGCCTGAAGCTGGCCAGCGAGATGGGACGGCTGCAGACGGATTCCGTGTTTGTGTTTGACGAGCCTACCATCGGCCTGCATCCGCTGGACGTGCAGACGCTGCTCCGGGTCTTTCAGACCCTGATCGAGAACGGCGCGACCGTCATCGTGATCGAGCATGATCTGGACGTGATCCGCAATGCGGACTACATCATCGACATGGGGCCGGGCGGCGGCGAGCAGGGCGGCCGGGTCGTCGCCTGCGGCACGCCGGAGGAGATTCGGAACAACAAAGACAGCGTCACCGGACAGTTTCTGTAAGAGCGTTGCTTCTGTCCTTTTATCGGCAAAAACTCGTCAGAGAACCGATTAGCGGTTTACTTTTTGCCGATAGCGGCGTATAATAGATCCGGGGTGAGACGGATGGAAATGATCTCGGTTGCCGTTTGCGCGGAGAAATGGGGCGTCGCGGAACGAACCGTGCGCAATTACTGCGCAAACGGCAGGATTCCCGGCGCAGTGCTGAAGGGTAAAACATGGTGGATTCCCGAGGACGCGGAGCGGCCGGAACGCTTGAACAAGCGTGATGATCTGCCCAGAACGCTGCTCGAGCGGCTGCGCATAGAAAAGAAGATGCAGCTTCGCGGCGGCATCTATCACAAGGTTCAGGTCGATATGACCTACAACTCCAATCACATCGAGGGCAGCCGCCTGACGCACGACCAGACGAGGCTCATCTTTGAGACGAACACCATCGGTGTGGAGGGAGAAGCTGTCAACGTGGACGATGTGGTGGAAACGGCAAACCATTTTTGCTGCATGGATTTGGTTATCGAAAATGCCACGCGCCCGCTGAGCGAGGCGTTCATCAAGGAGCTACACAGGACGCTTAAAACCGGTACCAGTGACAGCCGTCAAAGCTGGTTCGCAGTCGGAGCGTATAAAAAGATCGCCAACGAAGTGGGCGGACAGGCCACCACCGCTCCCGGCAAGGTCAGCGCGGCGATGGCAAAGCTCCTGCGGGAGTACAACGAAACGCAGGACAAGACGCTGGATGAGCTGCTGGACTTTCATGTGGCCTTTGAGCGCATCCATCCCTTTCAGGACGGCAACGGCCGCGTCGGGCGCCTGATCCTGTTCAAGGAATGTCTGCGCTGCGGCATTGTGCCCTTCATCATTGATGACCGTCATAAGATGTTCGCTGCGGCATTGTGCCCTTCATCATTGATGACCGTCATAAGATGTTCTATTACCGCGGACTAAAGGAGTGGCCGAAAACGCCGGGTTATCTGCGCGATGCTTGCCTGCTGATGCAGGACGACTTCAAGGCCTCACTCCAATACTTCGGGATCAAGTGGTAAATATAGCTTTGGAGCCCTGCGCTTTTGCCTTTCAGCTTGAGACAAAACCTCTCGATACATCTACAGACCAGCGTTTTTTTTAGTTTGATATGCAGTTTTAGAATATCATGATATTCATTATAGCTATGAGCATTCCTTTTTGCGATGTGTTATTTTATACATGTAGAAAAAGCGATAGTCATACAGGGGGCGGGCATGAAAGGAAGACGTTTTGCGCATAGAATTCTGTCGTTTGCACTGCTTGTGCTCTGCCTGTTTGCTGCATGGCAGGCGGAGGCACCGCAGGCTGTCGGCGCTGAGGATCCGGTGGGAAAGCATGAAGGAGCAGACATGATCGGGAAATTTGACTTTGAAACGAAAACCGTGCTGCTGAACAGCGGTTATAAGATGCCGATCCTTGGACTCGGCACCTACGCGCTGGATTATGATACCTGCGTCAATTCCGTAAAGACGCTGCTTCAAAACGGCGGGCGCCTGATCGACACGGCCTACATGTACGGAAACGAGGACGCCGTCGGCGAGGGTGTGCG
>ONVI01000082.1 GCA_900321275.1 uncultured Eubacteriales bacterium | reverse complement strand
TTGCCCCAAAGATCGCAGATCACCATATCGTGCGTGCAGATGAAGGAAAGATCGTCCTCCGAGAGCACGTAATCGGAAAGCACGCCCTCGTCGTAATCGCCGAAAACGCGCTCTCCGTCAATCAGACTGACCTGCGTGACGGCAGTCTTTCCCTCGCGAACGGACAGGTGCGACACGTCCACACCCTTCTCGGCAACGGCGCGGCGCATCAGCGCGCCAAAATCATCATTCCCGACCGGGCCGATATAGGAGGCCTCGCCGCCCAGACGCACGGTGTAGACGGCCATATTGACCGGACCGCCGCCCAGATAGGCTTTTCCGCCCTCCACATTTTGATAAAAATCCACGCAGTTGCTTCCAACCGCAGCAAGTTTCATGTTCTCACCTCTCAAAGCAGCAAACGTATCCTGTCTGGCCGCAGGATCACGCGGTGGTTTTCCTTCAGAGATCCATCGTCCTCATACCTGAAGCCGAGGACCTGGATCAGTGCTTTCCCCTCCGGAACGGAGAGCAGCGCAGCCTCTTCCTTCCGTGCACGCAGGATGCCGATACGAAGCGGCCCTGCTTCGCTGTGGGGAGCGGCCATTGCGGAGAGCAGCGCGGCGCCGCGCACATCATCTTCTTCGCTTGGCACATACCGAAGGACGCGGCTCTCCAGTGCGATCGGCGTCCGTTCCAAGCGCCACAACGCCCGAACGTCAAGCCACTCGCCGCCCTCCTTTTCCGGAAGGGGGAGCTTTGATGAATGCTCCCAGACGTCCAGCAGCTCACCGTGCGGGCGCTGCGCTTTTCGGCGCAGCGTTTCAAACAGACTCTCTTTGCCCGCCGCGTTCCACTCTGGCCGCGGCGGCGCCACCGTATAGCCCGAGCCGCCCAAAGCGACGAGCCGTCCCGCAGCGGTAAGACGCTGCAGCGCTGTGCGCAACGTGCCGCGGCTGACGCCCCATTTTTCGCACAAAAGGCGCTCGCTTGGTAGCCTCCTGCACGGGAGAAGGGAAAGGAGAAGGACTTCCAGTGACTCCGCGGCGAACTCGCCAGGAGTGGGCACACGCGACATTTTCATCCTTCTCCCTCCTTCTGCCCCCCGCCGCGGCAAGCCTTTGCCGCGGCGGGGCGTATTGCTTGTTGCTTGATTTGCTTCTGATCTTCTCAGATCAGGCGCTCTGCTGCTCCTTCTTGTTCTTGCGATCCCAGAAGTAGAAGGCGGGCAGACCGGTGGCGACAGCGATCACAGCGCAGAGGATCGCCGGGATGGGGGCGTAGGTCAGCTCGCCCCAGATCAGCGTCAGGGTCATAAAGCTGGCGATGATGGGCATGATCAGTCCGCCGGGCATCTTGTAGCTGGGCTTGTAGTTTTCCTTCTTGCGCAGCACGAAGATCGTGCAGAAGGTGGCAACGTTCTTCAGCAGGGCTACCATGGTGAAGTAGCCCAGCAGATCGGACAGCGTGGTGGCGAAGATCAGGACAATCGCCACGGCGCACTGGACGATGATGGAGAAATAGGGGGTCTCAAATTTTGGGTGGACCTTGGCAAAGGACTTGAAGAAAAGGTTGTCCTTCGCCATGGCATATTCGATGCGGGGCTGGTACATGATGCAGCTGGACAGAGAACCCATCACGACGATGATCGCCATGATCGCCACGGCGGTGCCTGCGAAGTGGCCGATGCCGGGCAGCTTGGAAGCCAGCAGGGCGATCGGGGCGTCGGAAGCGGCGAGCTCGTCCACGCTCAGGATGCCGGAAGCGACAAAGGTCAGTCCGCCGTAGAGGGCGAGAACGATGACCGCGGTCAGGATCAGGCCTTTGGGCATGTTCTTCTGAGGATCGCGAATCTCACCGGACATGTAGCAGGGGGCACCCATGCCGTCGTAGGACCAGGTTGTGGAGGCGATGCCGGCGATCAGCGCGGCAACACCGCTGGTGGTGGCACTGGAGAGCCGCTCACCAGAGAGCAGCAGGCTGCCATTGAGATTGAACAAGCCAACGCCGATGATCAGGGCAAAAGGCAGAATCTTCAGTGCGGTGATGAAGGTCTGAAACGCACCGCCGTTTTCCACACTGCGCAGATGGACGAACATGAAGATCAAAACGAAGACTACGGCAACCAGGCGAAGCACAAAGCCATGGATTGGCAGGAAGTAAGCAAGGTGGTTTACAATCGCCAGCGCCATGATGGAGATGGACGGGGGGTCCGTGGCCCAGAAGCTGATCCAGCCGCAGAGGAAAGCCAGGGGGCGGGAACCGGCCTCACGGAAGTAGACATATTGGCCGCCGTCTTCTGGGAAGGCCGAGGCCAGCTCGGCATAGCAGAAGTTGGCGGGGATCTGGAGCAGACCGCCGATGATGAAAGCCAGGAACAGGAACAGGGAGCTTCCGGCCGCATTGGCGACCTCGGACAGGGACGAGAAGATACCGGAGCCGACGGTCGTACCTACACCAAGGGCAATGACCGCACCCAGACCTAACTTTCGACCCAGTTCTTTGTTGGATTCTGACATGATGATCCTCCTTTGATTATCGTGCGGCTGTGCACACCGCGCGTATCCTCTCTTCTTTGGAGCTCATCAGACTTCTCTTGCTTCTTGTGATACAGTATGCTGGGGCTGAGGCGTCCGCTTTGGCCGAGCGCCGTCAAAGGCGCAGGCGCTTTCTTACAGGAAAGACCCGCGCTTTTCGCGCTATTTTATGGTTCCGTCATTCCCCCTCCACTATGACTAGAATTTCCCGCCGTGCGGGACCGTCGAATTCACAAAAATACACGTCCTGTGCGCCGCCTTTTTCCAACACACCGCCGCGGATCAGAAAATGGCAGTGATTGCCGGTCAGCATGGCTTTGAGATGCCCGGTGGGGTTGCCTGCCGTCGAGCCGTAGTCGCGCAGCATGCGTGCGTGACAGTAGGGCCGCTCCTCCGGCGCAAAAAGCGCCAGCGCTGTCTGGATGTCGCTCTCAAGGCATTCCAACGCTTCGTTGACGGTCACGCCGGTCGTCGTGTGGCGCGTGAGAACCGTCACCATGCCCTCCTGCACTCCGCTCTCGAGGACGATCTCCTCTACACGCGGGGTGAGCACGGTCATTTCGTTATAGCTTCTGGTGCAGAGCACCAGCGTCCTGACAAACATCATGCACCGTCTCCTTCACCGAGAAAAACAAGGGCGTTCTCCCCACGGATCAGTTCCAGCGTACTCTCGCGCAGCCCCAGCGTGCACAGCGCTTCAGCCATGCGGATCTGCTCAAAGCGCGGATTGTCCGATCCGAACATCACTTGATGGCGAAGCGACCGGTCGATCCATGTGAGTGGGATATCGCGTGTGAAGCACTGCGTATAAAACTCCCGCGCGTTGTCGAAGTAGAGCGCGGCGGTGTCCGCGTAAACATTGGGATATTTCAGCAGTAACATCGCCGTCTCCCGAATCCAGGGCCAGCCGAAGTGCCCCAGGCAGATCCTCAGACGGGGATGCTTTTGCGCCAGCGCCTCGAAGCGGAGGGGATGACCGTATTCCGCAAGCGTATCTTTTTCCCAGGAGAGTCCCGCATGAAACAGCACCGGTCTGTCGTGGCGCTCGCACACGGCCCAGAGCGGCTCGAGCACCGGATCGGCCGGGTCGAAGCGAGAACGCCCCGGGTGGAGATTCAAGCCTTTGAGTCCCATCCGGGAGAAAGCGTCTTCCAGCTTGTCCGGCGCTTCGCTGTCGAGCGGATCGACCGAGGCAACCCCCCAAAAGCGGTCCGGCGCGAGGGAGACGAGCTGCGCAACTTCCTCGTTGCTCACCAGAGTCTCGCCCATCTGAGTTGAATAGTCCTGAGCCAGCAGACAGAGACGGTCGAGAGAGGCGCAGCGCATCTGGTTGAACACATGTTCCAGTGGCGCAAGACCGTTGCGGTGGATGTCCAGCTCGCAGTGGCGCAGCTCCTCGCGCGCGGCGTCAGCATTGATCGGCTCATAAAAAGCCGGGTGAACGTGGATATCGATCGTCATACCTTGCCTCACATCCCTGCGGCAGCCATCATGGCGCGGACATTGTTCACGGCGCGGCGCGCATAAAAGCGCGGCTCGTTGATGTAACCGGTGACCAGCTCCAGCGTAGCAGTACCCTCGTAGCCGATCCGCTTCAGTTCACAGAAGAATTCGCCCAGCGGCATGCTCCCCTCGCCGGGAAGGATGTGGCTGTCGGTGCCCTGCTCGCCGTCGATGATGTGCAGATGATCCATCTTCGCGCCCAGCTTGTCGAAATAGGCCATGATACTTTCGTGCTGCACAAAGGGGGGGACAAGGTCGCACATGCCTACGATCCAGGGATTGTTGACACGGCGAAACAGCTCGACCAAATCGTTGGCGCGGGTGAAGAAATTGGACTCATAGGGCGTCAGCGCCTCGACCGTGAGCTTGACCTCGCACTTGGCGGCGTAGTCGCCCAGCTCACGGATGGTTTTCTCAAGCCTCGGCCAAAGCTCGTCATAGGTGGCCAGATACCCGCCGTTGGCGGGGCTGGTCAGCATGAAGGAGGCGCCCATTTCTTTGGCCATGTCAAGACACAGCTTGAGATAGGCCACGGCGTCCTCGCGCTGTGCTTCCGAGCCGATCATGTAGTTGTACGGATAAGCGTTGTGCTCGGGCGTATACCCCACGACGGGCATTTCATAGCAGTCGATCAGGCGCCGCAGCTGCGTGATCTCGCCTGCCTTAAGGTCAGGGGCATAGGCATGGGGCCGTCCGCCCCAGAGTTCGATATAATCGTAGCCGTATTCCTTCGCATCCTGAAAGCAGTGCTCCAGCGGATTGCGCTGGTAGCCGGAGGTGAACATTCCGATCTTCATGGCCTTACTCCTTTTATATGTTAAGATTCTTCCGTGACCCAGGGTTCAAATACGGATACGACCTGCGCCGCCACACGCGAGCCGATGCGCATGCATTCGTCGATCGGCTCGTTCCTGAGCAGACCGGAGAGGAAGCCGGCGATATAGCTGTCTCCCGCGCCGACGGTGTTCACGACTTTGCCCGCAGGATAGATCCCGCAGGCGGTCCAGACTTTTCCGTCCCAGGCGAGGCTGCCCTTTTCACCGAAGGTGGCCACGGCGAGCTTCATGCCGCGCTGCACCTTGTCCTGCAGAAACTGCTTCACAAAGGCGTCGGACTCGTCATGACAGGAGAAGAAACCGACGTCAACCCAGGGCAGCGTCCTTTCGATGATGGGATCGCTCAGGCGGTCGCAGTAATCAAAGCTGATGAGGACCGCCGGATTGTGCGCCTTGATCACACCGAGCACACCGTCGGCCTTGCCCCAGAGCGCCGTGTATCAAAGCTGATGAGGACCGCCGGATTGTGCGCCTTGATCACACCGAGCACACCGTCGGCCTTGCCCCAGAGCGCCGTGTGCACAAGATCGTGCGCCGCCGCAAAGGCGATGTCCTCCTCATCGAATACGATGTGCTCGAGCACGCCCTCCACATAATCGCCGTGTACACGGTCGGTACCGTTCATATCCATATAGGTGATGGCTGTCGCCCCGTCGCCTATCTTAAAGTGAGACAGATCAAGGCCTTCCTTTTCCAGGGTCTTGACCATCCAACGGCCGTTGTCGTCGCTGCCAGTGGTGCTGATAATCGCGGTTGGTACGCCGAGCTTGCGCAGATTGACGCCGGTGTCCACCACATTGCCGGTGGGGTAGCGCCGATTGAGCTCCTTGCCGTCGATGAAACGATAGACGTCGATGCAGTTGTCTCCGATCATGGCAGCCTTCATTGCAACCGCCTCCTTGACAGATAAGTAACTGTGTTTATTGTAC
>ONVI01000065.1 GCA_900321275.1 uncultured Eubacteriales bacterium | reverse complement strand
GTCAGCACTGAAACCGGTTGAAGGGTGTTCTCAACATGCCGCCGGAAAAGACTCCGCGGTCTTTAGCTTTCATTTGTCCGAAATGGTAAGTAATCGCTTAGAGCCAAAAACTTCAAAACTTTTAACTACCAAACGAAACCCCAATAACCAAACGATTTGTCACCTCTAACTGCGTCTCCTTCCCACCTATTGAGGGGATTCAAACCCTCTATTTTTTAAAACAATAAAACATACTGCAATGATAGGCGAAACAAACTCCTTGCGCCGCAAGGCTTTCGGGGTATAAAAAACGAAACACCGAATTGACACATTGTATCATTCGGTGTTTCAGGTGTGTGGCTGCGACTCCTTTTTGATACAAATGCAACACTGCAAGGCGATGGTGATGCATTTTGCATCGCGGGTGTTGCATTTTTTCGGGGAGTGATGCATTTGGGGCGAAGCGTGATGCAATGGGGCGAAGCGTGTTTCACTTGGGGGAGTGATGCATTTATTGTCCACGAAATGGGGCAGGGGAGTGTTGCATCTGGTGTCCACGAGATGGGGACGCTGGTGCATCTGGTGTCCATGATAAGTTGTTCTCGCCCGTTACGCAGGGGCTGTCGATAGAGGAGTCATACGCGAAGGTCAGACCTGCAACGTCCTTGTGTCCTTCTCATGACAACCTGATCTATATCATGGGTGCTTTTTGATATCGTACACGTATACTTCGTGGATCTCTTCTGTATACCCGTCATAAAAGCCTTTCGGCATGCCGAGCACAATCCGTGCCCCGCGATTATACAGCAACAGGAACTGGTCACGTTCCCGATCAAAGCTCAGACCTTCAATCTCGCCCTGCCTGATGACATCGTCAAAAGTACGCTCGAGAGTGACCGTCCCGGAACTGCGGTCGGCGCTCATGTCGATCCGGTACATGTGATCCGGTTTATTCTGATCTGCGTCGCCATCATCGCTTGTTACATACAGGCAACCGTTATAATAAGCGACGCCCTGAAGCCATTTCGGTGGATGATCCATCAGGAGTCTGCCTTTGTAGTCGCCGGTATCTGGAGCAGGTCTACAACACCAACGATTCGGTGCTTAGGAACCTGTTCTCCTTCACCGATGCCATTCTGGACATTAAGGGATACGGAGGCGCTGGCGAGTTTGCTAAGAACTTTCCGTTTGTGCCGTATCAGTTCATCCTGATGCAGAAGGTCTTTGCAGAGATCCGGAAGCACGGTAATTCCGGCAAACACCTCTCTGGCGGCGAGCGTTCCATGCTCTCCGGTTTCCAAGAGGCAGCCCAGAAGATCGAGGATAAAGACGAATACGCACTGGCTCCTTTCTATCTCTTCTATGATACCGTCCACACTTTCCTCGAAAGCTCCATCCGGCGTGTGATCGAGCGCTGCGAGCGTGCTGCCGCTGATGGCAACGGTATCGAACCGCAGGACGTGGATGTACTGAAGTTCCTGTATCTGGTGCGCTATGTGGATGACGTCAAGGCCAACCTCGACAACATCGTCATCCTGATGGCAGACGATATCCGGCTGGACAAGATCACCATGCACGAGCAGGTGCGTGGCTCTCTGGATCGCCTGATGAGCCAGAACAACATCGGACGCACCGGCGATACTTACAATTTCCTTACCGACGAGGAGCAGGATATCCAGCGCGAGATCAAGAATACTCCTGTAGCAACGGCAGACATCGTAGCGACGCAATTGAAGCGGCGTGGCAGCAGCGATGTGAATGTGAAAAGAGCAGCGGGAGTGGTTAAGGCAACACCGCATAATTCGGCGAGAGCGAATCCTGAAAAAATTTGGGTTCTGATGAAGGCAGTTTTTCGCAGGAATACTTTGTGTATTTCGAGAAAAAGTGACAAAATCAGAGCGCAAATTTTCCAGGAGGTGCCGAAGGCGGATTGTGCGGTGCTGCCTTAAATAATTACGCCCCACAGTAGCTGTTAAGCTCTCGCGCATAATTCAATGGTATGCGCATAAATCAATGTGCGGCGCAGAAATACAGGTGTTGGCTGGAGGCATAACATTCTATGGCAGACAGAGCCTGGCAGTTGGTTTCGCTCTTGCGCCGCGTCTTCCCGCCGTGTATAATAGCAGGCAATAGAGGTGTGTGTAATGAGTGAACTTGAAAAATCCAGACTTCGTGTCCGCCAGGGCGGAAAACTGTTATATAAGGTCTGCGTGATCAGCAAGACTGTCCTCACAGTTTTGATCGTTGCTCAGGCTATACTGACCGTGGCTGTATTGTATAGCCCACAGGCAAGCGTGTTCATCGGAGACCGGCTGAACAACAACTTCCTGTTCAAAATCCTCGTGACCTTTGCGGGACTGCAATCCATGGAGCCGAAGTATCAGGCGGCGATCGGCTGCACGGTTATTTTCATCTCTTATGTTGTCATTTTCGCAATATTGAAAATGTTTGCCGGGATCATGAAATTTCTTGCGGAAGGGGAACGTCCGTTTGATGTGCAGACAGCAAGGCACATTCGGCACAACTCTTTCTGGCTGCTTCTCTTTTTCGTGTATAATCCGCTGCTCGGCATTACGTCCTTCTCCATCACGCTTCTGTTCTCTTACATTATGGAGTATGGCGCGTATATCCAGGAAAGCGCAGATGAAACAAACCGTATACAGGAAGAGATCATCATGTCCTTTGCGGAGATCACGGAGAACAAATCCGGGCAGACCGGGCAGCATATAAAGCGTGTGTCGGAGTATTCCCGTGTTCTGGCAAAACAGCTTGGCCTTGCGGAGGATAAAGTCGAGCTGATCCGAATCGCTTCCACTATGCACGATGTTGGCAAACTGATGATTCCGCCCGAGATCCTGGAGAAGCCGGGCAAGCTGACGGATGAAGAGTACGCGATCATAAAAACACATACGACAATGGGCGGGCAGCTGCTCTATAATGTCGAGGGCGAGGAAATGAAGGAGTCCCGCACCATTGCCATGCAGCATCATGAGCGGTATGACGGAAAGGGTTATCCGACTGGCCTTGCAGGCGAGGACATCAGCCTGGAGGGAAGGATCGTGGCCGTTGCCGATGTGTATGATGCCCTCACCAGCAGGCGAAGCTATAAGAATGCGTGGTCGGAGAAGGATGCGTACGACGAAATCATAAAAGGCCGTGGTTCGCAGTTTGATCCGAAGGTTGTGGACGCCTTCGCTGCCGCGCATGATAAAATACTGGAAGTGCGGGATAAATATAAGGATTGATCTTTGACATCCCGGAGAATGCCAAGGATGCCTGTACGGGGGAAAAGCAATGTGGAAATGCCCAAAATGCGGTCGGGAATTCAGCAGAGAGGGTCAGGATCATTACTGCGTGAAACCGCAAACCATAGATGCGTACATAGCCGCGCAGGATGAAGCCGTGCAGGCGAAGCTGATAGAAATCCGTGAAATCCTCCGCGCCGCTCTTCCGGACGCCGAGGAGCGGATTTCCTGGTCAATGCCGACATACTGGAAAGGCCGGAACATCATCCATTTCGCCGCGTCAAAGAAGCATCTGGGACTGTACCCGGGAGGCGAGGCAACAACGGTGTTTGCCGAAGAATTGCGGGGCTGGGATGTGTGCAAGGGCACGATCCGCCTGCCGTGGAAGAATGAACTGCCAACGGAGCTGATTCAGAGAATCGCCCGCTGGTGCTATGAGGAGTATTCAAGCTGAACGGAATAAGGATTTGCGGAGAATATACGGAACGAAAGCTGTTTTCGGAATTACATCCGTTATATGTGAAAAGCAAAGACAGTTCAGACTCGAATGCGCAGAAGCCCGCCGAGACCGAGACTGCCGCAACCGCGCCGGAGAAGATGGCTGCGCAGGAGAAGAAGGCAACGCCGGGGAAGAACGTCGCGCCGAAGAAAGTTGAGGAAACTATAATTGCCACAGCTTCTGCACCGGCGAAAAAAGCAGAAAAGAAAGCTGAACCGAAGAAGCCCACGCCGGAGAAGAAAACTCCGGCGGCCCCTACCGTCATCCTCCAGTCTCCCTTCGGCGGCGAGATAACGGTTGACGCAGTCAAAACGCTGGTCGGCGAAGTAGACAAGATCTACGTTCGCATTGACCAGAACAAGCTCTACTGGGTCAAAGGTGAAGAAACCGGCGATAAGGATATCTGGTAAAAGCAGCTCGTAACAAAGATTGATCGAGCAACACGTCCTAAGATTAAAACCAGTCTATCACAGTACATGAAATGATAGACTGGTTTTATTTTTTTTCTTGACAGGTTACATAACACTGGAAAATGCTGATTGTGTGAATATGCTGTAAAGAAACTTATCCCCAGCTCACTTTTGGGGTGTTGGTGCGCAGGGCATTTTTCTATTTTACAAACAAAAACCGCTGGAGTATAATGAACTCCAGCGACTACATACCTCTTATACAATCCCGGCATACTCGCTTACCTGTGTATTCGCTGTTTTCCTTCGGGTTTGATCACGGTTATCAACTCCGAGTGTGCGGCGCATCTCGATGGGGAGAACGATTCGTCCGAGCTCGTCAACTTTCCTGACGATTCCTGTACTTTTCATATCGTAATGAATACCTATACTTATAAGCCCCAGCGCGTTTGCTCCCGCCAGATCAGCTTTGGCCTGGAGAACGGAAAGCTCCATGATATTCATTTCGTCGGGGGCTGCAACGGCAACCTCAACGCCATCAGCAAGCTGCTGGAGGGACAAGAAGCCAATCAGGCAATCCGCATTTTGAAGGGGAACGACTGCGGCGGGCGCGGCACGTCCTGTGCCGATCAACTGGTGCGCGCGGTGGAAGAAGCCCTTCGGTTGGAACAGAGCACTTGAACAACGCAACCCGCTGAGCGGAAAAACAGAAAAAGGAGCGTTTGTCATTGCCGATTCGTACGGCAAGCGATTTACCGGCAAGAAATAATTAGTCGATATGATTGAGAATTATATCCGTTACTGCAACAACCAGCGCGTGCAGCGCAACCCCGGCGTCCTCACGCCGATGGAAAAGCACAACCTGTATGCAGCGGCAACCGCAGAGCTGCAAATCTTCTTTTAATTGTTTACAGTCTGCTCGACAGGATGCATCTCAGCTTCGTATCGGGCAATCGACGGGCGTAAACCATGTGACGACACGGACAATCACATCCCACGGCGAGACAGAGGGATCAGACCGACAGCGGGAATCCGAAGGATTGTCCGCATTTGCCGTTAAATTACCGCGATGGCCAGAAACATCAAGGTATTCTTTTGCATCACCCGCAGTGCGGACACTCGGCGAAACCGATGTGAAGCATGTTGTTTTTGCCAAAGCTCACGGCGCCGTCAGGAAAAGGCAATCATGCGCGCGTATTCCTCCGGGGTGTTGCAGTTGGAGAGAAGAAGCGGATCAATTTCAAAGTGCAGGGCCTGAAAAGAAGCCTTGTCAAAGAGCCGCCGCACAGATGTTCGCGCGGTATTGAGAAGCGCGGCGCAATCGTCTGTGAGCGAACGGTCGTAAATGCCGATCAAAGGCTCAAGCTGCCCGCCATGCTCAGCAATCGTAATGCCGGAGCGGTGACGGCGCATGAGCTCGAAGAGTACCGCAAAGGGAACCAGCGGGGCATCAACGCTCAGAACGAGGCACTTGTTGTTTTTTGCCGCAGCAAGCCCCGACTTGAGCCCTCCGAGAGGCCCCAAATACGCACGCTCGTCCGGCACACACCGCGCGCCGCTCACCTCGCCTGCGCGGCCCGCGACCACAATGTCCTCAATACCGAGCGAGATCAGGCGCTGCACCTGATAATCGATCATGCGCATGCCGCCGAAGGGCAGCTCCGCCTTGCTGCTTCCCATGCGGGAGCTTTTGCCCCCGGCAAGCAGGATTGCGGAGCAGTCCCTGCCGCAGTGTGATAAATCGAGCAGGAAATCCGCGAGCCCGGCGGTGTCGTCAGGGGAGTAGACCGGAAAGCCCGGCTCGGGAGCACCCATGTCCGACACAAAGGCAAGCCTTGTAGAGGGATGGCAGACCGGGCTGCCCGACACGCAGCTGCGCATAAGCTCCAGCTTCGGCCAGCGGGAGCCCTTGAAGCCCTCCAGGAGGATCAGGTCTGCCTCCGGAAACTGGCCGAGAAGCGCCATCTCGTCGACAGTTGTTTTGCGTACGAGCTGGTATTTTTCACCGTCAAAGACGGCGGCACCGACAGCCCCCGCCGAAAGATAACGAAAGCTGTCCGTACCGGGGCGGTCAGGCTCAAAGCGGTGCCCGTCGTGCTTAATGACGGCGGGGCACAGGCCGCGCGCGGTCAGCTCCGGCAGCAGGCCCTCGATGAGTCTGGTTTTTCCTGTGTTTTTTACGCCGGAAACGGCGACGATACAGGGTTTTGGATTCATGGAAACACTCGCTTTCAAAGCTGTTGACAAGCACCGGGTGCCGCGATATATTGTTTATACCATTGGGAAGGAATGAACTCTATGAATGATAAAGTGACCTATCGTGAGGCGCGTTCCGCGCTGCTGGAAGTCGTCCGGCCTGTCGGGACGGAGCGCGTGCCTCTTGCCGCGTGCGCCGACCGCGTTCTCGCCCGGGAGCTTGTCGCCACAAGCGATGTGCCACCCTTCGACCGCTCGCCCTTTGACGGATATGTCTTGCGCGCGGCGGACAGTCTCGGCGCATCCAAAGAAAACCCGGTCACGCTGAGAAGCATGGAAGAGATCCCGGCCTCCTGTGTTCCAAAGCACACGCTGGGCGCGGGGCAGGCTTCAAAGATTCTGACCGGCGCGCCGATCCCTCTGGGAGGCGACGCGGTGATCCCCTTTGAACGCACGGAGTTTACAGCCAGTACGGTCACACTGTTCAAAGCTCTGCGGCCCGGTGAAAATATCGTCCGCAAGGGCGAGGACATCCGGCAGGGAGCCCTGCTCTCGCCTTGCGGGCAGCGCATCGACGCAGGGCTCATGGGTTCCCTTGCGGGGCAGAACATCGCCGAACCTCTGGTTTATCGCCGAGTGCGCATCGGCATCCTCTCCACCGGCAGCGAGCTCATCGAGCTGGGCCATGATCTGCCCCTGGGGAAGATCCACGACACCAACCGCTACAGCATGGCGGCACTGGTCGGCGGTCTCGGGGCAGAGCCCGTCCTGTACGGCAGCGTCCCCGACAATGTGGAGGCGATCGCAAATGCCATGGAATGCGCGCTTTCGGAGTGTGACGCGCTCATCACCACGGGCGGCGTGTCCGTGGGAGATTACGATCTGACGCCCCAGGCCATGAAGCAGATCGGCGCAGAAATTCTGGTGCACGGTGTGGATCTGAAGCCCGGCATGGCCTGCTGCTATGCCATGCGCGATGGGAAGTTACTGTGCGGTCTGTCGGGCAATCCTGCGTCCTCGATCACGAATTTCTATGTGGTGGCCCTGCCCGCTCTGCGGCGCCTGTGCGGGCGCCGGGACTGCGAGACGCGGGAATTTCCGGTCACGCTGACCGAGCGCTTCGGCAAGCCCAGCCCCGCAAACCGCCTTCTGCGCGGCTATTCCGATTTCAGCAGCGGCACGATAAAGCTCCGGCTCTCCTCCGGACAGGGCAATGTGATGATCAGCAGCCTCATCGCCTGTGATCTCGCCGCCATTGTCCCGGCGGGCAGCGGCCCTATAGAGGCGGGCAGCATTCTGCAGGGCTTCTTCCTGGACCTGTGATTAAAGCGCCGCGGGATCGCAGTCCGCGGCGGAGGCGCGCAGCAGCTTGAGCTCCCGCAGACAGGGCTCGCCGTCACGCTCCTCCAGGACGTTCACAGACACGGCAAATTCCCATCTCCTGCCCTGCAGACGCACGGCATCGGCCGGGTGGAGCTGGATATACTGGGCCTTCGGGTCATAGAGATAACGGGTGTTTCCGCGCTTGTCAAAGAGCTTCTTGACCTGCACGGCGTCCTCGCCGAAGGCCTTGACGGTCTTGAGGTAATAGTCGCGCTCCGAAAAGAGAAGCGTGGGGTGGATGAGCTCCGGGTGATGATTCTGCTGGTACATCTGGCCGAAGTTCTTGTTCTCAAGCGAGCAGTAATGCACACCGAGGCTGAGCTTTTCTTCTGCTGCAAATTGCAGCAGGCGCAGGGCTGAAAGCTCGCTGCCCGCCACCGGCAGCCCGCCCGCGTACCAGAAGTTATACAGGGTGCGGTAGGGCGGATAGCGAAGACGAAAGCCACGCGCGCGGAAGGCCTCGGCATTGTGATAGGGGAAGCAGAGCTCCAGGAGGTTGATGCCCCGGACGCCGATCTCGTCCAGACGCAGCAACAGCGCTCGCATCTCGTCCTCCATATCGGGCATTACCGGCATCTCCACCATCACGCTCGGGATGTACTCTTTGGCAAGCGCCATGTTGGAAAGCACTTTTTTCTGTACTTCGGGTGCGTCTTCCATCTTATAGCTGAAGCGGATCTCGTCAAGTCCGGCATCCCGGAAGGACACAAGCATTGCCTCGTCCAGCAGGTCGCCGGAGGTATAGAGGCGCAGGTGCGCCTCGGGGTACAGCTCGCGCGCATGGTGAAAGAAGGCTGCAGCCTGTGTCGGGTGCAGCAGCGGCTCACCCCCCGTCAGGGCGATGTGCGTCAGCACCTGCCCCGCATGGTGATAGCTCTCCAATTCCCCGCGCCAGTCGTTTTCGGCGGCAAGATGCGCCTCAAAATTTTCCTGATTCGGGTTGAAGCAGAAGAAACAATTGCGGTGGCAGCGGAAGGAAATGTGGCTCGTCAGGGTGTTTACGCCCTGTTTGCACACCTCGCAGGCCGGGGAGATGTGCCGATAGACAAGACTCGCCCCGTCGCAGCGAGACGTGATCTCCGGGAGGGTCCGCAGCGCGGCCCGCTCCTGCGCGATCTGCGTCTGCGGCGCGGCGTCTGTCTCAAACGGCAGGCCGAACTGTCCGACCTGCGCCAGAAAGCTCTCGTAGATATCCACGTAGATCCGAGCGTAGTGCCGAAATGTGGAATTGCGGATGCTGCCCAGGTTTTGGCGTGTGATTTCTTCCAGCATGTGCATCCCTCCCGGCGCTATTCTACTCTAAATTCTCCTTTCGCGCAACTGAAATGAGGTGATCCTGTGGGCTTCCTGAGCGAAAGCGTCGGCAGTGCCATGAATTTTAACAGCCGTCCGGCGCTCAGGGCCGGGCTCTGTCTGAACCGTCTGCAGCGCCGTGAGCCCTGCACGCGCTGTGCGGAGATCTGCCCCCACGGCGTCTTCCCGCTGAAAAGCGGCGGGGCCATGCGCTGGGAGCTGTGTACGGACTGCTCGCTGTGCGTCTCCGCCTGTCCAACGCGGGCGCTGATCCCCTCCGAGCCCACGCGCCGGGACTATGCGGAAGCTCTGGAGAGTGCGCAGGTCCGCATCACCTGCCGACGGGAGGCTGACGTCGGCACGCTCCGTGTCGGCTGCCTCGCCTCCGTCCCGTGGGAGCTTCCGGCTGTGTTCGCGCTGCGCGGAAAGCTGTGCCTGTATACGCGCGCCTGCGCCTCCTGCCCGCGCGAAATGCAGAGGGCGGCGGTGACGGCCGCTGTTGAGGCGCTGAAAAGCTTCCTCGGCCCCGGTCTTTTTCGTGAGCGGGTTCAGATCGTCGATGGAGAAGACACGCCGCTCGCTGTCCCGGAGGAGACGCCGGAGATGCCCGCCGTGACAAGGCGGGAGCTCTTCGGCGGCATACGCCGCCGCGCCGAAAAGCGGCTTTTCAGGGAGGCGGAAAAACGTCTCCCGCTCCTGCTCGGCGAACAGGCGGAGCCCCTCGCCGCGCGCAGGCTGCTGGCCGAAGCCGTCAGAGATGAGCGCCGGGAAAACCCTGGGCTGCATGTTGTTCTGCCGCTGCCGCGCTTCAATCTCAACTGCTTCGGCTGCGGGATCTGCGCGGAGGTCTGCCCCCATCAGGCCCTGTCCCTCGTGCGGGAGGAGGGCGGCACGCGCCTTGTGTATATCGAGCCGTATAAATGCACCGCCTGCTCGCTCTGTGTGGGGCTCTGTCCGCATAAGGGCCTGGACGGTCTGGAGGCGCTGGCGCTGCCGCACCTGGATAAGCTGCCGCTGGTGCGCGTAAAAAGCCTCTCCTGCGAAAGCTGCGGGGCGGTGCTTCTGCCGGGGACAGATCCGCCGATCTGCCGACGCTGCGCAAAAGCGGCGAAAAGCCGAAAATAGAGACTTTTTGTGCTTGACAAAAGCGGGCCGCAGCATATATAGTATACTTGATAATTTCCATATCGGTTCCAAGCTGTCCCTACCCTCCGGGCAGGTTCAGCCGATGAGTGGCGGGGGCAACCGCGCCGCTTGCCAGATTTGCGAAGGAACACCGAAAGACCCGCCGAAAGGCAGGGTGCGTCGGTGTTCCTTCTCTTCTTTTCGGGAGGTGAATGTGATCGACAGGAACGAAGCCTGTGAGCTGCTGCTCGTCAGCCGGAACTATCTCTATCAACTTCTGTACAAAGCCTTCGCGCGCGAGCCGGACAAGGCCTTTCTGGAGCTGCTGACATCGGAGACGACCCGCGGCTGCTTTGAGCTGCTCGGGGTCGGGATTCCCGAGGAGCTCTCCGCCGGACTCACGCGCCTGCGCGGGAAGGCGGACGACGCCGCTTTCACGGAGCGCCTGCGCGAGGAGTATACGCGCCTCTTTGTCGGCCCGCTGGAGATGGACGCCCCGCCCTGGGAGTCGGTCTACGTGGGCGAGGAGGGGATGCTCTTCCAGGAGAGCACTCTGCAGGTCCGGGCCTGCTATCACCGCTTCGGGCTGCTGCCGGAGGAATACCCCAGGGTGGCCGACGACAGTCTGGCGCTGGAGCTGGGGTTTATGGCCGAGCTTGCCCGGCGCGCAGCGGACGCCTTCGGGGCGGGGGACGCCGAAACGCTTGACGCAGCGCTACGGGGGGCGCGGGATTTTCTGAAGGAGCACCTGCTGGTCTGGGTTCCGCTGCTTGCGGAGAGAGCGGGTAAAACGGGGACGGCCCCGCTCTATCCGCAGCTTCTGCGGATTCTTGACAGCTTTTTGAAACAAGATCGTGAAACCCTGAATGACTTATTATCGGAAGGAGTACATGCACATGATTGAAGACGTTCTGAATGCAAAGTTCAGCCGCCGCGATTTCCTCAAGGGCACGCTTGCCGCCACCGCGGCGGCAGCCGGTCTCGGGATCGCAAACGGGGGCGAAAACCGTCTCAAGGCCTCCGCTGAGGGGACCGCGCCCGCGGGCGCGCCGGTCGTCAGCGACGCGGCCGAGGGCGGCAAATGGGTCGCCGCGCCCTGCTGGCACAACTGCGGCGGCAAGTGTCTTGTCCGCGCATACGTCAAGGACGGCGTCATTCTCCGCCAGGGCACCGACAGCTTCAACACCGACGACGAGGTCAACCGTCAGCAGCGCGCCTGCCTGCGCGGCTTTTCCCAGCAGTATCAGGCGAGGGGCCTTGACCGCCTGAAATACCCCATGAAGCGCAAAAACTGGAGCCCCGACAATCCCAACCCCGAGCTCAGAGGTCAGGACGAGTGGGAACGCATCTCCTGGGACGAGGCCGCGACCTACATCCATGACGAGATCGAGCGCATCAATTCCACCTACGGCGACAACGCCATCCTCACCTTCGGCGGCGGATGCTCCAGCCTTCTGAACAAGCTGAACATCAACTACCTCAATTCCTGGACCACCAGCTCCTGGGGCACCTGGTTTGCCCCCGGTGTCTTCGGCTGGGGCGACGGCTGCAACTACTACGACTGCAACAATGACCGTCTGGACTTCATGAACTGCGACTATGTGGTGGCCTTCGGCTACAACCCCGCCTGGGCGGCCCTCGGCAACGCCACCAACTACGCCGTCGCCTGGAAGAACGCGGGCGTCAAGTTCATCATCTTCGACCCCATCTACACCGATACCTCCGCCATTCTGGACGCGCAGTGGGTCCCCATCCGCCCCGGCACCGATATGGCCGCCATGATGGCCATGTCCTATGTGCTGCTGGAGGAGGACAAGGACGGCTCTCTCATCGACTGGGACTTCCTCGACCGATGCTGCGTCGGCCAGGACAAGGATCACATGCCCGCCGACGTCAAGTCTGACGAGAACTACTTCGACTATCTGCGCGGCGAATACGACGGCATCCCCAAGACCCCCGAGTGGGCCGAGGAGATCACCGGCGTTCCCGCCGACACCCTGCGCGAGGTCGCGCGCATCCTCGGCAAGGACAACAACGTGGCGCTTCTCTCCTCCTGGGCCAGCGCCCGCACCTATGACACCGAGCAGCTTCCCCAGACCGCCATTGCCCTCGGCGCCATGGGCGGGCACATCGGCAAGAGCGGCAACAGCGTCGGCCCCACCGCCTGGAACCACACCAACAACTTCGGCCCCCGTCTTGTCAAGGCGGGCTCCGGCGGCTCCTCCGGCGCGACCGGCGGCACCGGCGCGGCCACCCCGATCTGCGACAACCAGATCTGGAAGGCCGTCAAGGGCGAGGCCTTCAACCCCACCGGCATTTTCACCGCTCTCAACGACGCGGGCCCCGACGGCTGGAAGGACGTGGTCTCGGGCTATGACCTGACGAAGAAGGTCGAGTACATCAAGGCTCCCATCAAGATGATCTGGACCACCAACAAAGCCAAGCTCACCACCTGCGAGGGCGCCAAGGAGGGCGTGGAGGCCATGCGCTCCGTGGAGTTCGTGGTCGGCCAGGGCCACTTCCTCACCGCCACCAACAAGTACGCCGACATTGTCCTGCCCATCACCACCAACTGGGAGCGCGAGGGATCCTACGTCTGGGAGGGCTACATGAACCGCGACATCTTGCTCATCAACCGCGGCATGCTCGACCCCTTCTATGAGTCCAAGAGCGACGACGAGGCCATGATGACCATCGGCGCGAAGTTCGGTCTCGCGCCCGAGATGTGGGGCACCGTGTCCGAAAAGCAGCGCCTGTTCAACGCCGTCGCCACCTCCACGGTCATCAAGGAGGACGGCGAGAGCTGGGAAAACCTCGTCTCCATCACCGAGGACGATATCAAGGAGTGGGGCGTCGAGGGCGAGCCGCAGGAGGGCCGCGTCCCCATCGCCAAGTATATGGAGGACGGCCTCTACCGCGTCGACCGCCACATCGGCGACAACTTCGGCTTCATCCACAAGAAGGAGTTCCGCGACGATCCCGAGGGCCATCCCATCACCACCACCTCCGGCAAGATCGAGTTTGCCTGCCAGGCCTGGGCCGATATCCTCAACTCCCAGGGCTATTCCGAGGAGGAGTACAGCGCCATCCCGAAGTACCGCGTCCCGACCCAGGGCTACGAGGAGACCTTCGTGGACGGCAAGCTCGGCGGCGAGAAGAGCGAGTATCCTCTCCAGTGCATCAACCCGCACTACCAGCGCCGTTCCCACTCCATCTTCGACAATGTCCCCTGGCTGCGCGAGGCCTGCCCGAACCCCGTCTTCCTCGCAAAGAAGGACGCCGAGGCGCGCGGCATCGCTGACGGCGACACGGTGAAGATCGCCTCTAAATACGGCGAGACCCTGCGCAAGGCCTATGTCACCGCCCGCCTGATGCCCGGCGTGGTCGGCCTGCCCCACGGCCCGTGGATCCGCGTGGACGAGAAGACCGGCATCGATCAGAGCGGCTCCGAGAACTACATCACCGGCCAGGTCGCCCGCGGCCTCGGCTGCAGCGGCTACAACACGCTGAACGTCGAAGTGAGCAAGTACAGCGAGGAGATCCCCGACGACAAGGATGTCCCCCAGACGATTCTGTTTGACTGAGTGAGGAGGGTAAAACATGGCACAGTATGGATTCTATTTCGATCAGACCGTGTGCGCCGGCTGCCACACCTGTCAGATCGCCTGCAAGGATAAAAACCGGCTCGACGTCGGCACGCTCTACCGCAAGGTCCGCACCTTCGAGACGGGCGAATACCCCAACCCCGGCATCTATCACCTAGCCACCACCTGCAACCACTGCGACAACCCCGCGTGCGTGGCGGCCTGCCCCACCAAGCGCACCGTGAAGGACGAGGAGACCGGGCTTGTCTGCCATGACGACAACATCAAGTGTCTCGGCGAGATGTGCCAGATGTGCGTCAAGGCCTGCCCCTACGGCCACCCTGTCTTCATCCCCGAGCGCGAGGCGGTCGGCAAATGCAACGGCTGCATCGAGCTTGTCCGCAAGGGCGAGGAGCCCGCGTGCGTCACGAGCTGCATGATGCGCGCTTTGAAGTTCGGGCCCGTTGACGAGCTCAAGGCCCTGTACGGCGATGATCTTGTCACGGAGCTGCCGTGCTTCCCCGACGGCGGCACCGGCCCCAATTTCTTCATCAAGCCCAGCAAGTTTGCGGAAGCATCTGATTTTGAGGAAAAGGAGCCCTGAATCCAAGTAAAAAGGCGTTATCTCTGATAGCGAACAGCTGTTGAGAGGCAACGCCTTTCTTTTGGATCATCGCGAAGCTTCAATGAGATAAGGAAAAGATTCAAACGCTGCGAGCAGGGGAGCCCCAGCCGCGGAATAGTGAATCATGGCTTGTGTACCAGCCGGTAAACGCCCTTCTTCTCATGCTCGAGGACACCCGCATTACAGTATTCTTTGAGTATTCGCAGAAGATGACGATTGCTGACATTGAGCGATTTCGCAATGCGCGCAATGTCGGTGATGGGCTGCCCCGGCTCGGCCAGACGCAGGAAATGCGCGACGCGTTCCCGCAGTGACGAACGGTTTGAATCCGTTATGGCGCTCTGGAGCTTCTGTGCAAACCCGATACACAGACAGCGCAGAAATTTCAGCTCATTGAGCAGCGCATCCTTGCACTGCTCCAGATAGATCGCCGCGCTGAATACATCTGTTTTAGCTTCTGCAGACAGAGGAGTAAAGCCTGTGTCGAGAAACTCAATGTCCCCAAGCGCGAAAATCTGATTATATGCGCGTAAGCCTTGCCGTACAACAGGGCAAAGCAGAGAAAGACGATAGGAATGATCTCAATCGATTTTTTGTTGCTGCGTTTTATCAGAATATAAACCAGAAAGACACAATACAAACCGGCCACAACAAAGGGGAGAAAACCGAGCGGCCCGCGATGAAAAATGTGTGCGTCGTCGATGCTGAACACGGAGTTTATAAAGATGGAACTGAAGTTAATGAGCGCAAGGATAATCGCGGGAATGAAAATAAAGGCGAAGTCCTGCTGACCATCATGTCGAGCCTCGCGCAGGAAGAAAGCCGGTCCATTTCCGAGAACTGCACATGGGGCCAGAGAAAGCGCTTTGCAGACGGCAAGGTCACGGTTCCCTTCAAACGGTTTCTCGGATATGACCGAGGCGAGGATGGGAATCTGGTGATTAACCCGGAGCAGGCCAAGGTGGTCAAGCGCATCTACGGAATGTTCCTCAAAGGCATGACGCCTCACGGCATCGCCAAGACCCTGACCGACGAAGGCATCCCGACACCGGCAGGAAAACGTCAATGGGGCCAGACCACAATCAAGAGCATCCTGTCGAACGAGAAGTACAAGGGCGATGCCCTGCTGCAGAAGACCTTCTGCGAGGACTTCCTGACCAAGAAGATGAGAACCAATCAGGGTGAGGTCCCGCAGTACTACGTGGAGAACAACCACGAACCGATCATCGACCCGGAGACCTTCGAGATGGTCCAGCGGGAACTGGCCAGACGGACCAAGGGCAAGAATCGCCACAGCGGTGTCCACCTGCTCTCCGGCAGGATCAAGTGCGGCGACTGCGGCGGATGGTACGGCTCAAAGGTCTGGCACTCGCCGGAAAAGTGCAAGCGGACCGTCTGGCAGTGCAACCAGAAATACAAAAACGAGGTCCGCTGCACCACGCCTTACCTCGACGAGGCATCGGTGAAGGAGCGCTTCACGACGGCAGTCAACCAGCTGCTGGCCGGACGGGACGCCGCCATTGCCGCCTACGAGCTGGGCATGGCAAAGACCCTCGACACCACCGAGCTGGAGACCCAGCAGCAGGAGCTCCTTTCGGAGATGGAAGTGCTCAACGGCATGATCCAGCAGATGATCCGGCA
>ONVI01000079.1 GCA_900321275.1 uncultured Eubacteriales bacterium | reverse complement strand
AATATCAATTATACTTGAAAAAACGCACAACTCAATATAAGAAATGAAAAAGTACTCTTTCGTTTTACGGCTCATAAAGGGTCAAAGGGCAGCAAAAAACCCTGTAACCGTTGAGATTACAGGGTTTTCGCTGGCGCAGAAGGAGGGATTTGAACCCTCGCGCCGGGTCTAAACCGGCCTACTCCCTTAGCAGGGGAGCCCCTTCGGCCTCTTGGGTACTTCTGCACGATGCCGCTTGAGTATGATAGCATAGACGGGGGCGGATGTCAACAAAAAAATCCTCGCCTGTGTGGAGAAAAATATTTTTTTCAAAATCGGGAACTTTTTTCCAAAGCCCGCGTCTAAAGCTCATCAAACAAAAAGCAAAGGAGAGTATACCATGGACGATCTCAGATTTGATCCCTCCGCCCTGCTCATTGTCGGCATGCTGATCGGCGTGGTCTGCACGCTGCTTTGATCGGATCACAATTCCGCGAAAATACAGGGGGAGACAAAACGGGAGAGACGGCGCGATCTGTGCGCCGTCTTTTCGTTTAACCATGAATAAACCGAAATCGCGCGGGAATACTACGGACAAAGGGATCGAAGCTGATCCCGGACTTGGAAAGGAGATTCCCGATGACGACCAAAGAACTTCTCTATGTGGACGACGCGCTCTCCCACGCACAGCTTCTGGCGACACAGTTCCGCAATGCGGCCGACCAGCTCCAGGACAATTCCCTGCGCACCCAGGTCAAGCAGATGGCGCAGCGCCACTGCCAGATGTATCAGCAGTTCTACAATCTTGTATGAGGTGAACGACATGGACGATAAATGCATTATGGAAGGCCTTCTTCTCGACGCCAAGAGCGTCTGTGATCTGTATATGCACGGCGCGATCGAATCCAGCACCGCGAATGTGAGGCAGACCTTTGCCAACGCCTTTGACGACGCCCTTTCCATGGGCGACAGCATCTATCAGCAGATGACGGCCAAGGGCTGGTATCAGACCGATACCGCGCCCGAACAGAAGGTGCAGCAGACCAGACAGAAGTTCAATCCCAGCTGCTGAAGGAATACAAGACAAACGCCCGCGGCTCAGGCTGCGGGCGTTCCCCGTTTTACGCCAGCGTAAACACCGATACATATTTCGGCGGCTTCACATGCGATGCAAAGAACATCTCCATCGAGGAAACGAAGTCCTCCAGGCCGTCGTTGACGTTGAAAAAGCGGAAGACCTCACCCGCACGGATGAAGGAGATAAAGTGCGGCACCTCCGCCTCACTGTAGCGCAGAATACCCGCGCGGCTCCCGCACGCAACGGCGAGTGCGGCTTCGCGGCCCTCGTGCTCTTTCATTTCGGGGATGTATTTCTTCAAGTACGCGCGCATGACCGGCATGGTGGTGGGGCCGGGGATATGCAGCGTATGCATTTCGTCCATCTCACGCATTACCTCTTTGAAGTCCGCCTCATGGCCGAGGTAATGCCGGATGTTGAAAGCCGCGATCCACCCGCAGCCGTTATGGCTGGCAGGGATGGTGCGGTATTCGTAATCGCCGAAATAGTCCTGATCGACGATATAGCCGTCGGGTGAGAATCCGTTCATGCCTATCCTCCATGGAAAGCGCGCCGCTGAGATTTCTCCCGGCGGCGCGTTATCCGTCATTTACATGGTTATTCGGTTGCGCGGCTGGCGTAATAATCGGAGTAGTCCGCGCCCTGGGAGGCGGGCTGATACTCGCCGTAGAGCTTGGTCATCACGCGCATGTACTCCTGGGAGTCGGTTTCGTAAGGCGTCGGGCAGTAGTCGTTGTAGTTCTGCGCCTTGGTGTTCGCTCCCTCAATGTTGCTGCTGACACAGCAGGGGATGATGTCCATGCCCACCGGGACGAGGCGGCCGTCCTCCCCGCGCACCAGACGGAGCTGGAAGATCGCGGTATCGGGGTCGGAAGGCATCGTATTCCCGCCGAAGGTCCAGTTGCCGCAGCTGTAGAGGATCATGCCGTTTCCGTACTTTTCGATCGGCTGGAGGCAGTGGGTGTGACTGCCGTAGATGAGATCGGCGCCGGCGTCGATGCAGGCGTGGGCCAGATCCTTCTGGGCGGCGTTCGGCTCATAATAGAGCTCCTGTCCCCAGTGGAAGGCGCAGATGATGTAGTCGGCGCCCTCGGCTCTGAGCTGGGCAATGGCACTGAGCGCCTTGCTCTTATTGGGCGCAAGGTCGGTGCCGGAGCAGTATACGCCGATGTTCAGGCCGTTGGGCGTGGTAATGATCTGCGCCTCGCCCTCCCTGCCGTAGGAGACACCGTGCGCCTCCAGCGCCGCGTAGGTGCTGTCCGCGCCCGCCTGATAGCAGTCCATCATGTGGTTGTTGGCGGTGGTGACGAAATCCACGCCGCCCTCGTTGAAGATTTCCGCGTAGGCCGTAGGGGCGCGGAAGGGGAAGACCACCTGCGTATAGTCGTATGTAAGATTCGGATTGTCGGTCAGCGTACACTCGCAGTTGGCGATGGTGAACTCGTCGTTTGCGAAAAACTTCACCGTGTTGGAGAAAGGATAGGCATAGTCGTCGCCGATGACCCCGGCGTAACCTGCGGGGTGGCGCTCATAGTTTGCGTTCGACCAGAGCGTGCAGTCGCCGATGACGGAGACGATGTACTCCTTCGGCGGCTCCGGCGTGGGCTCGGGTGTTGGGGCGGGCGCAGCTTCCGAGACCGGCGCTGGCGCGGCGGTCAGCGCGGGCAGGGGACTGTACACCACCTCGGGCGCATAGGTCTGCGACGCGGCGGCGGGGGCTTTGATGCGCGACTCCGTCAGCATCGGGGTCTCGATACGGAGCTTTTCCAAAAGCAGCAGCTCCGCGATCAGCAGCACAAGGCAGGTGATCTTCAGGAAATTCTTCATTCTATCTGTCCTCTATCTCTAAACGGTTATAGTTTACATAATTCAAATTACATAATTTTTCTCAAGCCCGGAATCCGCCGGGCGGCCAGGGCGATGGCAAAGCACACGACGGAGAGCACCGCAAAAAATCCGAGCAGGCTCAAAACCGGGGCCTCCGGCGTGATCGCGAGACCGACGCGCTCGAGCACATTGATCATCAGCGGATGGATCAGATATACGCCGAGCGTCGCGTCGGCAAGCTTCGCGATAAACGTGCCATGCCGGAATTCACGACCCCGCAGGGCCAGGAAAAAGCAGAAGGCGGCGCTTGCCTGCAGAAAGCTTGGGATCGAGAAATAGCTGAACAGCCACCCGTCCGCCGCGCCCTTGTAACCGGAATACCAGCGGTTGCATCCTGCGGCGATCAGCGTCACCAGAAGATACACCAGCGGCACGACCCACAACGTCTTCTCCGGCAGCTTCTTCGACGCAAGCCACCATCCCCAGACAGCATAACCCAGATAAGGCAGGTAGTCAAGGCTGAAATTCTGTGTAAAGCGAAACAGGACGGGCGCGGGATCGGGTGTGAGGTTGAGGTTCGCCATCAAAAGCCCGAGGCCGAAGAAGAGGCCGAGCAGATACCGCCCGTCCAGCTTCTGCCCGTGCAGCGCGGCGTGTACCGGCGGGAAAAACAGGTAACACATCACCATCGCCGGCAGAAACCACATGTGATAATGCCCGGAAACGACAGCGAACAGAAAATCCTGCCCGAAGGCAAGCGCGCCGCTTAATACGCGCAGCAGGGCATAAAACAGTGACCAGAGATAAAAAAGCCCCGTCATCCGCAGCGCGTGTCGGATGAGCAGCCGCCTTGTGTCCAGCTTTGCCCGTGAAAGGAAAAGCGCGCCGCTGAGCATGAAAAACAGCGGCACCCCGCCGCGGACGGCGGTGCTGATAAAGTTCAGCAGCACAAAGGAGAAGCTCTGTATCGGAACCTCGTGGTAAATATCCGCCCCCGCGTGGATCATCAGCACTGCAAGGCAGCCGAAGATCCGGCAGAGGTCAAGCTCCGTTTTTCTCATGTTCCGCGTTCTCCTTTTCTTTGATGAGGGAAAGCTTTTGGCTTCTGGTAAGCCGTTTGATGCCGTATTCCCGGCTCCGGGCTTCATGCTCGGTTTCAAAGACTTCGGTATAGACCAGCGTCACCGGCAGGCGGGCGCGGGTGTATTTCGCGCCTTTCCCGGCGGCGTGGGCTCTTAGCCGCTTCTCCAGATCATTCGTCCAGCCGGTGTAGAGCGTGCCGTCCCCGCAGCGGAGGATATAGACCGCGTTCATTCCTGCTCTTCCCGCTGCACCTGCCTGATGCTCTTCTCGAACTTGCTGCGCGGACCCATGACCTCGTGCCCGCAGCCGAGACAGCGGAGCTTGAAGTCCGCCCCCGTGCGCAGCACCTGCCACTGCTTTGCACCGCAGGGATGTGTTTTTTTCATGGTGAGAATATCGCCGACCTGAATGTCCATTACTTCTTGATCTCCTCCCAGTAGCGCTTCGCCGCCTGCTCCGTCTTGTTGTCGCCGTATTCGTAATATTTTGCCCCGCTGAGCGCGTCCGGCAGATATTGCTGACGTACCCAGTGGTTCGGAAAGTCATGGGGATAGAGATAGCCCTGTTCGCGCTCAAAGCCCGTCCCGTCGGCGTGGACGTTCTGGAGCTCCCGCGGAATGGGGCCGGTGCGCCCGGCGCGGACGTCCGCCCAGGCCCTGTCGATGGCCATGACCCCGGTGTTGGACTTGGGCGCGGTGGCAAGCAGGATGCACGCCTCCGCCAGCGGAAGCTTTGCCTCGGGAAGCCCGAGCTGCAGGGCGGAATCCACACAGGCCTTCACAATGGACACGGCCTGGGGATAGGCCAGACCAACGTCCTCACTCGCCGAGCAGAGAATGCGGCGGCAGGCGCCGATCAGATCCCCGACCTCCAGAAGCCGCGCCAGATAGTGCAGCGCCGCGTCTGGGTCGGAGCCGCGCAGGGATTTCATCAGCGCCGAGAGGATATCGAAATGCTCATCCCCCTCCCGGTCGTAGCGCATGGCGCTGCGCTGGGTAACGGCCTTCGCGTCGGCCAGCGTGATGACGCCGCCTGCGGAGGCCGAGAACAGCAGCTCCACGGAGTTGATGGCTTTGCGCACGTCGCCCCCGCAGGCAGAGGCGATATGGTCGAGTACGCCGTCCTCCGGCGTGAGCGGCTCATCCCGCCGCGCGTTCATGATATCCACCGCCCGCTGCACGGCGCGTTTTGCGTCCTCCGCGGTGATGGCCTTGAACTCAAAGACCGTGGAGCGGCTGAGGATGGCGTTGAAAACCGTGAAATACGGGTTCTCCGTTGTGGAGGCGATCAGCGTGATGCGCCCGTCCTCGATAAATTCCAACAGCGATTGCTGCTGCTTTTTGTTAAAGTACTGGATCTCGTCCAGATACAACAGCACGCCGCCGGGGGTGAGAAAGGTGTCCAGCTCGTCGATGATGCGCTTGATATCGGCGATACCCGCTGTGGTCGCGTTCAGCTTGCGCAGGGAGCGGTTCGTGCGCTGCGCAATGATGCGGGCCACGGTGGTCTTGCCCGTACCCGAGGGGCCGTAAAAGATCATATTGGGGATCTGTCCGCTGTCCACAATGCGGCGCAGCAGGCCGCCTTTGCCGAGAATGTGCTGCTGGCCGACCACGTCGTCGAGAGAATTGGGGCGGATCTCATCCGCAAGCGGCTGATACA
>ONVI01000064.1 GCA_900321275.1 uncultured Eubacteriales bacterium | reverse complement strand
AGGATAAAACATGGAAAGCTATTCGATTTCGGACGTGATCCGTCTGCTTGGCTTGCCTCCGGCGCCGGCCGGGCGTCTGTCCTACTATATCCCCTGCCCGTGCTGTGACAGCGGCAGGGATCGGCACATGAACATCAACCTGCAGAAGGATGTGTTCCGCTGCCCGCGCTGTGGGGAAGCCGGCGGCATCTTCGATCTGTATTCGCTCTATACCGGTACGCCCAGAGCGCAGGTCAAGGCCGCCCTTACCGAAAAGCTCGGCGCAGGCTTCCACAGCAGCTATGTCCCGCCGGAGCCGGAGGACTGTCCCCTCACCGATGTGGCAACACGGCACACGACTTACTCCGCTCTGTTGAATCTTCTGACTCTCTCGCAGGATCATAGAGAGAATCTATTATCCCGCGGGCTGTCTGAGGAGGAGATCACCAGGCTTCGGTACAGGACAACGCCTGTCATGGGGCATACGGCGATCGCCAAACAGCTCCAGGACCAGGGCTGCTACCTTGCCGGGGTTCCAGGCTTCTTTCGCACAGAAGACGGGAATTGGGCTCTTACGGGTCTCCCCCGCGGGATCCTGATCCCGGTGCGTAACGTCTGCGGACAGATCCAGGGTCTCCAGCTCAGAAAGGACAACTCCGTGAAACGCAAATTCCGCTGGGTTTCCAGTATGGGAGAGAAGGACGGCTGCGGCGCCGAATGCTGGACGCATCTGGCCGGGGCTGCTACGGATACGCTGATCCTCACGGAAGGTCCCATGAAGGCCGATGTGATCCATGCGCTCACCGGGCTCTCCGTCCTCGCTGTTCCCGGCGTAAACGGGCTCAGCCAGCTCTCGGATACGCTTACGGATCTGCAGCGCAATCATGGTCTGGAGAGCCTCAAGACCGCCTTCGATATGGACTACACATCGAACTATCATGTGCAGACCGGATACGCGGCACTGTACGCTCTGCTGGATAAGCTGGATCTCACATACAGCACCTATCTCTGGGACCCGCGCTACAAGGGCCTCGACGACTACATTTGGGAGAGTCTTCTCCATAAGCAACGTGCAAATTAAGCAACAGCGGCAGGGGTTCAACTCCTGCCGCTGTTTTTTGATATTATGGAAGTCTACAGTACTCAAGAATTATGATTCTCACATTTGGTCTTGATCTCTGTGTATCTTCTGTGACATTTTCTATGCTATTATTAGCCCGTACTTGAGAGGTACAGAAAAGAGAAAATCAAAGCTGACATATAAAGGAGATAATAAAAATGTTCAGAGCTATTCTTACATACTTTGCAGTAAAAAAGATCGTCACCTTCGTGGTGCTGGCTGCCATGATGATCGGCCTCCTGGCTGTTGTGTGCGTTGTGGCGGTATTTGCGCCCAAGGCTGACACCAATGAAAATACCCATGTCAATGCTATGCTCAACGACAACAATCGCGTTACACGGGAGTACACGCACTTTGATTCCCGGGAATGGGAAAACCTCAGAACGCTCGATGTTTTAGGTGCCTGAAACCATAGCAGGCACATAGCATTCACCGGATAAAATACTCATCATAAAACCAGCTGCATACAGCTCTTCCCGCACGGGAGTTTGAGATGTATGCAGCTGGTTTTTCTTTGCTGACAGGAAACTGGTGCGCCGTAGAAGACCAGGTTGAAAAAACACATCCTGTCTCAGATTGTTGGTGCTTTTTCCACAAGCGGGATGGCATTGCAGCCGTGCAGACAATCCAATCTTTTTTCTTATTATTTCTTACCGACCACTTGGTACATTCTCTCGTCAGAGATCACCGTGGTAACAGTCAGATGCTTTCCGAAGATTACCGCCAGATCGTCCGCCGGCATGAGGCCGTTGGAGACGTGGCTTGCCGTACCGTGGTGGTGCGCGTCAATCTTCTCACGGCTCATGCCGTGGGCCACCGTCAGGGTTCCGTCGGGCTTGAGCAAGCCGGAAAAAAAGCTGTCGTCTCCACGTCGCCGCAGAGGATCGTGACGCGCTCCTGCAAAAACTTTGCCCTGGCGATCTCGGCCATCTTTGGGGAGATGTCGATTCCAGTGACGGAGGCGACATTCCGCTTTAAGTAGTCCGGGGTCAGCACGCCCGTTCCGCAGGCTACATCCAGGATGTCCTTCCCTCCCGTGACTGCGGCATTATCCAGAATGGTGTTGATGATCTCATCGCTTCGGATCATCTCCGCATCCCAGCCGGGGGCCAGACGGTCAAAGAATTCGATGACTTCTTTTGTCTCGATCATGGCTTATCCGAAGAAGGTTGCCGTGTCGATCTGCTGATAGCCGCCGAAGCTGGAAGGGGCTGCCGCGATTTGATCGGCCAGATCCATACCGTAAAATGCCTGCGTGACCTCGTTGGTCTTGGCGGTCATGTCGATGTCGGCAAAGAGCTCGGGATACACGGTCTTGGCGATGAACCAGGTGTTGATGAGGGCGATCTCGTAGTTTGTGTAGTAGGCGTTGTAAGCCATCTCGAGGTACACATCGCCGTTCTGCCAGGCTTTGCAGGTGTCAAACATATCGGGTGTCTCGGCAAAGAGGGGCTTGATGTTCTTGACTGCGGCGGCGTCCATGATGATAATGTCCATATCCTCACCAAGCGCCACAAACTTCTCTTCCTCAATGGCCTGGATGCCGGGAGCTGCCAGATCGGTGACGGCGTTCTTCACATTGGCAACATTGAAGGAGATGTAGTTCTGCGCGGTCATGAGGTGATTGGTGGTACCCCAGTTGCCGAGACCGCAGATGTATACGGAGGGCTTGTCCGCGTCGGCAACATCGGCGGTGCGGCAGGAGATTTCCGCGCGCTCTGCTTCGATGAAGGAGACAAGCGCCTCGGCCTTCTCCTCGTTCTGGAAGATGGTGCCGAGCATGCGCATGGTGCCGAAGAAGTTTTCGTCAAACACGCCGCCGGGGCCGGCCTTCAGGGTGATGACGGGCACGCCGAGCTGCTCCTGCAGGGCGTCCTCCTTCTCCACATCCTCATACTCGGATATGACGATGTCCGGATTGCAGGTGAGGATCTTCTCCGCCTCGGCCGTCTGGGCCTGGGGACCGCCGACACCGCAGGAGGGCAGCGCCTTGAAGCTCTCGCCGTAGGCCAGCATATAGGGGCGGGCCACGGAGTCGAACATCTTGGGACGCTCGGCAAGAGACGTGTTGTCAATGTCCTCCACGCCGCACAGCAGGCTCACATCGCCGATATAGCTGTACATGCGCAGGGCGCCCGCGCCGATGCAGACCACGCGCTCATAGCTGCCGGGCGTGACCGTGACCTCGCGGCCGATCATATCCGTGACGGTGATTTCATCCGCCGCATACACCGTGCCGGAAAAAGCGCACAGGCCCAGCAGCATGGTCAGTGTCAAGATCAGGGTGATTGCTTTTTTCATGTTTTGTGACCTCCGTTTATGATGATTTTTTTGCCTTCTATCTTCGCGATGCGGATCTCCGCATCAAAGGTCTCCCGAATGACTTCCTCTGTGACGATCTCCGCTCCCCCGGCATGAGCGATCTTCCCGTTTTTCATGAAGAAGAAGCGGTCGCCCAGATCAAGCGCCTGATTGAGATCGTGCAGAGATGTGAGGATGGCAATGCCCTTTTCCCTTGCTGCGCGGCGTGCCTCGTCGATGATGAGCTGTTCGTTGGCAATGTCGAGATTTCCGGTGGGCTCATCGAATACCAGGAGGCGCGGCTCCTGTGCCAGAGCCCGGGCGATGGCGATCTTCTGGCGCTCGCCGCCGGAGAGCTGTTCCACGTTTCGGGCGGCGTAAGTCTCCAGCTTCATGTCGCGGAGGATGGCTTCCACAGCGGCCTCGTCCTCCTTCCCGGCCTTGTAGCCGAAGTAGGAGACTCTGCCCATGAGTACCGTATCAAAGACGCTCAGGGCGCCGAAGTGGATGCTCTGCGGCACATAGGCAATGCGCCGCGCCCGCTCCCGGCGGCTGAGCCTTAAAAGGTCTTCCCCGTCAAAGCGGATGCTGCCGCTCTCCGGCTTTTGGATGCCGAGGATGTTCTTGAAAAGCGTCGTCTTGCCGGAACCGTTTTTGCCCAGCAGGATGCCGATCTCCCCGTCGCGGAGGGTCAGGTTTACCCCCTCCAGCACCATCGGCGCACGGCGGGAGTAGCGAAAGCGCAGGTTTTGGATATCAAGCATCAGTCGTGCTCCCCCTTCCTTGAAAAAATGATGGCGAGGAAGAAGGGCGCGCCGAGCAGTGACGTGATCGCGCCCACCGGCAGGGCCGAGCCGTTGCCCATGCTGCGGGAGAGAGTGTCGGCCAGCAGAAGCAGCACGCTCCCGCTCAGGGCCGAGGCAGGAACAGAAACCCGGTGATCCTGCCCCAGAAGGCGTTTTGTCACATGGGGACAGATGATGCCCACAAAGCCGATGATGCCGAGGAAGGACACGCACACCGCCGTGATAACGGAGGCCAGCAGCATGGAAACAAAGCGAAGTTTGTCCACCGCGACGCCCATGCTCTTGGCAGCCGCATCTCCGCTCAAAAGGGCGTTGAACTGCCAGCTCATAAGCGTGAAGAACAATAGTCCCGCCAGCACTGTGACCGCCATGATGCAGTCCGTGCGGTAGGTGGCGCGGCCCAGATCGCCGAAGGTCCAGATCACCGCAGCGGATAGGCCCACATCGGTGGCATAGAACTGGAGAATGGTTGTCGCCGCCGTCCATACAGATCCGATGGCGATGCCGGCCAGTACCACCACCCCCGGCTGAAAGGCCCGCAGACGACAGAGGCCGAGGATCAGCAGGATCGAGACGGTAGAAAACAGAAATGCCATCAGGGATGTTGCATAGGGATTGGCACCCACGGTATAGCTCGACAGATGGTTCCCGGTATCCAGAAAGCCGCCTGCAAAGGCGATGATGGATAGATTCGCGCCGAACACCGCCGCGTTGGACACGCCCAGCGTTGAGGGCGATGCCATGGGGTTATTGAGGTCGGTCTGCATGATGAGGCCGGAGATTGAGAGTCCCGCCCCGGCGATGATCGCCGCGAGCACGCGCGGAATACGGATGTTCCAGATAATGCGCACCTGAGCAGCGCTCCCCTTTTTGGCAAGGGCCGCAAGACACTCCGCAAAACTCATATGAGAAGAACCCACGAACAGGCATACAAAGGCCAGCACGATCACCGCCACAGTGAGCAGAATCAGTGCCGTTCGGTTTCGTCTTCTGTTTTTGGTCAGATCAGATTGCACTCTCATAGGAACATGATATTCCCTCGGGACCGGCTCCACAAGCCCCCCGGGGGGATATTTTTTGAAGAAAATTTCAGAATGCTTCAGCACTGAAACGGCACGGAAAAACGGTTGACCGATGTGCGCTTTTCCACAATGGCCTTGAGCATCTCTTCCTTCTCCGTGATCACGCGCCCGCTCAAGCGATAGATTCCCAGATCGCGCAGCTTGGGGCAGCAGCTCACGCTCGGTCCGGTGAGGATGACCTCGGCATTCCGGCTCAGCTCCAAAAGGCGCGGCATGGTCTTGTTGATGGCGGCGCTGCCCGTGATGATCACCAGATCACACAGCGGCAGATAATACTCGCAGGCGCTGTCCGGCATGGCACCGGCCTTTTCCTCCCGATCCATGATGTAGAGGTGCTTTGCGCAGAGAAAGTCCTCCACGGTCATGTTGCTGTGTCCGAGCATCATGCCGACCATCCCCACCGTGCGGTCATGCAGGTCAATGCCGTCGAGCGTTTTGGCCTCCGGCTTGAGAAAGCCGCAGGCGGGATTGTTATAAAAGGCGTTGACGGCGGCGAAGACTTCGCTGGCCTCCTCCATGTTCCAAGAGAGCATGGCCTGTCCCGCCTGATTCAGCGAAAGTCCGATGAGGCTCCCGAACATACGCGGGACCGTCTCCCCCGGGGTGTGCATGGCGACTCCGACAGAGCCGTCACTGAGGACCGCCGCCGTCCAGGATATGCCGTGGACAAGTCGCTCGACGAAAACGCTGTCCGGCAAAGCGGATTGAAGGATATCATAATAGGCTGTATCTGCCATGTTATTTGATCCAGGCGCGGGTCTGTTCACGCAGCCAGTCAGCCCACTCCTGGATTCCTTCACCGGTCTTCGCACAGATGGGGATGATCTTCATGTGGGGATTGAGCCGCCAGACATATTCCTTGCATTTTTCCAAATCGAAGTCGAAGACACTCATCACGTCGATCTTGTTGATGAGCAGCACGTCGCAGATGGAGAACATGAGCGGATACTTGAGGGGCTTATCATGGCCTTCGGGAACGGAAAGGATCATGGCGTTTTTCACGGCGCCGGTGTCAAACTCAGCAGGACACACAAGGTTTCCGATGTTCTCCAGGATGGCAAGATCCACATCTTCGACGCCGAGGTTCCGCAGTCCCTGCCGTGTCATGCCGGCGTCCAGATGGCACATGCCGCCGGTGTGGAGCTGGATGACCTTGACGCCGGTATTCTCGATCGTAGCAGCATCCACGTCCGAATCGATGTCCGCCTCCATCACGCCGATACGGAGATCTTCCTTCAGCGCCTCGATCGTGCGGCACAGCGTTGTGGTCTTGCCGGAACCGGGCGAGCTCATGAGATTGAGTAAAAAGGTGTGACATGCATGGAGCTCTGAGCGAAGCATCTCTGCATCCCGGTCGTTGTTTTCAAGCACACTCTGCTTGACTTCGATGATTTTGAATTCTGACATCTGTTTACATGTCCTCCTGTTTTTTCTGCCCTACGAGCACAAATTCAGGGCTCAGCTTAGGGCTTTCATTTGTTGCATGACGGCCAAAAATGTTGGCATTCACGTCCAGATCCAGCCAGAAGCGCTCCACACCGTGGTTTATCAGCACGCGCAAATCCCAAATGGGACGCTGCTCTTCGGCAATGTACAGAGATTTTGCAATTTCGTTGCGTTCGCGGAGCATCTCCAAGCTTCGTGCCGGAAAGGCATACTGTGTGTTGGCCTGCTCCGCCGCCTTTTCGGTCCAGCCTTTTTCATCCATAACCTTAAAACCGGCTGCGTAGTTTGCGTCTGCGTTCATCAGCCGTCCCCCCGGGGATAATACACGCAGCATCTCCGCGTAAGCTGTCGCGGGGTCAGGCAGCGTCCAGGTCACATTCCGTGTAAAGATAAAGTCGAAACTGCCATCCTCAAATTCCAGGTTCTGCGCATCCATTTGGAGAAAACGGATATCCGTATACCCCAGGCGCTCGCAGTTTTTATGGGCGTTTTTCAGCATTTCCCCGGAGTAGTCGATCCCGGTGACTTCGCAGCCCAGATCGCGCAGGATAAAGGAGAAGAAGCCCGCTCCTGTTCCTACGTCCAGTGCGCGCAGCGGACGCTTATCCGGCAGATGTGCCTCAATCAGCCTCGTCCAGTTTTCGCGCTTTTCGCTCTGCATATCGGTATAGCGGGCGTCTCCGAATTCATCTGCCCGCTTCGACCAGTAGTCATTGATTCGTTCCTGTATTGCCATCGGAGCCTCCTAAAATGTGTAATCAGTCTGCTGCAGCGGATGGAGCGGAAGCAGCATGGGTGTTCCGGTGCGGCTGCTGGTATGGACGTGAACCTCAACGCCATAAGCCTCCCTGATGTTATCCGCAGTGATGATCTCTCCGGGCGCTCCCTCACGGAATACCACGCCGTCCTTGAGCAGTACCAGCCTGTCAGCATAGCGCGCGGCCATGTTGAGATCGTGGAGAGTGAGCAGCGTTGAAGTGCCGCGCTGTTTTGTATAGGCTTTGATCAGCTCCAGCACCTGCATCTCATTGACCAGGTCGAGGTTCGCTGTCGGCTCATCCATGATGAGGATCCTGGGATCACGCACCAGGGTCTGCGCCACGTCCACCATACGCCGCTGACCGCCTGACAGGGCGTAAAAGGGTCGGTCCACCAGCGTCTCCAGATGCAGAAGTTTTAAAATGTCCAAAGCTCTGTCAATGTCTTCGTCCTGTACGCGGATATTCAGTGTGCCGAGACGGCCGAGAAGAACCACATTCAAAACGCTGAGACTGGTCAGCAGGGCATTTTCCTGCGTCATGTAGCCCACCAGACGGTGGAGCTCTGCGTGACTCATGTCGCGGCGGTTCTTCCCGTCGAGCCAGACTTCACCCTCGCTCCTGAAAATGCCGAGCATGGATTTGATGAGCGTGGATTTCCCCACGCCGTTGGCCCCGATCACCACCGTGATGCAGCCGTCCGGCGCTTCAAAGGAGATGTCCCGGATGACGGGCTCTTTTGCTTTCGGATAGGTGTATTTCAAATGCTCAATGCGCAGGCTCATCGATGGCCACCTCCCCGATTGGCATGGATCACCAGCGAGAAGAAAAACGGCACGCCGATGATGGAGGTGACGATTCCGATGGGAAACACAGAGCCCGGCTGAATGATCTTCGAGATGATGGATGCCGCCGACAGGATCGCCGCACCGCAGAGCGCGGAGATCGGCAGATAGAAGCGCTGATCCTCGCCCACCAGCATCCGGGCAATATGCGGTCCAGCAAGACCGATAAAGCCGATGGAACCGGTAAAGCAGACTGAAACAGCCGCCATCAGGGAGATCAGAAAAAACGCCTTAATCTTCAGCCCAGAAACATTGACGCCAAGGCTGACCGCTTTTTCATCCCCCATCGTGAGAGCTGTATATCTCCAGGAGTCCATGAAGATCAGCGGGGTCGTCACACCGGTGACCACGGCGGTGATGATCAGTTTCATCCAGTCGGTGCGCTGGAGAGAGCCGAATGACCAGAAGACGATGCTCTGGTTCTGATCCTCGGATGCACCGTACTGCAGCAGAGCCTGCAGCGCCTGAAACAGGAACAGGCAGGCAATGCCGGACAGTACCAGTGAGCCGGAATTGACATTGCTGCGGCCAAGCAGATAGATCATCAAACAGATCAGCATGGCAAACACAAACGCCAGCGCAGAAGTCATCACCGAGCCGAGACCGAGCACAATGGCGATCGATGCGCCGAAACCCGCCGCCGTGCCGACTCCGAGGGTGTAGGGACTTGCGAGAGGGTTATGCAGGATGGTCTGCATCGTTGCGCCTGCCGTCCCCAGTGAAAAGCCCACCACCAGCGCCATCAGCGCAATGGGCAGGCGCATTTTGATGACGATCACGTAGGTGCCGGGAGTGGCTTGGGTGGGATGCAGCAGGCAGTTAAGCACATCTCTGGTCGAGAGCCGGTAGGCCGGAGAGGCCGCGGCAGTCAGGACATCCCCTATGCAGGCAAAAAAGCAGAACAGGCAGAGGGCAATGATAATCGCATATTTACGCCGATTCAGCCGCGCATAGACTGCGCGGCTGGAATCGTTTAATTGTCTGTTCTGATCCATGGATCACTTGAGGCTGAGCGTCCAGACACCGTCCAGATCAACAGGCATGAAGCGCTCGAAGAAGGCGGCAAGATTTGCTTCCGGATCCATGTCCGCAAAGATTTCGGGTTGAATCTCCTTGGCAAGAAACTGGGCACCGGCAAAGTCGAAGATGTGGCGGCTCAGGTCATGGTACAGAGCACCCATCCGCTCGTTCTTGACGGCATCCAGATCGGCCCACCCGGTGCGGCCTGCATAGGCCGCCAGATGCTCCCGTGCCAGCGCCTCATCTGCGCCATAGCCGAGAACCACGTTGTCACTGACGTCATTACGCGGGCTGCAGGTAAAGATGATCACCTCGGGGTTGGAGGAAATCACCTGCTCCGGTGCGATATCCACGGAGGCTCCCTCCATGCCGGCCGCGATGTTGGTGCCGCCGCAGGTGCGGATCAGAGCGCCCCACATCTGCTCAGACCAGGTGTTGCCGAATTGTCCGGGCCCCATGCTGAACTCCATGTACACGCGGGGACGCGCCTCATCCTTCAGGTCGGTCAGGCGATCTGTCACCAGTGCCATCTGCTCGGTATAGAAATCCGCGATCTCGGCAGCGCGTTCCTCCTGACCGAGGATCGTACCGAGGAGCTTGACACTCGCGCAATGCTTTTCCACGGTCTGCGCATGGAAATCAAAGAATACGCACTCGATACCGGCAGCACGGAGATTGTCAAAGGCGGGCTCCAGCGCATTGTAATTGGCGCCTGTGGAGGAGGCAAGCACGACATCGGGCTGCAGGGAGATGATGGCTTCAATGCTGATATCGGCGTTATACCCCACATCGGGCAGCTCGGCAAGCTGCGGGTAGACAGCCGTAAAAGCATCATACGCATCCTGGCGGCGGCCTTCCCAATACTTGTGGCTCCAGCCGACCAGCTTGTCGATTCCGGTCTCACCCGATACGGCGAAATACTCCTCCATATTGAATGTGACTACCACGCGCTCAACATCCCGAGGCAGCGTAACCGTGCGGCCTTTCATATCGGTGACTTCGATCGTGTCGGTACCTTCTGCAAAAGCGAACGAACCGCCTGCGGTGAAAAGGCTTATCACCATCAGCACGGCCATCACCAGTGTTAATCCTCTTTTCATCTTTCTCCTCCTTCGGTTTTCTATGGAATCCCGGATTAAATAACCCTCCGTGTGACCAGCACGGAGGGCTTAGCAAGAGAGATCTTTGATTGCCGTTACGCGCAGAGAGGTGTAAAAGCACGTTGGGATGAGGGAACCCCCGGCAATCACATAGCATCTGATCTGGTAAGAGCATAACAGAAAAACGCTCTGCGCGGAAGCCCCCCCGGGGGATGCAATTTTCCCTTTTCCGATGCTGCTGCAGCATCCCCCCTCCCGGGTTATTTCAGGCATTTCGACGAATTTGGTCATGAATATTCAACTTGAACTCCGGCAATTTTGCATATCGCCTCTTGTGCTTCGGCATTTTGGCAGAGAAACTTCGTTCATTTTCGTCACTTTGCTGCTTTAACCCCGGTGGGGGGATATCCTCGGGCAATAACTTGTATCCCCCCACCCGGGTTGTGGGTTGGCACTGATGAGGTTAAAATAGCTTTAATATAGAAAGTGAGAATTGCATCAAATGGACAATGAGAAAAAGTCTGCGCAATATGACGCCCGTTACATGGCAAACCGTATGTCCCGCACCATCGGCCATATAAAGCTTGTGCGCAGCATGGTCGAGGACGGCGCGGACTGTACCGAAGTCCTGATACAGCTTGCCTCCGTGCGAGGACAGCTTGACAGCATCTGCAGCAGTTTCATGTCTCAGTATGCCGAGCAGTTTGCGGAGGAATACCGCAAAACCGGAGATACGGCACTGATCGACGCCTTTAAGGCAGAACTCAACCGAGCGATACGAAAATAGGGCATAACGGCAGTCAGCCGTTTGCAAATAAAACCATTTGGGAGGAACATAGGTATGGCATGTTTTCTGGTTTCCGCCGCTGAGGCCGTTGTGGTCACTGCGGCCGCACAGATTATGAAAAACAGCGAGATGAAGGCCGATTCACAAAAGCTGGCGAAGAAAGCCGCTGTCGAGACCAAGCAGGAGAAGCATCTCCCCTGGAGCAAAAAGCTCATGATCCTGGCGCAGCTTCTGTGGGGCGGCGCGTTCCTGCTCTGCTTTGAGCACATCTGGCACGGTGAAGTCGTCCCATGGTTCCCGTTCCTGACGGCGATGAATGATCCCGGAGACACAGCAGAGATGCTGCACGAGATGAGCACCATCGGCGTCACCATGGCGATCATTGTAACCGTCACGTGGGCAATCATGATGTTTGTCGCAGACAGGATCATGGAACGCCCGGATACGAAGCCGCAGAAGGCCGCCGCGTAAGGAGGAAACGACATGACACTTCTTATTTGTGTATTTGCGGCGATTATCGCCACGGTCAAGTGGTATCAGCGCAAGGATGACAGCATGATGCCTGGCGTCCCCTGCGTGCTGTTCTGGGGTGCCTCCCTCATGTGGCTGGGCGACGCGATCTTTGAGTACGCGGAGCTCGGCGCGGAGTACTTCACCCCCGCCGCTGAGGATATGCTCAACGACGCTTTCCTCGGCCTCTCCGTTGTGGCTCTCGGCCTGATCCTCTGGCTCGTGATCCTGCTCATCAAAGACCCCAAGGGCGTCGTTAAGGCAAGCCTGCGGAAGAAAGCAGCAAGCAAATAATCTGAAATACAAAATGTGCCGGGTACTGTTCAGAACTGACAGTTCCCGGCACTTATATTTTTCTGTCATTTTACTACACCAGGCAACAGGTATAGGCCCGTGTTGTCGCAAATGCAGTCGATGTCAAACCACTCCCGCCAGAACACGGCTTCCTCCTCCGCCGAAAGCAGGCCTCTGGCAAGTCCGGCAGGCAGAATCGCGCTGATCGTATTGGTGTGCTCCCTGTCAAACGGGAACGCGATCGTGAGCCGTCCGCCCGGACGAAGCAGCTCCCTGGCTTTTTTCAGAAACACGCGCGGCTGCAGAAAATGCTGGTAAGAATTGAAGGCCATCAGCACATCATAGCCGAGCTGTTCATGCGTGAGAAAATCTCCCTTCTCTACATGGATGCGGGGGTCGAAACAAAACTTTTCCTTCGCTGCCTCCACCATACCGCCGGAGATATCCAGTCCTTCGATTTCACAGGCGCCGCTCTCCAGCAAATCCATGAACATGGAACCGCTGCCGCAGCCTATATCCAATACACAGGCGCCGCCACGCGGGATCGAGATCGTGGAAGCAACGACGCGCGCGGGTTTGGCCTCAGAGAAATCATCATCCCAAAACGAGGCAACCGAGTCAAAGTATTCTGCAATTTCCATGGCTTGCTCCTTTGCTGTCGTAGTCCCTCTCTGTTTATATTGTATGAAACTTCAGGGCACCGCACAAGCCCCCCGGGGGGATATTTTTTGCATTTTACTGCAGATTTTTTGCCGTTTTTCATTCCTCAATGCGACTAAACAAACATGCCCCTCCGAGTGGGAGGGGCATGCAGTTCTATATGGGGTTGACTCAGTCGATGTCGAGATCGACGGTGACCTCGTAGTAGTCGCAGGCGTGGGCGTTCCAGTTGGAGACATTGGCCTTGGAGATCATGCTCATCTCCAGGAAAGAGCAAAAGACATAGCCGTTGTCATCCAGAATGGTCTGCTGCA
>ONVI01000078.1 GCA_900321275.1 uncultured Eubacteriales bacterium | reverse complement strand
GCCGCCTGCGCCGACGCCCACGCCGAATGAGATCTTCGAGGTCAAGATGAGCCTTGACAATCTCTATACCTACTTTGATTACAAGGAATACCGCGCGGACGTGCGCGACGAGAACACAAGCGAGATCAATTCCTCCACCATTGCCTACGGCCTCCAGCTCAAGCCGCAGTTTACCGCCGCGAACGACCCGGCGCACAAGGACACCATGGCCCTGCGCTTCGAGGCGGAGGGCGTGGTGATGAGCGGGGACTTCCAGATCAATTTCGACGATCTCAGCTTCACCGGCATCCCCGAAACCAGCGAGCGCGTACAGATCAGCGAGCTGCTGCACTTCTGGCCCAAGGGCGACCGCACCACTACCTGGGCCTTTGGAAACTATTCCAACAGCAATATCATGTTTTTCGACCGCTTTACCGTGACCCAGGTCACCGGTACGGTCTATCTCAAAATGGCGGATCTCACCGCCACGCCGGAGCCGAGCTTTATTCCCGCCTTCATGCGCGAGGGCGAGAGCGACAGCACCGCATGACGCTCGTGTTTATCCGCATCCTGCATGGATGTCAAATATTATATTTGTAGGAGGAAAACCATGAAAACATCAAGACTGCTGGCTTGCTTACTCCTGACCCTGCTGCTTCTCTGCTGCCTTATGCCTGCCGCCTTTGCCGAGGTGGTATTCAGCAGCGAGGAGGGAAGCCTCACCGGAACATACGACGCCACCGTTTTTCAGGCGGGGCAGGATGCGACAAGCAATGCGGAGGTTAAGGGCATTCTCTTTATGGCGGGCAATACCGTCAGTGCCGGCGGTACGGGCGAATATGCCTTTATCGCGGGCAATACCGTCTCCTTCGGCGGCGAATGTCTGAATGACGCCTTCATCGGCGGCAACAGCGTGGCTGTCAGCGGAAATGTGGACCGCGACCTTTACGCGGTCGGAAAAGTGCTGGACCTTCGCGGCGCGATTGGGCGCGACCTGTTTGCCGGCGCCCAGACGGTCAGTATCAGCGGCGAGATCGGCGGCAATGTATACCTGGATGCGGAGACGATCCAGATCGCGGACGACGCGAAGATCGGCGGTACGCTCCGCTTTAACGACAGTGCCAGGGTCAGCGGCCCGGATGAGATTCTCAACAACGCCGAGCGTTATGCCGATAAAAAGGAGGGCACCGAAAAGCCGGAGAACGCCGAGAAGCCGGACGACGCCGAAGCCGCCCCGGCTCCTGTCCAGAGTACGCAGCCCGCAAAATCGACAAAGGTATTCTCAAAAATCAAGTCAGTGCTCTTTTCCTACCTCGGCCTGCTGCTGATCGCCTACTTCTTCCTCTGGCTTACCCCGCTGTGGGAGAAGGTCGACCGCGATTACACCGGTAAGGACTTCGGCCTGTACGCGGCTGCGTTCGGCATCGGTTTCGCGGTGCTGGCAGGGCTGCCGCTTGCGTCGATCATCCTGATGATTACCGGCTTCGGCCTGCGCCCGGCGTTTGTCCTGCTGCTGGTTTACTCTGCGGTTCTGACAGCCGCGCCTGTGTTCCTCGGTTTCTTCCTCGGCTCTCTGCTCTGGCGCAAAGCTCTGAAGAAGACAAAGAACTACTGGGCGGAGCTCGCCGCCGGCCTGCTCATCTGGCGTATTCTGAGCCTCATTCCCGGCCTCAAGATCGTCACCGCGTTCGTTGCGGGACCGCTTGCCCTCGGCGTAATCACCCGCATGCTCGGCAAGAAGAAGGCCGAGCCCGCGCCTGTCGAGGAGCACCCCGCGCTGCCGGAACAGAACCTTGCGTGATAGGACAGGCAAGGATATATCCACATAAAAACGGACTGCCGAGGCAGTCCGTTTTTATGTTCTGCATATGCGATTACTTCTTCTTGTGTCCGAAAATGTTGCTGCGGCCGGTGTCGTTGTCATACTCGCCCATGGAGGCGGCAAACTGCCGGAGCAGCTCCTTCTGTGATCCGGTCAGGTTTTTCGGTACCTTGATCGAGACGGTGACAAACTGGTCGCCGCGTCCGCTGCCGCGCAGGTTGGGAATGCCCTTGCCGCGCAGACGGAAGGTGGAGTCGGGCTGCGTCCCCTCGGGGATCTTGAGCTTTACCTTGCCGTCGATGGTCGGTACCTCGATATCGGCACCGAGAGCAGCCTGGGAAAAGCTGATCTCCTGATTGAGCAGAACGGAGTTTCCGTCGCGCTCGAAGAGGGGGTGGGGGTGTACGATAACGGTAACCAGCAGATCGCCCGCAGGGCCGCCGTTGACACCGGCGTTGCCGCCGCCCGGTTTGGAGATGGTCTGTCCGTCGTCGATGCCGGCGGGGATGTTGACCTCTATCTTGTGCTGACGGCGGATGCTGCCCACACCGCGGCAGGATTTGCAGGGCTGATGGATGATCTTGCCTGTTCCGCGGCACTTGGAACAGGGGGAGGCAGACTGCATCACGCCGAAGGGTGTGCGCTGGCTGACCGTGACGGAGCCGGTGCCCTTGCAGTCGGGGCAGATTTCCGGCGTCGTACCGGGCGCGCAGCCTGTACCCTTACAGTCGGCGCAGGTCTCCACCTTGGTGACGGTGACGTCCTTCTTGCAGCCGAAAGCAGCCTCCTCAAAGCTGATATTCACGGCGGCGCGAATGCTCTCGCCGCGGCGCGGCGCGTTGGGATTGGCTCGCGCGGAAGCGCCGCCAAAGCCGCCGAAAAGATCGCTGAAAAGATCGCCGAAGCCCCCGAAGCCGCTGAAATCGCCGTATCCGCCGCCTCCGAAACCTGCATTGGGATCAAAGGCCGCATGACCGAACTGGTCGTACTTCTTGCGCTTTTCCTCGTCGGAAAGCACCTCGTAGGCCTCGTTGGCCTCTTTAAAGCGCTCTTCACAGGCCTTGTCGCCGGGGTGCAGATCGGGGTGGTTTTCCTTGGTCAGCTTTCTGAATGCTTTTTTTATTTCCTCTGCCGAGGCGCCTTTCTGGACGCCCAGCACCTCATAATAATCTCTTTTTTCGGCCATACGCAAGCCTCCTCCTATGCATGCTCTTGAGGCGGAGTTGTTTTGCTCCGCCTCAAGCCATGCTTCACTGCTGAATCATTACTTGTTGTTGTCGTCGTCGACCACGGTGTAGTCTGCGTCGTAGTAGTCCTGACCGCCGGGACCGCCGGGATTCGGGCCTGCCTGGCTGGGATCAAAGCCCGCGCCGGGCTGACCGCCCTGGGCCTGGTACATCTTCTCGGAGATCTTGTAGAACACCTGCTTGAGCTCCTCGGTGGCGTTTTTGATGGCTGCGGAGTCGGTGCCGGTCAGGGCGCTCTTGAGATTCTGGAGCTTGGCTTCAGCCTCACTCTTGTCGGAGGGGTCGAGCTTGTCGCCCATCTCGCTCAGGGTCTTCTCAATCTGGTAGGCCATCTGATCGCCCTCATTGCGGACGTCGACCTCTTCCTTGCGCTTCTTGTCCTCAGCGGCGTACATCTCGGCTTCCTTGACGGCCTTGTCGATGTCTTCCTTGGACATGTTGGAGGAGGCGGTGATGGTGATGTGCTGCTCCTTGCCGGTGCCGAGATCCTTCGCGGAGACGTTCACGATGCCGTTGGCGTCGATGTCGAAGGTGACCTCAATCTGAGGCACGCCGCGCCGCGCCGGGGCGATGCCGTCCAGATGGAAGCGGCCGAGGCTCTTGTTGTAAGCTGCCATCTCGCGCTCGCCCTGGAGGACGTTGACCTCAACGGAGGTCTGGTTGTCGGCTGCGGTGGAGAAGATCTGGCTCTTGCGGGTCGGGATGGTGGTGTTGCGCTCAATGAGCTTGGTGAACACGCCGCCCAGGGTTTCGATGCCGAGGGACAGAGGCGCCACGTCCAGAAGAACGATACCGTCGACGTCCTTGTTCAGTACGCCGCCCTGAATGGCAGCGCCGATGGCGACGCATTCGTCGGGGTTGATGCCCTTGAAGCCTTCCTTGCCGGTCAGGGACTTGACCATCTCCTGCACGGCGGGGATACGGGTGGAGCCGCCGACCAGCAGAACCTTGTTGATATCGCTGGGCTGGAGGCCGGAGTCGGACAGAGCCTGCTTGACAGGGCCGGCGGTCTTCTCGACCAGGTGATGGGTCAGCTCGTTGAACTTGGCCCTGGTCAGGGTGACGTCGAGATGCTTGGGGCCATTGGCATCAGCGGTGATATACGGCAGGTTGATGTTGGTGGTGGTCACGCCGGAAAGCTCGATTTTGGCCTTCTCAGCGGCCTCGCGCAGACGCTGCATGGCGACCTTGTCAGTGGACAGGTCAATGCTGTCGCTCTTCTTGAACTCGCTCACCAGGTAATCGGTGATGCAGGCGTCAAAGTCGTCGCCGCCGAGGCGGTTATTGCCGGCGGTAGCAAGAACTTCGATAACGCCGTCGCCGATCTCCAGCACGGACACGTCGAAGGTGCCGCCGCCGAGGTCGTAGACCATGATCTTCTGATCGGTTTCCTTATCCATGCCGTAGGCAAGAGCCGCGGCGGTAGGCTCGTTGATAATGCGCTTGACTTCGAGACCCGCGATCTTGCCCGCGTCCTTGGTGGCCTGACGCTGTGCGTCGGTGAAGTAAGCGGGGACGGTGATGACGGCCTCAGTGACGGTCTGGCCCAGATAAGCCTCGGCGTCGGCCTTCAGCTTCTGGAGGATCATCGCGGAGATCTCCTGCGGGGTATAGGACTTGCCGTCGATGGTCACGCGGTAGTTGGAGCCCATCTCACGCTTGATGGAGGAGATGGTGCGGTCGGGATTGGTAACAGCCTGGCGCTTGGCCACCTGGCCGACCATGCGCTCGCCGGTCTTGGCGAAGGCAACGACGGAAGGCGTGGTGCGCGCGCCCTCGGCGTTGGCGATAACGACGGGTTCGCCGCCCTCAAGCACGGCGACGCAGCTGTTGGTGGTACCCAGATCTATGCCGATAATTTTACCCATTGTGAATTCCTCCTGTATATGTGATATATTTTTTAACAAAATGATAACTTAACAGCTTTTGGCTGGAAAGTGCGGATCAATTTGCAACCTTGACCATGGCGAAGCGAATCACCTTGTCGCCCAGCATAAAGCCCTGCTGGAAGACCTCGACGATCTCGTTCTCGCCCTTTTCCTCGTCGTCCACATGCATGACGGCATTGTGGAAGGCGGGATCAAACTTCTGGCCGAGACAGTCCATCTCGGTTACGCCGAGCTTTTCCATCGTGGTTCTGAACTGGGCCATGATCATCTCGACGCCCTTCTTGTACGCCTCATCCTCCGTGGACTGAGCCAGCGCCCTGACCAGGTTGTCGTAAACCGGCAGGAAAGCTTTGAGCGTATTGGCCTTGATGTCGTCGTACAGCGCGTCCTTTTCCTTCTGGCTGCGCTTGCGGAAATTGTCATACTCGGCGCACAGCCGCAGATACTTGTCATTCATCGCGGCAAGCGCGTCGTCTTTCGGCTTCGCCTCGGCGTCTTTTGCTTCGGCTTTTTCCGGCTCAGCGGCGGTTTCCGCTTCCGGGGCGGCTTCTTTCCCGGCTTCTTCCTCCGGGGCGGCCTCGGTCTTCTCCTCCTTGACCTCTTCCGCTTCGGTCTTCTGCTTCTTACTCATTTCCTGTATCTCCCTTGATAATCAGTTTATTATGCATTCCCTCCGGCGGGGCTTCGCCTCCGCCGAGCCTTCTGGAGAGGCCTGCCGCGAGAATCGAGAGCTTCGCGGCCACCGTGGAGTAGTCCATGCGCGTAGGCCCGACCACGCCGATGACGCCCCGGGTGTTGTCGCCCGCATCGTAGGTCGCTATGATGACGCTGGAATCCTTCAGCTCCTCGGCCACATTTTCCGGACCGATGAGCACTTTGATTTCCCCGGCCTTCCGCATGCTCTCCTCCGGCGGAAGAATATAGCCGCCGTTGGAGAGATAACCCATGAGCTTGTGCGCCTTGTCGGGATCGCGGAACTCCGGCTGGTTCAGCAGCCGATTTTCCCCGCTGATGTACGCGGAGGGGACGGCCGCCTCGCTGAGCACTTCGATAACGAAGGCTGCAATGACGGAGGTGACGCCCATGGTGTCGTCCGCCGCGCGCTCCGTGGAATTGATCAGCAGGGGCGTGACGGCGTCCTCGGTGATATCGGTAAAGCTGGAATTGAAGAGAGAAGACAGGCGCTGCACCAGCTTTTGATCCACCGAGACCGGCAGATGGACAAG
>ONVI01000013.1 GCA_900321275.1 uncultured Eubacteriales bacterium | reverse complement strand
GCTTGTCGTGACATCGGTCACACGAGGTAAGGACTGTCGCACGCTTCCCGCGCGTCAGAATGTTCGCAATGACATAAACGGACTTTGTCTACAGTCTGCAGGCTGTCTCAAAATGCATAACCATGCGAAATCGTAGGGGCCGATGCCCTCATCGGCCCGCTGTTTTACGACAATGTGCGTGATGCAACGGGTCGATCTGGGGATCGACCCCTACGGTTTTGGTTTATCATGCATTTTGAGACAGCCCCTCTATGTGTGCCGGGCATTAAAATCGGGCAGGAGGGGATTCGTCACCCCTCCTGCCCGATTGAAACTGTCTGGTATTATCGGTTTGCCATATAAGCCGCGACGCGCTTGGCCACGTTGGCCTTGATGTTGTTGTAGTAATACGTGTAGTCGTTGGCATGGCGGCCGTCCGGCCCGAAGAAGGAGGCGCCGATTCTGGCCGCTTCCTCGGGCATCGGGGCGGTTTTGGCGTTCGTCACCACCACGCCGCGGGCGAGGTTGATCTGCGCGTCCGCGCCGACATCCCCGATCGAGGTCTCGCCGGTTTTCGGATCTTCTATAATGGAACCCAGGTTCATGCTCGCCGGGGCGTAGGTCTCGTCCAGCTTCCAGTTGAGGGGGTTGATGCTCCTTGTCCCGGGCAGCACAACGATATTGCGGGCATTCGTCTTCACGTTCTCGGGCCCCTCCGTGTTCCAGGCGATGATGACGCCCGTATCGGTCTCGCCGGTGGTGAACTTCAGGTGCGGGTTGGCTTCAAGATAGTCATTCGTGACGGAATAGCCGATGGTGTAGGCCGCGACCATGCGCGCATAGTACTCGGGATGGTCCTTGAAATACGTCCTCAGCAGCAGCAGAACCATGGCAGAGCCCTGGCTGTGGCCCGCCAGAATGAACGGACGGCCGCCGTTGCAGTTTTCAAAGTAGTAGTCGAGCGCGGCTGTGATGTCCTCATAGGGCAGGCTCAAAAGCGCATTGTCAAAGTTCCCGGTCTCCTTGATGACTTCCCCCGCGTACCGCAGGCCGGACTGGCGGTAATACGGAGCAAACACATTGGTGGCATCCTCGTATGCGGATGCGTGGTCCCTGTATTCCACCTTCGTGCCGAAGAGAAACTCCTCGTTGTCGAGCGGTGCGTAATCGGGAGCGCCCTCCTCAAAGCTGGCCAGGATGTAATCCGTGGCGAAAATGTAGAACGTGTCAACGTCCTTGGTGATCTCCGGAAAATGCTGCCAGCATTCCTTTTTGGCGTAGTCGGGGGCCTTGCTTTCTTTCATGGTATGAAGCTCCTTTCAATTTATCCTCATCCCCGTCCCTGTGCAGCAGGGAAACAAGGGGAAAGATTTCGGTTTTCTTTAGGGAAACGCTGAAAAATCCCCGCGCACATCCTGACGGCGGATTTTTACCCTTGCGCATGAGCATATCATGACAGACAAATTATAGCAGAACCCCCGCCTGAAGGCAACAGGATATTTGGGCATCATACAGCTGTGTCTTCGATCCTGCCGGGGGTATTCTCTGCTCATGATTGAAGCAGACAAGTCGGAAAAAACGGCAAAGACTTCAGGCTTGATTCTCCGGAAAAAGCCCTTGACACTGACGATGCAGAACCGTAAAATAATTATAACATCAAAAAATGAAAAGGAGCTTGACGATGAAAAAACTTGCTGCGATCTGCCTGATCCTTGCCATGGTGCCGGGCCTGTGCTGCTTCGGCAATGCCTTTGCCGCAGCAGAGGAAGCGACAGTCCTTGAGCACTGGTCGAAGGATTCCCCGGCGATGAAATCCATCATAGACTTTGTGGAAAAATCTGTGGACGAAACTTCGGATGGCTATATTCCGAAGGAAGACAGAATTGCCGTTTTCGACAACGACGGCACATTGTACGGCGAGCGCTTTCCGACTTACTTCAACGACTGGCTGTATATTCAGCGGGCGCTCTATGACGAGAATTATGAAGCACCCGAAGAACTGAAAGCATTCGCGCAGGCGTGGGAGGATAAGGTGCTCCGGGGTGTTCCTGTCGAGGACTTTGACGCGAAGGAACGCGAGCTCGGCCCGAAGCTCTATGAGGGCCTGACCCCGGACGAATACGACGATGTCGTCCGCCGCTTCAAGCAATTGCCGGTCTGGGGGTTTGAGGGCATGACCTATGGCGAGGCGTTTTTCCGGCCGATGGTCTCGCTGGTAAAGTACTTATATGACAATGACTATACGATTTATATTGTCAGCGCGACTTATCGGGACGCTGTCCGCGTGCTGACCGAGGGCGTGCTGGACGAGTATATCCCCCGGGATCATGTGATCGGTACGGATCTTCTGTATGTAGCCTCCGGCGACGCGGACAAGAACAGCATGTTCTATGAGCTGAAGCCGGAGGATGAGCTGGTGATCGCCGGTGAGCTCTTCCTCAAGAATCAGAAGACCAACAAAGCCACGATGATCCAGCAGGAAATCGGCAGGATGCCCGTGCTGGCCTTCGGCAATTCCACGGGCGATTTCTCCATGGCGACCTATACCCTGCAAAACGAAAAGTACGGCGGCAGGGCGTATATGCTGCTCTGCGATGATACCGAACGGGACTACGGTTCTCCGGAGACCGCCGCAAGCTTTCAGCAGAAATGCGACGCCAACGGTTTTTATACGGTCTCCGAGCGGGATGAGTTCGATACCATCTACGGCGACGGCGTGAAGATGGCAGACGCGGCGCAGACAGAACCGGAAGCCGCGGCGGAAGAGAACGGTGCGGAGTCTGCCTACACGCTGGACAAGGTGGTTGTGCTGAGCCGCCACAATATCCGCTCCCCGCTGTCGGGCAGCGGTTCGATGCTGGGTGACATCACGCCGCACACATGGTTTGCGTGGACGAGCAATCCCAGTGAGCTCTCCCTGCGCGGCGCGATACTGGAAACCCAGATGGGACAGTATTTCCGCCTGTGGCTGGAGGACGAGGGACTCTTCCCGGAGAACTACCGGCCCGAAGAAGGCGCGGTGCGCTTCTATGCCAACGCCAAGCAGCGCACGCAGGCGACGGCCCGTTACTTCTCCGCGGGGCTCCTGCCCGTGGCGTCGGTGCCGGTCGAGTGCCGCGCGGAATACGATACGATGGATCCGACCTTCCATCCCATGCTGAACTTCTTCAATGATGCGTACGCGGAGGATGTCTCCGCCCAGATCGCCGAATTGGGCGGCGAGGCCGGGCTGGAGGGGATACACGCCGGGCTGCTGGACGCCATTGAGCTGCTGATGGATGTGACCGACATGGATGAGAGCGAGGCATACAAGTCCGGCAAGTTCGGCGACCTGCTGGAAGACGGGACGACTCTCATCCTTGGACCCGAAAGTGAACCGGGCATATCCGGTCCCATCAAGACCGCGACGTCGGTGGCGGACGCTCTCACCTTTCAATACTATGAGACCGCCGACGACAAGGCGGCCGCCTTCGGCCACGATCTGACCCGGGACGACTGGCTGAAGATCCACAGCATCGTGGACACCTATACCGGGATCCTGTTTGAAACTCCGTTGATTGCCGTGAACGTGGCGCATCCGCTGCTTCAGGAGATCCGTTCTGAGCTGACGGCGGAAGGCCGAAAGTTCAGCTTCCTGTGCGGTCATGACTCCAACCTCGCGAGCGTCTTGTCCGCGCTCGGCGTGAGAGAGTATGAGCTGCCCGACACGGTGGAGCCCAGAACGCCCATCGGTGTGAAGCTTGTATTTGAAACATGGACGTCGGAGGACGGCCAGGCTTATGCCAAAGTGCGGCTGATCTACCAGAGCACCGAACAGCTGCGCGGCATGATCCCGCTTACGCTGGACAATCCCCCCGTGTCCTTTGACCTGGATCTCCCCGGCCTGGAGCGGAACGCAGACGGGTATTATCGCCTGGACGACGTGCTTGACTGCCTCGGGAACGCCATCGACGCCTATGATGCGCTGCTTGAGACGTATACCGGCGCGGACGTCAGTTTGCCGATCGCCGCGTAACGGCAGAATACATCAGGCTGTCTCAAAATGCATAACCATGCGAAATCACAGGGGCCGATGCCCTCATCGGCCCGCTGTTTTACGACAATGTGCGTAATGCAACGGGTCGATCCGGGGATCGACCCCTATGGTTTTGCTTCAACATGCATTTTGCAACGCGTCCGACTTTTTAACACTTATGCCCACACTTAAAATCAATAACCAATACGCCCATACGAGTCTCAAAAGGGTGAGCGGCATCGGATATGGCGCACTCAATTACGGTTCTGTTCTTGCTTTATCCGGAAACTGCGGCTATAATAGCTATACCAGACATGAAGAGCGCAGCTCCGACAACAGAAGGAAGAAGTGGTTCAAATTGGTAAATCTTGACAAGCTGCTGAAGAGCACGGATGATATCAACGGTCTGTTGGCCCGCTACGGCGTAAAATTCGGCATCTACAAAAACGGCGTCTTCAAGGAGCAGCTTTTCCCCTTTGATCCGATCCCCCGCATCATCGGGAAGGATGAGTTTTCCTATCTGGAACGGGGCCTTAAACAGCGCGTCACCGCTCTGAACCTGTTTTTGAAGGACGTCTACGGCAAAAAGCAAATCATTTCGGACGGCGTCGTGCCCGCGGATTTTGTCTATGCCGCCAGCGGCTATCTGGCCCCCTGCGAGGGGATTGTCCCGCCGAAGGAAATCTTTTCCCATGTGTCCGGCATCGACCTCGTACTCGGAAAGGACGGGGTCTGGTATATTTTGGAGGACAATCTGCGCGTCCCCTCGGGCGCCTCCTATCCCACGATCGTCCGCGGGCTGGAGCGCCGCTGCAGCCCGCGCACCTTCCATGACACGCCCATCGAGGACAACCGGAATTATCCGCTGCTTCTGCGGCACGTCATGGACTTTGTAAACACGGGCGGCATCAGTGTCGTGCTCACGCCGGGGCGCTACAACGCGGCCTATTTTGAACACTCGTATCTCGCCGAGCAGATGGGCGTCCCGCTGGTCACCTGCAGTGATCTGGAGGTTGAGGGCGATACGCTCTTCTTTACCGGCTACGCCGGGAGGAAAGAACGCGTCGGCGCCGTGTATCGCCGGATTTCCGACGAGTACATGGATCCCATGACCTTCAGGCCGGAATCTCTGATCGGCATTCCGCACATCTTCGACGTCTATCGAAAGGGCAACGTCGCCCTGCTGAACAGCCCCGGCAACGGCATTGCCGATGACAAGGGGATTTACTATTTCGTCCCGAAGATGATCGAATATTACCTGCGCGAAGAGCCGATCCTGCGCAATGCGCCCACCTATCTGCCTTTCTATGAGGCGGATCGGAAGTATGTGATGGAGCACTTCGATACGCTGGTCATCAAGGACGTTGCGGAGGCGGGCGGCTACGGCGTCGTGTTCGGCAGCAAGCTCAGCGCAGGGGAGAAGGAACGCCTTCGCGCCATGATTGCGGCACAGCCGCGCCGCTTCATCGCGCAGGAGGTCATCGACTTCTGCGACATTCCGATCCTGGACGAGGGCGGACAGGTGGAGCGCAAGGCCGATCTGCGCGCTTTTGTCCTGAGCAGCGAGGAGCCGGTGGTCTGGAAAAGCGGGCTTACCCGTTTTTCGAGAAATCCGGATTCCTTCATCGTCAACTCTTCTCAGGGGGGAGGCTTTAAAGACACATGGGTATTAAGTCTGTAATGAATACCGACCGGCTGTTCTGGCTGGGCCGGTATTCCGAGCGGGTCTATACCACGCTCAAGCTGTTTTCTTCTTCCTTCGACACCCTTATTGAGCAGCGCGAGGACGACCACAGGGTCTTCTGCGAGTCGCTGGAGATCCCGGACATCTATCGGGACAAGGACGATTTCATCGCCCGGTACCCCTTCGGCCTGGACGACCCCAATTCCATCATCTCCAACCTGTACCGGGCCTACGACAACGCGATCGAGCTGCGCGAGGAGATCGGCAGCGAAACCCTCTCCTTCATCCAGATGGCGATTTATGAGATGAAGTCCGCCATGCGCAGCGAAGCGCCGCTGCTGCATTTTCAGAAGATCACGGACGCGATACTGGCCTTCTGGGGCTGCGCGGACGACCAGATCGACGATGAAAACACCCGCAACATCATCAAGATCGGCAAACGCGTGGAGCGGATCGACCTCTATGCCCGTCTGCGGAGGGACCGGGCGGTGATCCGGCGGGAAATCCGCCGCCTGAGCTGGCGCATCCGCCGCACGGAGCTGATCTATTCCGAGGCGGGGCTTCAAAGGCTGCAGGAGCTGGCGGACGCGCCGGAGCTTGATTACCTGGAGATCATCCGCATCGTGGATGCGCTGGTGGAGTGCTGAGCGTGAAAAGGCTGTCTTTCCATTACCATTTGAAGATCACGATGGACGCCCCCGTCAGCTTCCATCACTTTACGCTGCGCTGCGTCCCCTCATCGGACGCAAGGCAGCATATCACGGAGCTGCGGCATTTTCTGTCTCCCGTGGACGACTTGAGCTGCGGCCGGGATCAGTGGGGCAATGCCCTGCTGTACGGCTGCTGCCGCGGGCTGCAGAGCAGCTTCGAGGCCAACGTGTGCGGGCTGACGGACGTCGGGCCGGCTTTCGGTACCCCGACGGAAAATCCGGAGAGGGAACGGGTTTTTTCCTTTGCCACACCGCTGACGAAGGCGGACGGCGCGCTCCGGGATTTCGCCGAAAGCCTTTCCGTCCGCACCGGCGCGCCCGCGGAGATGGAGACCGTCATGCGCAGGGTGCACGACGCGCTGTCCTATCAGCCCGGCGCGACAACGGTTCATACCACGGCCGCCGAGGCGTTTTCCATGGGCTGCGGCGTGTGCCAGGATTACGCGCACATCATGCTTGCGGCGCTGCGTGTACACAGCATTCCCGCCCGCTATGCGGCCGGTATGCTGCTGGGCGAAGGGGAGAGCCACGCTTGGGTGGAGGTGCTGCACGAGGGGCTCTGGACGGGGTACGATCCCGCCAACTGCCTTGTCGTGTCTGACCAGCACATCAAGCTCTCCCACGGGCGGGACGCGCAGGACTGCGCCATTAACCGCGGCATTTTCCGAGGCGGCGCAAAACAGAAAACGGACATCTCCGTCATCGTCACGGAGAGCGAAGAGAGGCGCCTATGCTAAAAGATATCGTCAGCATCCCCCTCCCGGTGGAGGAGACCTTCCGCATCCGAAAAAATGTTATCCGAAACGGAGAGGGGAAGCGGATCTGCGTGGTGACCGGCATTCACGGAGACGAACTGGAGGGCCAGTATGTCTGCTTTCTGCTCAACAGGATCCTGAACCGGAATCCCGAACTGCTGCACGGCAGCGTGGAGATCTATCCGGCAGTGAACCCACTGGGCATCGGCTCCATCCAGAGGGGCATCCCCGGCTTTGACCTGGATATGAACCGCACCTTCCCGGGCTCCGATACCGGCGTGATGACCGAGTTTGTCGCCAGCGCCCTTGTGTCCGATCTGGCCGGCTCCGACCTGGTATTTGATATCCACGCCAGCAATATTTTCCTGACGGAGATCCCGCAGGTGCGTATCAACGAGCTCCACAAGGACACGCTGCTGCCGCTGGCGCGTCAGGCCAACGTAGACCTGATATGGGTGCACGGCGCCAGCACAGTGCTGGAATCCACGCTGGCCTACTCGTTAAACGCCATCGGGACGCCCTGCCTTGTGGTGGAGATGGGCGTCGGAATGCGCCTGACCGGGGACTACGGCCAGCAGCTCACCACCGGGATTTTGAACACCATGAAAAGTCTTGGCATGTGGGATGGGGAAGTCCTGCCCGTGAGCACGCCCATCGTCGCGGACACCCAGGATGAGGTCATCTTCCTGAACGCGCGCTGCTCGGGGATGTTCATGAAAACAAAATGCCACGGCTCGCGGGTCAAAAAAGGGGAGACCGTCGGCTATGTGTTCGATCCCTTTGAGGGACAGGTGCTGGAATACGTAAACGCCGAAAAGAGCGGGCTCCTGTTCACAATCCGGGATTACCCGCTGGTGGATGAGGGCTCGCTCATGGGGCGAATCCTGGTAGGAGGCGGCGCGCGATGAAAGAGAGCATCATCTTCCGGATATCCAATATCTACCGGGACGACTTCCGCATCCGCGCCTTTACCTTCGGCGAGGGCGAAAAGGCGCTGTGCATCGTGGGCAGCTCCCGGGGCAACGAGTACCAGCAGCTATACACCTGCTCCCGTGTTTTGCAGCGCCTGAAAAAGCTGGAGGCTCAGGGGCGTTTCGCGGAGAACAGGCAGGTCATGGTGATCCCTACCGTCAACCCCGCGTCCATGAACATCGGCAAGCGCTTCTGGTGCATCGACAACACCGACATCAACCGGATGTTTCCCGGCTACGCGCTGGGCGAGACCACCCAGCGGATCGCGGGCGCAATCTTTGAGATCGTCAACAAATATCCCATCGGCATTCAGTTTACCTCCTTCTACATGCCTGGAGAGTTCCAGCCCTATGTCCAGATGATACACACGGGCTACGAAGATCCGGAGAAGGCCCGCGGCTTCGGCCTGCCGTACATCGTGGTGCGCGAGCCGCGGCCCTACGATACCGCTACCCTGAATTACAACTGGCAGATTTGGGAGACCGACGCCTACAGCATCTACTCCGGCACCACCGCAGAGATCAGCGCGTTGGAGGCGGAGCTGGCCGTCGACGCGGTGGAGCGCTTTATGATCTGCAGCGGTATTTTGAAGGGAAGCCCGGCTCCCGCCGCGCACGGGCGTATTTTCCGATATGACGAGCTGCTGAATGTCCGTACCGGTCAATCCGGCCTGTATCGCAATCTGGTTCCCCAAAACGTCCGTGTCACCGCCGGACAGGCGCTGGCGGAAATCATTGATCCCTGCACCGGAGAAATTCTCGAAACCATGCAGAGTCCCGCGGACGGCATGATTTTCTTCCGTTACGACGATCCGCTCATCTACGCCTATACCTCCGCCTTCAAGATCCTGTGTGATGACGCATAAACACAGCGGCGCACAGCGATATCCTGCGCCCGCGCGCGGCTGACCCTATGAAAAGACGCTTCAAAAGGAGTAGAATCATGAAAAGACTTATCACGAGCTGCCTTGTCCTGGCAATCATGCTCGGCCTGTGCTGCTTCGGCGGCGCATTTGCCTCGGCTGAGGAAACGTACGAGTATGAGGAAATCTTCGCAGACTGGAACGACGGCGCGCCTGCGCTGGGGGCGCTGATTGAGTATGTAGAGGCTGTGACGGACAAAAAATCACCGGACTATATTCCGCCTGCCGACCGCATCGCCGTATTCGATATGGACGGGACGCTCTGTGCCGAGCTGTGCCCGACCTATCTGGAATACTATCTGCTGGCCTGGCGCATCCTGAAGGATCCCACCTATACGCCGGACGCCGAGATGCTGGAGTTCGGCCGCATGCTGCGCGATCATGCGATCGACAAGTCCTATCCCGACGGCATGGATCTGCTGCACGCCCGGCACGCGGCCGGCGCCTATGCCGGTATGACGCTCAAGGAGTTTGCCGATTTTGTGAACAGGTGTCTGCTCCGCAGCGCGGACGGCTTTGAGGGCATGACCTGGGCGCTGTCCTTCTACCTGCCCATGATCGAGGTCGTAGAGTACCTGCAGGACAACGATTTCAAGGTCTATATCTGCTCGGGTACCGATCGCTTCATCTGCCGTACCTTTACCGAAGGTGTCCTGGACATCCCCTATGAGAATATCATCGGCATGGATGTGGAGCTCGAGGCGACCGGCCAGAACGGTGAGGACGGGCTGCAATACGTCTTCAAAGCAGGGGACGACATCGTCCGAACGGACAGACTCCTCATCAAAAACCTGAAAATGAACAAGGTCAGGCAGATTGTCCAGGAGATCGGTCACAAGCCGGTGCTCTCCTTCGGCAACAGCAGCGGCGACGTGAGCATGCACATGTACACGATCAACAACAATCCCTATCGCAGCGCGGCCTTCATGCTGGTCGCGGACGACGATGTGCGCGACTACGGCAACCCCGAAAAGACTGCGCCGCTGAAGGAGAAGTGGGCAGAGAACGGTTTCCATGTGATTTCCATGCGGGACGATTTCCGCACGATCTACGGCGACAATGTGATCAAGACAGGCGTATTCCACTGGGCTGAGGATCTGGCGGAGAACCGGGAGGCGGCTCCGGCTCCGGCCCCGGCTGAATCTGCGGCTGAGCCGGAGACGAGCGAGGGTGTTCAGTATGTGCTGTATCTCGGCACGAACGACAAGGACACGAACAGACCGGTGTTCACGCAGGCCGAAGCGCAGGAGAAGCTGAAGGACATTCTGATTCGCCATTTCGGCGGCTATACCATACAGGACGCGCTTGGCGGCTGGGTCGGAGACGACAAGCTTTATCAGGAATACACCCTGGTGATTTATCTGAGCGATACGACCGAGGAAGCCGTTCATGCCGCGGCGGATGAAATGCTCGAGACCTTCCAGCAGAGCTCGGTTCTGATTCAGGCCAACCCGACAAGGACTGAGTTTTACGCCGGCAAATGATACTGAGCGCTTTCCGCTGCCTTAAGGCAACACCGCATAATCCGTCTTCGGCATCTTTCGGAAAAATTGCGTCTTGAAATACACAGAGTATTCCTGCGAAAAACTGCCTTCATCAGAACTCAATTTTTCTCGAAATCTGCTCTTGCCGAATTGTGCGGTATTGCCTTAACATTCAAACGCCGCCGCGGAATCGTTCATCCGCAGGGGCGTTTGCGTATTATCAACAGAAGGAGGACGGGGATGAATCTTTTTATCAATGCGTGTGTAAGGAAAGGATCCAGAACAAAAGAGCTGGCGGATCATTTCCTGTCAAAACAAAAGGAAGCTTACGAGGAAGTAAATCTGAATGCAATCGACTTCCCGACCGTCGATGAAAGCTTTCTCAACAGGCGGGATCGGCTGATTGCGCAGAGGGATTTCAACGATCCGATGTTTGATCTTGCAAGACAATTTGCCGATGCGGATGATATCGTGATTGCCGCACCGTTTTGGGATCTGTCTTTCCCCGCTGCGCTGAAGCAGTATTTTGAGCAGATCAATGTTCGCGGAATCACGTTCTATTACACGCCGGAAGGGATACCGACCGGCTTGTGCAGAGCGAAATGCGTTACCTATATCACGACTGTCGGCGGGAACTGCTTTCCGGAGGAATACGGGGCCGGATATGTCAAAGCGCTGGCACAGGGTTTTTACGGCATTCCCGAATTCAGACTGATATCAGCTGCGGGACTCGACATTGTCGGGGCGGATGTTGAGGGCATCATGGAATCAGCAAAAAGCCAAATATAAATCATCATGCACTTCATGCGTTTTGCGCCGTCATGGTTGTGGGTGCGGGCAAGGAAATGCGCCGGCACGGCCGCAGTGACAGTGCCGACGGTTTTCCGGTTCCGCGCCTCCGATCCGGATAGTATAAAACCGTTGACGGGTGCGGAGCTATATATGGTTCGGTACTTTTGTACAACAAACGAACCTGCTCCCTGATGTCTTTTGTCAAATCTGAAACTTTACAAATGCCAAAAAACCTGTATAATTATGTATGTACAAAGGGAATAAAATGAATATTCACTGTGTATATGCATAATTGCTTGAAAGTGAGGTTTCCCTATGAAAAACGTAAAAAGAATCGGCGCACTGCTTCTCTGCCTTTTGATGATGATTTCCCTCTTCGCTTCCTTCCCCGCATCCGCCGCGGAAGCCGACGGCCCTGTCATGGCCAAGATCAAATCCTCGGGCAAGCTCGTCGTCGGCACGGAGGCCCAGTACGCCCCCTATGAGTTCAAGGATCTGGATGCAAACTTTGTCGGCTGCGACATGTTCCTCGCCCAGAAGATCGCCGACGCCCTCGGTGTGAAGCTTGAGATCGTCGACATGAGCTTCGACGGCATCATTCCCGCCGTTCAGGCAGGTCAGGTCGATCTTGGCATTGCCGCTTTCACGAACACGCCGGAGCGCGCGGAGGTCATTGATTTCTCCGACCTTTATGAGACCAGCATGCAGTATCTGGTGGTTGCCGCGGGCAACGTTGACAAATACGCCACCAAGGAATCTCTGGCCGGGCTGAAGGTCGGCGCGCAGAAGGGCACCATCCAGTCCCAGCTCATCACCAAGGCCCTGCCCGACAGCAAGCTCTTCGAGCTGGACAAGTATCCCGAACTGGCCCTTGAGGTCACCGTCGGCAACATTGCCGGTCTGGTGGTTGACTCTGCCGTGGGCGATTCCATCGTCGCCAACAGCAACGGCGCCCTTGCCGTGTCCAAGTTCGAGTTCTCCGCCGAGGAAGCCTCCTTCGGCAAATCCGTCGTCATTTCCAAGGGCAACGAGGATCTGATCGCTGCGGTCAATGAGGTCATCGCCGCTGTGGTGGCCGACGGCAGCTATCAGAAGGCCTACGACGATGCCGTCGCGCTGGCCTCCAAGATGGGCCTGTAATGCTTCTGTCTTCATGCTGACGCCAAGCACAGCCAAGGCGGCAAAACCCGTCTTGGCTGGCTTTCTGTTATTCGGAGGGAATCATAACAATGTCTTTTTTCAGTGATATGTCACTGCTCTTCTCCCGCTATCACAGCTTTTTCACCGAGGGTATCCGCAACACGCTGATCATCTCGGCCTTTTCGGTGCTCATCGCCACCATCCTGGGCACGCTGCTTGCCATGCTGCGCATGAGCAAGTTTATGCCGCTGCGCCTCATCGCCACCGCTTATATCGAGTTCATCCGCGGCACCCCGCTGATGGTTCAGCTTATGTTCATTTTTTACGGTCTGCCGATGATCGGCGTTTCTTTCCCGGACATTCCCTTTATTCCGGATTTCAGCCGCTTTACCGCCGGCATCGTCGCCATGAGTCTTAACAGCTGCGCCTATGTGGCGGAGGTGATCCGCTCCGGCATTCAGGCGGTGGACAGCGGCCAGATGGAGGCGGCGCGCAGCATCGGCTACAGCCACACCCAGGCGATGATGTACATCATACTGCCGCAGGCGGTCCGGAATATTCTCCCCGCCCTCGGCAATGAATTTGTGACTGTGATCAAGGAATCCTCCATCGTGTCCGTGATCGGCATTGCGGATCTGATGTTCCGGACCAAGGATGTGATCGCCGTCACCTACCGGACGCTTGCAAGTCTCGCCATCGCCGCCATACTGTATTTCTGCATGACCTTCCTGGGCGGACGGCTGATTGCATGGATGGAAAAGAGGATGAGCCATGGCAAAGGATGAATTTCTCAAAGTAATCGACCTGCATAAAAACTTCCACAAGCTGGAGGTTCTCAAGGGCATCACCACCAGCTTCAGCCGCAATGAGGTGGTCTCCGTCATCGGCCCCAGCGGCGGCGGCAAAAGCACCTTCCTGCGCTGCCTGAACCTGCTGGAGGAACCCAGCTCCGGTCAGGTGATTTTCGACGGGGTGGATATCTGCGACAAGAATCAGGACATCAACCTCCACCGCCAGAAGATGGGCATGGTGTTCCAGCAGTTCAACCTTTTCAACAACGCGAATGTCCTGCACAATCTGATCGACGCGCCCATGCGCATCAAGAAGAAGCCCCAGGCCCAGGCGGAGGAGATGGCCATGAAGCTGCTGCGTGAAGTCGGTCTGGCCGACCGTGCGGACGCCTGGCCCTATCAGCTCTCCGGCGGGCAGAAGCAGCGCATCGCCATTGTGCGGGCATTGATGATGGAGCCGGAGGTTATGCTGTTTGACGAGCCCACCAGCGCACTCGACCCCGAAATGATCGGCGAGGTGCTGGACGTTATGAAGCGGCTTGCCGAGGATGGGATGACCATGATCGTCGTCACCCATGAGATGCGCTTTGCCCGCGAAGTCAGCAGCCGCACCATCTTCCTGGACGGCGGTCGGATCGAAGAGGACAAGCCCAGCCATGAGCTCTTCGACCACCCCGAAAGTCCCCGACTGGTTACGTTCCTCAACAAGGTTCTGTGAGCGCTGCCCAAAAAAAGAAAACCTGCCGTACGGCAGGCGGAAAGCATAAATAAAGAAAAAAGATAATCTGGGTATCGGGTTTATTCAGCAAACAACCAGGCGCATTCGCCGGACGTGGCCTCTGCCGCCGGGCGATTCGTGAATCGCCCCTACAGTCATACAGAGAAGCTTGCTGTGTCAAGCCGATACCCATATAAAGAAAAAAGATAAAAAAGAAGTAAGCCCCGACCGTCATCAACAACAGATCAGGGCTTACTTCTTTAAATTTTTGGTATCTAACATCTTTTAACCTCTGCTTTCTTATATATAAAACCGCTGAACCAAACACCGAAACACTCAAAACACAATAACTGCGGCTCGCGCAATTCCCGTTAGGTGGGATAGACCTGATGTGGAGTCCTTCTCTTTTTGATCCTCAGCGGCTGTTTTACACACACTCATTCTTTATCGTGTCCACACAATACATGAATATCATGCTTTTGGCAAGAGGGAAAATGTACGAAATACACAAACGAATTTTATGAATAATGACCATACCGGCAGGGGAGCGATAAACAGCCATGCAGGCACGAAAAAGATGCTGCATCCCTCACAGCCTGAAAGGCCATGAGGGATGCGATGATTATGTTATGAAAAGTTCTGTTATATTACTTCTTCGCGAGGATCTTGGCGGCGCGGCGGCCGAAGGTCATGGTGCGGCCGCAGGCGAGACCCGTGAAGAGGTTGGGGTAGTTGTTGGCGAAGAAGCCGCCGGTGCAGTCGCCGGTGGCATAGAGGCCCTCAATGGGGGTGCCGTCCTCGCGGATGACCTGCATGTCGGTGTTGATGCGGCAGCCGTCCAGGGTGGTCAGGTGCCACGCGCCGGTGCGGATGCCGTAGAAGGGGGCGGTGTCCACCGGGGTCATGCGGTGGGCGGACTTGCCGTAATCCTCGTCCTCGCCCTTGGCGCACAGGACGTTGTAGCGGGCGACGGTCTTTTCCAGCTCATCGGCGGGGATGTTCAGCTTCTCGGCAAGCTCGGCGATGGTGTCGGCCTTCTGCAGGTAGCCCAGGGCCAGGTGGGAGTTCTCACCCTCGGTCATTTCCTTCCAGCAGGCGTCAAAGCCGCGGTTGGAAATCGCGCCGTTCGGGAACGGGAAGAGGCGGCAGCAGCCGACCTCGTCAAACTGCTCGGCATACTGCTTGCAGTTGGCATCAAAGATGTCGACGTAGGTGTGGTTCGGCTGCATGTACATGGAGTGCAGCATAAACTCATAGGGGCCGGACTCGTTGCAGAAGCGCTGGCCCTTGAGGTTGACCTTGAGGAAGGGCTGTTCGCCGAACCAGTACCACTTGCCGTTGGTCTTGTAGCCGGCGGTCTCGGTGGGCAGGCAGGAGCAGCGGTTGAACATCATGGAGGCGTGGCAGGGATCCATCTCGCCGCCCGCCCAGAGCATGGCCTTGATGCCCGCGCCGTCGGACTTGGAGCCCATGGGGACATTGATCTTCATCTTCATGGTCTGGGGCTGGAGAGCCAGCATCATGTCACCGTTGGAGGCGTAGCCGCCGGTGGCCATGATGACGCCCTTGGAGGCGTTGATGCGGATGTAATGCTCGTCCTTCATGTCCTGGGCGATGATGCCGGTGACCTTGCCGTCCGCGTCCTGGTCGAGCTTGACGAGGCAGGTGTTGCAGCGGATCTCTCCGCCGCGGCTGGTGACGAACTCGGTCATATCGGAGTTGAGGTCCACGTCGTCGGGCTTGCCCTCCACGGGATGGGGGCTGTGGCCGGTGGCATAGGCCTTGTCGCGCTCGGGGTGGTTGAGGTCGCCCACGCCGCCCTCGAGGCTCATGTACCAGTGGCCGGTGCCCTCGAGCAGGTCGGTGAGCCAGTCCACGGTCTCGCCGGAGTTGTCGATCCAGACCTTGACAAGATCGGAATCCACATAGCCGCTGGCGTAGCGGACGATGTCCTGCAGGGCCTCGATCTTGTTGATCTTGAACTCGGGGTACTGATCGAAGCTCTCGAGCTGGAGTCTGGAGTTGATGGCGCCGATGTCCTCCTTGATCTTGGTGGGGGTCTCGGCCTTCTCAACGACGAGGACCTTTGCGCCCTCCTCGGCGGCGGTCATCGCCGCGATCCAGCCGCCTGTACCGCAGCCTACGACCAGAATCTCGGTATCCAGGGTCTCGGTGATATCGCCCTCCGCGATTTCGGGAGCCTCGCCCAGCCAGTCGGAAACAACGGGGGCGGCCTCCTGGACCACAACGGCCTTGCCGCTGGCCTGGGAGATGCAGTCCGCTACGGCCTTCTTGACCGCGTCGGTGGTGACGGTCGCGCCGGTGACAGCGTCGACGTTCGGACCCTGGGCCTCAAGGATGGCCTTCTCAAGCAGGGGGCCAGCCTTGCCGCCGATTTCGGGTGTCTCGCCGGCAGAGTCGATGACGACGGAGAGAATCTCGGTCTCGCTGAACTCCATGGTGACCTTGACGTCGCTGGCAATGCCTTTGGCGCTGGCGGTGTAGGTGCCGGGGGTGTAGAGCTTCGCTTCCTCCGCGGAGGCGGGGATACCGGTGACGGTGCTGAGCGCGGCGGCGGCGGTGCCGGCCAGGGCGCCCTTCAGAAAGTCGCGGCGGGAAATGTTCTTCATACGCATTCTCCTTTTTGATACATTTTGAAAAAAACTCAAACTGTGTTTGTATTATAAATGAAATCCCGACAATCGTCAATCGCATTCTGAATGGAACTCAATTTCGTAAGTAATCTCCTGCGTTTCTCCGCTGTCAAGAATCTGAACACCCGGTTTTTGTGCGAGGGTTCCAGCAAAGCCCGCGTCGTCGGTTCTGCCGTACCAGGGCTCGAGGCAGACATAGGGGCCCTTTGCGTTAGCCCAGATCGCAAGCTGCGGGAAGCCCGCGCAGTGCATGGTGACGTAGGGCCTGCCGTCCGGCGCGGCGATCTGAACGGTTTCAATGCCCTGATTCTCAAAGATCCAGGTAGCGGGAATATCCGGCTGATACGGCGCGGCACCGTTTTTCAGCGTGAGTTTTTTCTTCTGCTCCGGCAGCGCAAAGCCTTCGCAGTCGGCGCCGAAATACCAAAGCCCGTCATGTCCGGGGAAGACGAACAGGCAGTCTTCTTTTTTGACGTCACGCGGGGGCAGAAAGCCCGGATGCCCGCCGATGGAATAGTACATGCGGCCGGTGCCGGTATTCTCCACCGTCCAGGCGATCCGCAGGACACGGGGACGCGCGGCGTCGACGCTGTGCCGGACCGTGAGGCGGAAATCATAGGGATAGATCTCCCGCGTCCGATCCGACGAGCAGAGGCGGTGCGCAACGGCGTCCGCGGTCTCCTCCACGCAGTCAAAATCCAGATCACGCGCAAAGCCGTGCTGCGTCTTCATGGGATACTCTCCGCTGTCCGTGCGGTATTTGCCGTCGATTACCTTGCCGACAAAGGGAAACAGAAGCGGCGCATGCCGGTTCCATACGGCGGGATCCGCCCACCACAGGCGTTCCATGCCCGACTCCTTATCCAGAACACGACTGAGCTCCGCCCCGGCGTCGGCGATCTCAATTCGCAGGCATTCTGTCTCCAGAATATGTGTTTTGTCCATCGTTTACCCTCCCGATATGTTTTTCCGGATTGTTTCATCTTATTCTATCGTGAATCCGATATTTGTCAATATCGGCTTTCCGCCCATTGATTTTCCGCGTTTTTTTTAGTATGATAAAATATCATTTGAAGGGAGGACAAGACATGCGCCGCATTCGAGAGATCGACATTCCGCAATACAGCGCACGGGAGGAACGCTTGAATACAGCCACGCACATCTTCGGCGCCGCGTTTGCTGTGTGGGTGCTCGTGTACGGACTGAAGCTTGCGCGTCTTCACGGGCGGGAGCTTGCGGTGGAGAGCTGCTGGATCTACGGCCTGTCCATGCTCATCCTCTATCTTGTCTCAAGCGTCTATCACAGCCTGCCCGTCGGAAACGCGAAGCGGGTGATGCGCATTGTCGACCACTGCACCATCTATGCGCTTATCGCGGGCTCCTATACGCCGACGCTGCTGGTCGCGATTCGCCCGCAGCACCCGACGCTTGCCTGGGTAATTTTCGCGGCGGAATGGGGCCTCGGCCTGCTGGCGGGAATCCTGACGGCGATCGATATGAAAAAATACAGCAAAGCCTCCATGTTCTGCTACATCGCCATGGGCTGGCTCATCGTGGTTGCCCTCAAGCCCACGATCGAGGCTGTAACCATGCCGGGCTTCCTGTGGCTTCTGGCGGGCGGAGTTTCCTATACGGTGGGCGCGGTGCTTTACGGGATCGGAAAGAAAAAACCCTATTTCCATACGGTGTTTCATGTCTTCGTTGTCCTGGGCAGCATGCTGCAGGCGGTCTGTATTCTTCGGTATGTTTTGTGACCGGGACGATTGATTTTGATACATAAATACATAAAAAAGAAAAAACAGGACGGGAGCGCAATATGAAGCTGAATGAATTAAAGCCCGGACAGTCCGCCCGCGTGGAAGAAGTCGGCGGTGAGGGCGCCCTGCGGCAGCATTTCCTGGATATGGGTCTACTCCCCGGGGCGGCTGTCACGATGGTCAAGCTGGCCCCGCTGGGCGATCCGATGGAGCTGCGCATCCACGGGTATGAGCTGACCCTGCGCATGGCGGACGCGGAAAAAATCAGCGTTGCCCTGCTCGGGGAAACGACAGAGAGAAAACCGACGAGCCGGGAGAAGGCTGTCACGGAACACCCCGGACTGGGCGAGGGGGGAAGATTCCATCCGAAGGGCAGCGGCGATCCGCTCCCCGAGGGCACTACGCTGACCTTTGCCCTTGTGGGAAACCAGAACAGCGGCAAAACCACGCTTTTTAACCAGCTGACCGGCTCCAACCAGCATGTCGGCAATTTCCCCGGTGTGACGGTCGATCGGAAGGACGGCGTCATCCGCGGACACAGCGATACGCTGATCACGGATCTGCCGGGCATCTATTCCATGTCGCCCTATACCAGCGAAGAGCTCGTCTCCCGCAGCTTCGTGCTGGACAATTCGCCGAAGGCGATCATCAATATTGTGGACGCCACCAATATCGAGCGCAACCTCTATCTGACCATGCAGCTTCTGGAGCTGGATATCCCGATGGTCGTGGCGCTCAACATGATGGACGAGCTGCGCGGCAACGGCGGCACCGTGGACGTAAACGCGATGGAGGCCATGCTCGGCGTTCCCGTGGTGCCCATCTCGGCTGCGAAGAACGAGGGCGTGGATGAGCTGGTGCGCCACGCGGTTCATATCGCAAAGTATCAGGAGCGCCCGACAAGACAGGACTTCTGCGGCTCCGACGATCACGGCGGCGCGGTTCACCGGGCGATCCACGCTGTCAGCCACCTGATCGAGGATCACGCGGAGGCGGCGAAGCTGCCCCTGCGCTTTTCGGCCTGCAAGCTGCTGGAGGGCGACACCCTGATTGAGGAGCGCCTCAATCTGGATCAGAACGAGACGGAGATGCTGGGCCATATCGTACTGCAGATGGGGAAGGAGCGCGGCATGGATCACAGCGCGGCGATCGCGGATATGCGTTTTGACTTCATCGGGAAGGTCTGTGACCGCTGCGTCATCAAGCCGCGCGAGAGCCGGGAACATATCCGCAGCCGGAAGCTCGACACGATCCTGACCGGGAAATATACCGGAATACCCGTTTTTGCCGCGGTCATGGTGCTGGTCTTCTACCTGTCCTTCTTCCTGATGGGCCCCTTCTTCCAGGATCTGCTGCAAACTGGCATCGACAAGCTGCGCGATCTGGCGGAGGCCGGCATGCAGGCCGGGCAGGTCAACCCCGCGGTGCAGAGTCTCGTACTCGAGGGAATCTTTGAGGGCGTCGGCACCGTGGTGAGCTTCCTGCCCATCATTGTCGTGCTTTTCTTCTTCCTGTCCATTCTGGAGGACAGCGGTTATATTGCCCGTGTGGCCTTCGTGATGGACAAGGCGCTCCGGCGCATCGGCCTGTCGGGGCGCAGCATCGTCCCCCTGCTGATCGGCTTCGGCTGCACGGTTCCGGCGGTCATGTCCACCCGCACCCTGCCCAGCGAGCGCGACCGGCGCATGACGATACTCCTGACACCCTTCATGTCCTGCACGGCGAAGCTCCCGATCTACGGTTTTTTCGTCAGCGTCTTCTTCCCGCGGCAGAGCTGGCTGATCATCTCGGGGCTGTATCTTCTGGGAATCCTGACAGGTATCCTGGCGGCGTTTTTCTTCAAGAGCACCCTCTTTAAGGGCGAGGCCGTCCCCTTTGTGATGGAGCTGCCGAATTACCGCCTCCCCAGCGCCAGGAACGTGGCGCTGCTTTTGTGGGAGAAATCCAAGGATTTCCTCCAGCGTGCCTTTTCGGTTATCCTGATCGCGACCATTGCGGTATGGTTCCTGAAAAGCTTCGATTTCCACTTCAATCTTGTGGAGGATTCTCAGGACAGCATCCTTGCCGCAATCGCCGGCCTGCTTGTTCCGCTGATGAAGCCGATCGGCCTGGGGGACTGGCGCATCATCACTGCCCTCGTCAGCGGCTTCATGGCCAAGGAGAGCGTCGTGTCGGTGATGGAGACGCTTTTTAAAGGCAATGTTGCGGTGCTGGGTCAACTGACCGCCGCAACCATGCTGGTGTTCAGCCTGCTGTACACCCCCTGTGTGGCGGCTGTCGCCTCTATCCGAAGGGAAATGGGCCGCAAATGGTCAATCTATGTGGTGCTGGGACAGTGCTGCATTGCCTGGGTGATGGCGCTGCTGTTTCGCATGATCTGCCTCGTACTGGGCCTGAGATAGGGAAGTGTGCCATGAACATCTGGGATATTCTGATTCTCGCCTGCATTGCCGGGATCGTCGTTTTGACCGTTCTCAAGCGCCGCCGCAGGCCCTCCGGCTGCTGCGGCTCCTGCACAGGCTGCGAGGTCTGCGCCGCGTGCGGCAGGGGACAGGAGAGCGAGAACAATCACACCGATGAAACAAGACAGCCGCCGTGTTGACACGGCGGCTGTTTCGATGGGGATAGTATCAGAGCGCGGCGATCAGCTCGATCTCGCAGAGGACGTTTTTCGGCAGCGTCCTGACCGCCACGCAGGAGCGTGCGGGCTTGCCGGTGAAGTACCTGGCATAGACGGCGTTGAAGGCTGCGAAGTCGCCCATGTCGGCGAGGAAGCAGACCGTCTTGACGACAGACTCGAAGCCGAGGCCGTTTTCCTCCAGCAGCGCCTTGAGATTCATACAGCAGCGCTCGGCCTGGGACTCGATGGTCGTACCGTCGATCTCCCCGGTCTCGGGGATGATGGCGATCTGTCCGGAGGTGAAGAGAAAGCCGTTTGCGGAAATCGCCTGGGAATAGGGCCCGATGGCGGCCGGAGCTTTGGGCGTGGATGTGACTTTCATGGTGCATCTTCCTTTCTTGATGGTGTATGACGGTCAAAGAATCAACAGGATTTGTCAAAACGGGGGATAGCTTTATTTCTCGGCCTTCTTCGCGGAAACCTGGGACTCGGGGCAGTCGTATTCCCAGTTCCAGGGATCCTTCCGGATCACGCCGTCGGCGTAGGGGATGAAGATGGAAAGAAGGCCGAAGGCGGCGAGGATCCAGCAGTACCACATCCCGCGCACAAAGGACGCGGCGGAGAAAGTCTGCCCGAGTACGGAGCTCTGCGTGGCAAGGCTTGCCGCGACGACAAGCTGCGCGCCGTAGGGGATCATGCCCTGGAAGACGCAGGAGAAGACATCCAGCAGGGAGGCGGTTCGGCGCGGGTCGACCTTATAGGTATGGGAGACCTCGCGCGCCATGTCGCCTGCTACGATGATGGCCACGGTGTTGTTGGCGGTGGCACAGTCGCAGGCGGAGACCAGCGCCGCGATGCCGACCTGGGCGGACCTGTTGCCCTTCATCACGCCGCGAAGCTTGTCGAGAATCCAGTTAATGCCGCCGTTTTTGGCAATCATCGCCGACATGCCGCCGCTGAAGAGCGTGAGGAAGAATACCTCATTCATGCCGCAGAAGCCGTCGTAAATCGCCTGCGCGAAGCCGGAGATGTTCAGGGAACCTGTCAGCATGCCGATGATTCCCGCCGAGAAAATCCCGATGATGAGCACAAGAAACACGTTCATCCCGCACAGCGCAAGAATCAGAACGGCGAGATAGGGGATGATTTTGACCGTGCTGAAGGAGAGATCGCCCAGCGGGGCAACGGTCTCGGGGCGCCCGAAAATCAAGAGAAGCACCAGCGTGAGGATGGCAGCGGGCAGCGCGATAAGGAAGTTTACACGAAATTTGTCGCGCATCTCCACGCGCTGGGAACGGGTCGCGGCGATGGTGGTATCGGAGATCATGGAGAGATTGTCGCCGAACATGCCGCCGCCGACGACAGCCGCAACGATCATGGTGGGAGAGAGCCCGCCTTTTTCCGCAACGCCGATGGCAATGGGGATGAGGGCGGAGATGGTGCCCATGGAGGTGCCGGTAGAGGTGCCGAAAAAGGCCGCGATCAGGAAAAGACCGGCTGCCACCAGAGACGGGGGAACCAGCGACAGGCCGAGATTGACGGTCGCGTCCTTGGCACCCATTGCGGAGGCGACGGCGGCGAAGGCGCCTGCCAGCAGATAGATCATCAGCATGGTCAGCACGTCCACATTGGCCGCGCCGCGCGCGAAGGTCTCAAAGCGCTCGCTGATGCTGCCCTTGTCCATGAAGAAGGCGACGAGCACGGCGATGAACATGGCGGTCACGGACGGGAACATGTAGAAGGCCATGGCCTCGCCTTTGGACTGGTAGATCAGTCCCGCGCCGAGATAGATGACGATAAAAATGAGAAACGGGAGAAGCGCGATTCCGCTCTTCTTGGTATTCTTCATGAAAACCTCCTTGCCTGACCGGGAAAACGCGGGGCCTTCCCGATAAGTCGTATCGACTTTTTTCCAAAGCATTATATACCATCTGCGCTCATCAGGCAAGAGCGGAACTTGCTTCCGCTTGACACATATGATATGATATCCTCAGTTTTTTGAAGAATTATAAAGAAGAAGTGGTGAAGAGATGCAGTCCGATCCTGTCCGTGACAAGCTGGCCTATATCTGCCGGCAGTTTCGCATCCCCGGTGAGCTGATCCTGTACCGGCTGATCCCCAACGGCCATATCAATACAGCCTATTACGCGGCCCTGTATGACGGGAAGGAGGTTCGGCAGTTCCTGGTGCAGCGGGTGAACTGGTATGTGTTCCGGGAACCGATCAGCATGATGCGCAACATCGACCTCATTACCCGCCACATCATGAACAAGGAGCGCACGCTTGAGAGAAGGCGGCGGCTGCATTTTCATCATACCGCATCGGGGAACAACTTTCTGATTTTCAGAGAGAAGGACGGCGGCTTTGAAAATCTGGAAGAGCTTCCGCGGGACGAGCAGGAAAAAATCATCGAAAGCGGCTGGTCGCAGAACGAATGGGAATTCTGGCGCCTGTACAACTATATTGAAAACTCCGTCTCCTTTGAGACCGCGGAGGGCAAGGCCGAGGTGCTGCGCATGTCCGGCAAGGCCTTTGGGAAGTTCAACCGGCAGCTTCAGGATTTTGACGCTTCCCAGCTGGTGGAATCCATCCCGCATTTCCACGATACGGTCTACCGGATGGAGAGCTTTCTGCGGAATGTGGAGGAGGACCCGCTGGGAAGGGCGGCGTCCGCCGGGGCGGAAATTGCCCTCATCAAAGACAATCAGGACTTCGCGGGTACACTGTGCAGACAGATCGACGCGGGTGAGCTCCCGATCCGCGTGACGCACAACGACACGAAAACCAACAACATCCTGTTTGACCGAAATACCCTTGACCCGCTTGTCATCATCGACCTGGATACCTGTATGCCGGGCCTTGCCTGCTATGATTTCGGCGATACGATCCGGTTTGCGGCCTGTACGGCGGAGGAGGACGAGCGGGACTGTGAAAAGATGAAACTGGATCTGACGCTCTTCAAAGCCTATACCGAGGGGTATCTGAGCGAGATGGGCGGGATTCTGGAAGCCGCGGAACGTCAGTCCCTCGCCGTCGGCGCCGCCGTGATCACGCTGGAGCTGGCCTCCCGCTTTCTCGGGGATTATCTGGTGGGGGACAAGTACTTCCGCATCGATTATCCGGAGCACAATCTTGTCCGCGCCAGGGCGCAGCTTGCACTGTTCCGGGATATGATGCGGCACATGGAGGATATGAAGGCCATCATTGAAGCCTGCGGGAAATAATACAATAAACGCATAATACCCCCGCCGGGATGAAAGACCGGCGCTTTTCGGAGATCACTTACAGAGGAGGAAAAAACATGGAGGAAAAAATCTATGATGTCATGATTCTCGGCGGCGGGCCTGCGGGACTCGCGGCGGGCCTGTATGCCGGACGATCCGGGCTGTCTGTGCTGATTATCGAGAAGGGGGTTGACGGCGGTCAGATCGTCCTGACCCACGAAATCGAAAATTACCCCGGGCAGGCCAATATAGACGGCATGAGCGGGCAGGAGCTCGTCGCGCCCATGACCGAGCAGTGCAGGAAATTCGGCTGCGAGCGCGTCAGCGACACGGTTTCCGCCTGCGATTTCAGCGGCGCGGTCAAGAAATTCATCGGCAGCAGGGGCGTATACCAGGGCAGAAGCGTCATCGTGTGCACCGGCGCCATGACCCGCTTTATCGGCTGCGCGCACGAGGCGGAATATGTCGGCAGGGGCGTCAGCTACTGCGCCGTATGCGACGCAAACTTTTTCCGGGATCTCGAGATTTATGTGGTCGGCGGCAGCGGCATCGCGGCGGAGGAGGCGCTCTATCTGTCCCGTTTCGGACGGAAGGTTACCATACTCCATAAGGGGCATGAGTTGGCGGCGTCGCCCGATATCAAGCGGGAAATCGAGGAAAATCCGAAAATCCAGGTGATGTTCGGCGTTGAGGTTGCGGATCTTGGCGGCGACGGGATGCTCAGTGAGATTGTCATGCAAAGCGTCAGTACCGGTGAGCGCACCGTGCTGAAGGCGGACGAAGAGGACGGCGTCTTCGGCCTCTTCGGTTTTACCGGCAAGAGGACGACCGGCATGTTCGACGGTGTTCTGGACATGCAGGGGGGCTATATCGTGACCAACGAGAAGATGGAGACGAATATCCCCGGCGTTTACGCCGCGGGCGACGTGCGCGTCACGCCGCTTCGTCAGGTCGTCACCGCCTGCGCCGACGGCGCTGTAGCCGCCATGCAGTGCGGAAAATATCTCAGAAATAAAAAATAGTCGGCATGTCAGTTCGCGCGCGGGGAAACACCCCGCGCGTCCGCTTTTTCACAGATCATATCCGTCAGCGCGGCGTCCAGCAGCCTGTAGGGATTGCGCTCGGGGTCGATCCAGGCGTCGACGGATTCCTCCGGCAGGATGAGCGGCATCCTGTCATGGATGGAGGCGACGGCTTCTCCCGGCTCGCGCGTCAGGATGACGAAGTGCGGAAAGTTTTCTTCCAGGCGGTAGAGCCCGCAGAGCCAGGTGATCCTGCTGTCCCGGGGCATGATGGCGTACTTGTCCCCGGTCTTCACTTTGCCGGAAGGGGAGAGCGTATGCTGCCATTCGTAATACCAGGAAGCGGGAATGACACAGCGATGGGCGGCCCAGCCCTCCCGAAAGGCGGCCTTTTCGGAGGCGGTTTCCACGCGCGCGTTGGCGATGAGCCTTCCGATCCCCGGCACATGGTAGCCCCAGAGCATGGGGAAGACGGCTTTTTTCCCGCTCTTGCCGGAGGCGAGAACCGGAACCAGGGAGTCCGGATGCACCTCACCCTCCGTGACCAGAGGCCTTGCGATTTTAGCGATGTTGTTTCTGTACAGTCCGGAGCGCTGCGCCGCCTCCACGATCGGGCGCAGCTCCGGCGACATCTCCATATAATAGCGGCAGCACATGTTATTCTTCCTCGTTTATGGTGATTTCGGCAAGCTCCGAGAAATCGACCGTCCTGTCTTCGATCAGGATTGTCCGTGTCAGCAGGGGATCGACCTTCCGGACCGTGCCGCACACCGTCTCATAGGAGCCGCGGCAGCCGTAGGCGTCGCAGTTGGCATCCTGACAGGGGACAAAAAAGGTCACCGTCGCGCGCACCGGCCTTTCACGCGCCGTTCCCCGATTGTGCGTCAGCGCGAAAAGGCGTGTGAGCGCTTCATTCAGGCGCAGCTGCTCCTCCTCGCCCGGCTCACGTTTGTCGACATAGAGACGGAGCTTGTCCTCAATAGCCAGATCGAAGCCCCGGAGCGCATCGAAGGGAGAGAAAATCTTTGCACGGCGTTCCGGCGGCATTTTGGGGTGACGGACGGAAAAATCGTCCCAGAGCGCGTGCTGCGGCCGGCAGCCGTGAAAAGCGCGGGGATATTTCTGCTCAACAGTCTGGTTCATTTCTGTCGTGCGGCGTCCGCAATCCTTTGCCCGCCGCCTCCTTTCCGGATGTTCGGCGTCAGTATAACACATAAAACTGCGTATGTAAAGATTGAATTTTCACATAAAAACATTTACTTACGTATTTGAAGCGGAGCCTTTTCTTTACTGAACCGACACCTGCAATACGGATCTTCAACGGCGCAAGGCGCCGTTGCCTGTGAGCCGGCGTGTTCACAGGCAGCAAATACTGTCAGGGGCCGATCCTCGGATCGGCCCCTGACAGTATTTGTATGTGATTATTTCAGCTTGCTGCGGATGACCTTGCCGCTGGTAGTCTTGGGCAGCTCCTCGCGGAACTCCACAATCCGGGGATATTTATAAGGCGCGGTGCGCTTTTTAACGTAGTTCTGGATCTCTTTCTTGAGCTCGTCGGTGCCCTCCTTGCCCTTGACAAGGACGATGCAGGCCTTGACGACCTGACCGCGCACCTCGTCCGGCACGGCGGTGACGCCGCACTCGAGCACGTAGGGCAGCTCCATCAGGACGCTCTCGATCTCGAACGGCCCGATGCGGTAGCCGGAGGACTTGATCACGTCGTCCGCACGGCCGACATACCAGAAGTAGCCGTCCTCATCCTGCCAGGCGAGATCGCCGGTGTGGTAGTAGCCGTCGTGCCAGCACGCGCCGGTCTCCTGCTCGTTCTCGTAGTACCCGGCGAAGAGGCCGCAGGGCGTACCGTCGCCGGTAAAGATACAGATCTCGCCGATCTCGCCGGCGGGGGCGGGTTTGCCTTCGGGGGTGATGAGCTCCACGTCATACTGCGGGTTGGGCTTGCCCATGGAGCCGATCTTCGGCACCATGCCCACAAAGTTGCCGAGAACCACAGTGGTCTCGGTCTGGCCGAAGCCCTCCATGATGCTCAGACCCGTGGCCTCGCGGAAGCGGTTGAACACCTCGGGATTCATGGCCTCGCCCGCGGTGGAGGCGTGGCGGATGGAGCTGAGGTCGTAATGGCTCAGATCCTGCTTGATGAGCATGCGGTACATGGTGGGCGGCGCGCAGAAGGTCGTGATCTTGTATTTGGCAAACATGGGCATGATCTCGTCGGCGTTGAAGCGGTCAAAATCGAAGACGAAGACCGCCGCCTCGCACAGCCACTGGCCGAAGATCTTGCCCCACATGGCCTTGGCCCAGCCGGTGTCGGAGATGGTCAGGTGCAGACCGTCGGGATCGACGCAGTGCCAGTAGCGCGCGGTGACGAAATGCCCAAGCGGGTACTTGCAGTTGTGGCAGGCCAGCTTCGGATAGCCCGTGGAGCCGGAGGTGAAGATCATCATCATCGGATCGTCGCCGCAGATGGCGTCATCCGTGCGGGCAAAACGGCTGGAGAACATCTCAAACTCGCGGTCGAAGCTGCGCCAGCCCTCCACATCCCCGTTGACGACGATCTTGTTGGTGATTTTGCCGTACTGCTCGATGGCGTGCGCGCTCTGACGGGTGCTGTCGCCGTCGGCGGTGCAGATGATGGCGCTGACATGCGCGGTCTCGAAACGGTAGAGGTAGTCCTTTTCCAGAAGCTGATCCACCGCCGGGATCGCGACGGCGCCCAGCTTTTCAAGCCCCAGCAGGATCGGCCAGAACTGCCAGTTGCGCCGCAGCACCAGCATGACCTTGTCGCCCTTCCCGATGCCGAGAGAGCGGAAGTAGTTGGCGGCCCGGCCGCTCATCTTCCGCATGTCGCCGAAGGTCAGGCGCTTTTCCTTCATATGGCGGTCCACATGCAGCAGGGCAAGCTTGTCCGGCTGCTGCTCGCCCAGGGCGTCCACTACGTCGAAGGCGAAATTGAAGCGGTCGGTATTTTCAAAGCGGACGCCGCGCAGCATGTCGCTGCCGTCCTCCAGCGGGGTGATGAAGTTTTCGTAGATGCGCTTACGCCCGGTTTCGCGCATGGCGGTGATGGCGGGCTGCACCTCGGGCTGGGGCTCAAGCTGCTCCTCGGGTGTGAGCACGATGGCGTAAAAATCGCAGTCGGCGCCGTTGGTGGCGATCATGCCGTGGGGCGTGGTGGAGTCGAAATAGATCGTGTCGCCCGGACCGAGGATCTCCGTATGCTTGCCGAGCTGGATCTTCAGGTAGCCGCTGATGACGATATCGAACTCCTGGCCCTCGTGGGTGGTGACCTCGATGGGGCGCAGCTGCGCGGCCTCGCTGAAAACGCTGTGGACAAACAGCGGCTCGGCAATACGGCGGCGGAACTTGTAGGCCAGGTTATAGTAGGTCATGCCGTGGGCCTGTTCCACGCGCTGCCCCTCGCCGCTGCGGGTGAGGATATAGCTGCGCAGGTTGGGCGTGACGCCCTCGATGAGCTCCGTTACGTCGACGCCGAGAATCTGGGCGCAGGTATAGAGGAAGGCGAAGTTCAGCTCTTCTTCGCCGGCCTCGTAGGCCTGATAGTCCTCCGTCAGGAGACCGAGCTTTTCCGCCATCTCCTCCTCGGTAATGCCGAGAATCGAGCGCAGCTCCCGGATTCGATCGGTGATCTCATGGATCTTGAATTCCAAATCTGCCATTTTTGCCATAATCGTTCCTCCCTTTTGCCGGAACACGAATAAAAATCACTGTTTTGCATTTATAATATCTCTCGCCGGGTTTGTCAAGAAAAATCATATTCTGAGGAAACGCTGGTTTTATCCCTTTTTCCGCTTCGCAAGGTCGTTGAGCTTCATGACGCAGTAGACGCTGCGCCGCATCCTGCGCATGAGCAGACCGTTCAAAAGGCGGTATTTCGGGATCATGTTCTGCAGATACGGATTCTCCCGCCAGTTTGGAAACGCGGCGAGAAACCACTGCAGCAGCTTCTCCTGCACCTCGCTTCCGGGATCGGCCGCGTTGACGCGCACGGAGGCGGTCAGAAAGGCGTTGTAGTGGGCCATGGCGCACAGCTGCGGCTCATAACGCGCATAGAATCCGGCCTGCCTGTACCAGTTCAAAAGATCCTCCACGGCGTCGATGATCTCCAGATTCCGCGCGGTGTTCGCGTTGTTCGTGATGGAGCCCGGACGGAGCAGGTAGCGGTACCAGGCGCGCGGCATGTAGCGGATCGTTCCCGCCAGCGGGTAGAGCTTCGGCACGGTGCGCAGATCCTCGTACCAGACGCGGCCGGGAAAGCGGATGCCGCTGTCCGTGAACAGACTGCGCCGGATGAGCTTGTTGCAGGCGGAGGGGGGCTGGGACAGAAGCTCCGGGTACTCGTCAAATGTAAAATCACCGCCCATGCCGCTGCCGGTCATGACCTCGACCGTCTCGCCGGAGGGGTTGACCTGCCTGAGATCGAAGATCCCGATATCAAAGCCGCCGTCAATGGCGGCGAGAATCTCCGACAGCGCGCCCTTTTCGAGACTGTCGTCGCTGTCCAGAAACAGCAGATAATCGCCGCGTGCCGCCTCAAGCCCCACGTTGCGAGCAGCGCCGAGACCGCTGTTTTCCGTCGTGATGACGCGGATCAAGTCCGGATAACGCCGCTCATATTCCGCGCAGATTTCACCGGAATCGTCGGTTGAGCCGTCGTTTACGACGATGATCTCATAATCCTCTGCACCCGGAAGCAGAACCGAATCCAGACAGGCGGCGAGATAGTCCCGCGTGTTGTAGACGGGCACGATGATGCTCAGCTTCAATGCAAACCACCTCATTTTCCGCCTCATGATAACACAGGCGAATACAGCTTTGCAAGCCTGATGAAAGAAAACAGTTGCCGTTCGCAAAATGTTGTTGTATAATACTATGACTACTTTAAGGAAGTGGAGACTGTTATGGCAAACAACATGAAAAACCAGACCGCTGTGGCAAAGCCCGATCACTATGCCTCCGTCAGAGAGCTTTATGACTGGATCTACTGTCTTCTGTTCGCGCTGATCGTGTGCGTGATCCTGTTCGCATTTGTGTTCCATGTGATTGACGTGGTAGGCTCCTCCATGGTGCCCACGCTGCACAACGGGGACAAGATGCTGGTTTCCGGCCTCCTCTACAAGCCGAAGGCGGGGGATGTCGTCGTGTTCAAAAAGAAGGAGTACGACCCCAACAAGGCACTGGTCAAGCGCGTGATCGCCACCGAAGGTCAGGAAATCAACATGGACTTTGCAAACGGCATTGTCTACATCGACGGTGAAGCCATCGCAGAGCCCTATATCAACGAGCTGACATACAACAAGCTGGACTTCATCGGCCCCAAGACGGTGCCGGAGGGCTGCGTCTTTGTCATGGGTGATAACCGCAACGCTTCCGTCGACAGCCGCAAGAGCGAGATCGGCATGCTCGATACCCGCCTGATCCTCGGCCGTGCCTATGCGGTGATTTATCCCTTGTCGGTGCTGCGCGTAATCAAATGACGGACGGCTTTGAAAAAATGACCATCCAATGGTTCCCCGGCCACATGACCAAGGCCCAGCGGATGATCGAAGACAATCTCAGGCTGGTCGACGCGGTGTGCGAAATTCTGGATGCCCGCATCCCGTTTTCCAGCCGCAACCCGGATATCGACCGTCTCGCCGCCGGAAAGCCGCGCCTCGTGATCCTCAACCGCTGCGACCTTGCCGATCCGGAGGCAACGGCGCGCTGGAAGAGAGCCTTTCAGGAACAGGGGATCGCCATTCTGGAGACGGACGCCCGCACCGGAAAGGGCGTGAACGGCTTTGTCCCCGCTGTGCGGGAGCTTTTGAAGGACAGGCTTGCCGACTATGCCGCGAAGGGGCAGGTCGGAAGGCCGCTGCGGGTGATGATCCTCGGGATCCCGAACGTTGGGAAATCGACCTTTATCAACAAGGTCGCGGGCCGCAAGGCCGCCATCGCCGGGGACAAGCCGGGCGTCACAAGAGGCAGACAATGGATCAGCATTGACGCGGGGCTCGACCTGCTGGACACCCCCGGCATTCTCTGGCCCAAGTTCGACAGCCAGGAGGTGGGGGAGATGCTGGCCATTACCAACGCCATCAAGGCGGATGTGCTTGACAAGGAGACCCTGGGCGCAAACTTCATGCTGCGCCTGCGGGATAATTACCCGAACGCCCTGCGCGAGCGATACAGGATCGAGCCCGACCCCGCGCTGAACGGCTATGAGCTGCTGGAGCAGGCGGCGAAGAAGCGAGGCTTTCTTGTCTCCCGCGGGGAGTATGATATCGAGCGCATGGCGAATACGTTGTTGAAGGAATACCACGAGGGAAAGCTCGGAAGACTGACCCTGGAGATGCCCGATGACCGATCTTTGGACGCTGGAAAATGAGATATACGGCGAGGGTTATCGCCTGATCTGCGGTGTGGACGAGGCGGGCAGGGGACCGCTTGCCGGACCCGTATACGCCGCCGCCGTGATTTTGCCCCGCGGTCTTGTGCTCGAGGGGCTGGACGACTCCAAAAAGCTGACGGAGAAAAAGCGCGAGGCCCTGTTCGATCCGATCCGGGAGCAGGCGATCGCTTACGGCATTGCCTCTGCCTCAGTAGAGGAGATTGAGACAAGGAATATCCTGAACGCCACCTTCCTCGCCATGAACCGCGCCATCGAAAAGCTCTCTCCCGTTCCGGCGCTGGCCCTCATCGACGGCAACCGGAATACGGGCATCACGTTTCCCAGCCGCTGTGTGGTCAAGGGCGACGCGAAGTGCGCCGACATCGCGGCGGCCTCGGTGCTCGCCAAGGTCAGCCGTGACCGCTTTATGCTTGAAATGGCAAAGCAGTACCCCCAGTACCGCTTCGAGCAGCACAAGGGCTACGGGACAAAGCTGCACTATGACATGCTGAGGGAATACGGCCCTTCGCCGATCCATCGCATGAGCTTTCTGAAAAAACTGTACGGATGAACGGAAAGAAAGAGATCGGCACCTGGGGCGAGGATCGCGCGGCGGTCTATCTGCGCCTGCACGGCTACCATATTATGGAGCGCAACTTTCGCTGCCGCTCGGGAGAGATCGACATCATCGCCCGCAGAGGCGGCGTTGTCGCGTTTGTGGAGGTCAAGCTGCGCAAGAACGCCGACTTCGGCGAAGCGCGGGAGTTCGTGACCTTCAGCAAGCAGCGCCGCGTCGTGAGCGCGGCCGAATTCTGGCTTATGAAGAATCCATGTGAGCTGCAGCCGCGCTTCGACGTGATCGAGATCTATGCGCCGAACGGGACGGATACGCGGCATCCCGCGATCCGCCATCTGGAGAACGCATTCTCGGTGTGAGACCATTATTATGTATCTTTTATTGTGTCATCCTGAGCGAAGCGAAGGATCCCGTATGGATACGCAATACTCGGGGAACCCTTCGCTGCACGCAGAATGACACAGAGTGGGCGCTCAGGTTGATGCGTCAGTCAGGGCGCGGTCAGCAGCTCCCCCGCGGGCAGAAGGTGGAGCAGTAGGTCTCGCCCTTGGAGCTTGCGTTCTCGTTCTGGACGCTGATTTGCTCCGCGCTGCAGCGGCAGTCCACGGTGTTGTATTTGCAGGCGATCACGTCGCAGCCGACGCCGGGATTTTCCTTGTGCGTTTTCTTTTCGCTCATGGATATTGCCTCCGTTCGTTTTGGATTTCGGCCTTATTATCTGCTTTTGCGCTTTGATTATTCGGAGGATTTATGGCTTTATACACCATCGGGGATCTCCATCTGTCTCTTGCCAAGGAAAAGCCGATGGACGTCTTCGGCGACAAGTGGCGGAACCACGAGGATAAGCTGCGCGCTTCCTTCTCCCATCTGAAGGACGAAGATATTACGGTTCTCTGCGGCGACCTGAGCTGGGGCATGAGTCTGGAGGAGACCGCCCCGGATTTCCTGTTCGTGGATTCCCTGCCCGGCAGGAAGCTGATCTTAAAAGGCAACCACGATTACTGGTGGACCACCGCCGCAAAAACCAAACGCTTCTTTGAAGAGATCGGCGTCAAGAGCATCGATATCCTGCACAACAACGCTTTTATTTATGGGGAATACGCGATCTGCGGCACCCGCGGCTGGTTTTATGAGGAGGAGAAGGGCGGCGAGCATGACCTGAAGATCATGCGCCGGGAGATCATGCGCCTGGAGGCGTCCCTGAAAGCGGCGGGGGACAGGAAAAAGCTGGTTTTCCTCCACTACCCGCCGATCTATGCCAACTACCGCTGCGGGGAGATCCTTGATCTTCTGAAGGAGCACCGCGTCGGACTCTGCTGCTACGGCCATATCCACGGCAAGGGCTGCGCATGGGCGTACAACGGCTGGCATGAGGGGACGGAGTTTAAGCTTGTTTCGGCGGATTTCATCAATTTTACCCCGTTTCGCATTCCAATTTCGTCTGATGTTTAAGAAATAGTCATTGATTTTAATAGAAGAATCTGCTATCATACCCAAGAACGCGCAGACACATATTGAGGAGGAAATCAAACAATGATTCTGAAGAACGTAGAAAAGAAAGAAAACAATACCGCTGCTTTTGTGGTGGAGTCCGACGCCGCCGAGTTTGAGAAGGCCGTCAACGACGCTTACCGCAAGAACAGATCTTCGATAAGCATTCCCGGCTTCCGCAAGGGCAAGGCCCCCCGCGCCGTGATCGAGGGCATGTACGGACCCGAGGTTTTCTATCAGGACGCCATGGATGAGCTGGCCCCCGCCGCATACGAATTCGGCCTGAAGGAATCCGGCCTGAAGACCGTGGGCGCCCCTTCAATCTCCGACGTCAACATCACAGACGACCGCGCCGTCGCCTACACCTTCTCTGTGTCTGTCTATCCCGAGGTAACCCTCGGTCAGTATAAGGGCGTCGAGGCATTGAAACCCTCTGCCGATGTCACCGACGAGGACGTGGATGCGGAGCTCAACGCCACCCGCAAGCGCAACGCCCGCATGATCGACATTGACGACCGCCCCGCCCGGATGGGCGACACCGCCGATATCGACTTCGACGGCTACCTCAACGGGGAGCGCTTCGACGGCGGCAAGGCCGAAGGCCACAAGCTCGAGCTCGGCTCCAACAGCTTTGTCCCCGGCTTTGAGGATCAGGTTGTCGGCATGAAGGTCGGCGAGGAGAAGGACATCAACATCACCTTCCCCGAGGACTATGTCCCCGAACTTGCCGGGAAGGACGTCGTCTTCAAGGTGAAGCTCAACAGCCTCACCATGCCGGAGCTGCCGGAGCTTGACGACGAGTTTGCCAAGGATGTTTCCGAGTTCGATACGCTGGAAGAGTACAAGGCCAGCATCCGCGAGAACCTGACCAAAACCCGTGCCGAGCGCGCCGAGGCCGCCTTCAAGGACGCGGTCATGTTCCAGGCCGCCGAGAATATCACAGCCGATATTCCCGAAGTCATGATCGAAGAGAAAGAGGAGGATATCCTCCGCAATTATGCCGGTCAGTTCGGCCTCAGAGACCGCAGCGTCTCCCTGGACGAAATCAAGAAGATGATGGGCATCAACGACGAGATCATGGAGAAGAGTATTCGACCCGCCGCCCTGTCCCAGGTCAAGACCGACCTGCTGCTCGATGCCGTCATGGAGGCCGAGGAGCTTGCCGATACCGATGAGGCTTTCGAGGCCTATGTCAGCAAGACCGCAGAGGAAGTCGGCGCAACGGCCGAACAGCTCAAGCAGTATTTCGGCGAGGACTTCATGCGCCACGAGTTCCGCAAGGAGCTGGCCACCAATCTGATCGTCGACAGCGCGGTCGCCAAGGCGGAATAATTTTCCCGGAATCAGGATAAGATCTCTCAGATCTTCATTTATCAAGGAGCATTTCAAATGAGTTTAGTACCCTATGTAGTCGAGCAGACCAGCCGCGGTGAGCGGTCGTACGACATCTTCTCCCGCCTGCTCAATGACCGCATCGTCCTCCTGTCGGAGGAGGTCAACGACACGACCGCGAGCCTGATTGTTGCCCAGCTTCTCTATCTGGAAGCCCAGGACCCCGACAAGGATATTCAGTTCTATATCAACAGCCCCGGCGGCAGCGTCTCGGCGGGTCTTGCGATCTATGACACGATGCAGTACATCAAGCCCGACGTCTCTACCATCTGCATCGGCATGGCCGCCTCCATGGGCGCGTTCCTGCTGTCCTCCGGCGCGAAGGGCAAGCGTATCGCCCTGCCCAACGCCGAGATCATGATCCACCAGCCCTCCGGCGGCAGCCAGGGCCAGGCCACCGATATCGAGATCCAGGCGCAGCATATTCTCAAGATCAAGAAGAAGCTCAACGCCATCCTCGCTGAGAATACCGGCAAACCGCTGGAACAGATCGCGGCGGACTGTGAGCGCGACTATTTCATGTCCGCGGACGAGGCCAAAGAATACGGCCTGATCGACAAGGTCATCTATAAGCGTTGACAAGTGCGGAAGGGGGGACCGAAAAGCGTTCCTCCTTCCTTGTTATAAGGAGTATTTATGGCAAGAAATGAAGACAGACGCAGCATACGCTGCTCCTTCTGCGGCAAGCCCCAGACCCTGGTCGAGCATCTGATCGCCGGGAACAACTGTTATATCTGCGACGACTGCGTGCGTATGTGCGCCAGCATCCTCGGCGAAGAGATGGAGGAGAACGTCGGCCCGACCGTCATGGGCAGCGACGGACTGCCGCTGGAGCTCCGGAAGCTCCCCAAGCCCATGCAGATCAAGGCCCGCCTTGATGAGTACGTGATCGGCCAGGAGAGGGCCAAGATTGTCCTGTCCGTGGCTGTATACAACCACTACAAGCGCATCCTCCACGGCGGGAAGAACGACGTCGAGCTGCAAAAGAGCAATATTCTCCTCATCGGCCCCACCGGCAGCGGTAAGACGCTCTTTGCCCAGACCATGGCAAAAATGCTGGACGTTCCCTTTGCCATCGCCGACGCCACCACCCTGACCGAGGCCGGCTACGTGGGCGAGGACGTGGAAAACGTGATCCTCAAGCTCCTGCAGGCGGCGGACTTTGATGTGGAGCGCGCACAGAAGGGTATCATCTACATCGACGAGATCGACAAGATCGCCCGCAAGAGTGAGAACACCTCCATCACCCGCGACGTCTCCGGCGAGGGCGTGCAGCAGGCCATGCTGAAGCTTTTGGAGGGCACGATCGCGAATGTCCCTCCCAACGGGGGGCGCAAACACCCGCAACAGGAGTTTATCCATGTGGACACCACAAACATCCTCTTTATCTGCGGCGGCGCGTTCGACGGACTGGATAAGATCATCGAGAGGCGCACGGATAAAAAGACCATGGGCTTCGGCGCGGAGATCACCGGCAAAGCCGACCGGGACGTGGGCCGGATCCTGTCCCAGGTGCAGCAGCATGACCTCCTGCAGTTCGGCATCATCCCGGAGCTCATCGGCAGACTTCCCGTGATCGCCACGCTGGAGAGCCTGTCAAAGGAAGACCTCGTGCGTATCCTGACGGAGCCGAAAAACGCCATCACGCGCCAGTACCAGACCCTCATGTCCTATGACGGCGTGGAGCTGGAATACGAGCCTGAGGCTCTTGAAGCCATCGCCGACAAGGCCATCAAAATGAAAATCGGTGCGCGCGGTCTCAGAAGCGTATTTGAGGGTGTCATGACCGAACCCATGTACCGCGTGCCCTCCGACGAGACGGCGAAAAAGGTCATCATCACCGCACAGTGCGTGAAAGATGGCACCAGCCCCGTTATCATTCATGCGGACGACAGCTTTGTGCTGGACGCGCCTGAAAAGAAGACGGCGAAAAAAGAAAAGCTGCCTGCCGCAAACGACGCCTGAAGACAACAGCGGACAGAAAGGAAACAACATGGCACAGAACGAACAGCAACTGATCAAAATGCCGCTGCTTGCCCTGCGGGGCCTGCATGTGTTTCCGGGCATGCTTCTCACCTTTGATGTGGAGCGGCCTGCCTCCATCGCGGCGCTCAACAACGCCGTACGGGCGGATCAGCTCATCTTCCTGGCAGCGCAGAAGGATCTTGGCGCGGATCTGCCGAAGGAGGAGGAAATCTATGCCGTCGGCACCGTCTGCCGCATCCGCCAGCAATTGCGTCAGCCGCGCGGCAATATCTGCCGGGTGATGGTGGAGGGGCTCTACCGCGCAAAGGCGGAGAGCATGAACTGCGACCCCAAAGCGTATTATGCCTATATCGAACCCTGGGAGGACAAGGCCGAGCGTGTGAGCCCCGAACGGACGGAGGCGCTGCTGCGGAGCTGTCTGTCCCAGTTTGATGAGTACATCCATTTCAACAGCGACATGATCAGCGAGCAGATCATCAATCTGCTGGCCAATCCCGATCCGGCTTACGTCTCCAACTATCTGGCGCAGAACGTAAGGCTGAGCATTGAGGATCGCCAGATGCTGCTGGAGGAGCGGTATCCCACCCGCCGCCTTGCTCTCGTCAACCGCATGCTGACGAGAGAGCTGCGCATCCTCAATATTGAGAAGGAGCTGTCCGAGCAGACGCAGGAGGCCATGAACCGCAATCAGCGGGATTATTACCTCCGGGAAGAAATGAAAATCATCCAGTCCGAGCTGGGTGAGGACGACGATATCGAGCTCTACCGTGAGAAGATCGCAGACCTGCCCGTGAGCGAGGAAATCCGCGAAAAGCTCTTCAAGGAGCTGGGGCGGCTTTCCCGACAGCCCTTCGGTTCCTCCGAAGCCGCCGTCCTGCGCGGGTATCTGGACGTGTGTCTGGAGATCCCCTGGGGCAAAACCACGAAGGAGACCATCAACATCGCGAAAGCGCGCAAGAAGCTGGACGATGATCACTTCGGCCTCGAAAAGGTCAAGGAGCGTATCCTGGAATACCTCGCCGTCAAGCAGTTGAGCCCGGATATCAAGGGCGGGCTTTTATGCCTCGTCGGACCTCCGGGCACCGGCAAGACCAGCATCGCACAGAGCATCGCCGCCGCCACCAATCGCAAGCTCGTCCGCATCTCCCTCGGAGGTGTGCATGACGAGGCCGAGATCCGCGGTCACCGCCGCACCTATATCGGCTCCATGCCCGGGCGCATCATCAGCGGCGTCATTCAGGCAGGCTCCTGCAATCCGCTCATGGTGCTCGACGAGATCGACAAACTGGCCTCCGACTACCGCGGAGACCCCGCGGCGGCGCTTTTGGAGGCGCTGGACGGGGAGCAGAACGCCAGCTTCCGCGACAACTTCCTTGAACTGCCGTTTGATCTCTCCGGCGTCTTCTTCATCACCACCGCGAACACCACCTCGACGATCCCGCGCGCCCTGCTGGACCGCATGGAGGTCATCGAGCTGTCCAGCTATACCGACGAGGAAAAGCTCCAGATCGCAAAGCGGCACCTGATCCCCAAGCAGCGCAAAAAGCACGGTCTCAAGCCCGCGCAGCTCAAGATCCAGGACGACGCTGTCCGCGCCATGATCCGGGGCTATACCAGGGAGTCCGGCGTCAGAAATCTCGAACGCGAGATAGCCAACGTCTGCCGCAAGGCGGCCAGCGGCGTTGCAGAGGAAAAGTACAAAAGCCTCAATGTCCGTGCCGCCGATCTTGCGCCGCTTCTCGGCCCGCCGGACTTCAAGCCCGACACGCTGCATCCGCGGGATGAGATCGGCCTTGTGCGCGGTCTTGCCTGGACGCAGGTGGGGGGCGAGGTGCTGGACGTGGAAGCCGCCGTCGTCACCGGCACCGGCAAGGTGGAGCTGACCGGCAATCTCGGCGATGTCATGAAAGAATCGGCCATGGCCGCCATCACCTATATCCGAAGCCGCAGCGTTGTGCTGGGCGTCGATCCCGAGTTTTACAAGAACCGGGACATCCATATCCACTTCCCGGAGGGCGCGGTGCCCAAGGACGGGCCTTCGGCAGGCATCACCATGACGGTGGCGCTGATCTCCGCCCTGACGGGGACGCCGGTTCGCCGCGACGTCGCCATGACCGGCGAGGTCACACTGCGCGGTCGCGTCCTTCCCATCGGCGGACTGCGGGAAAAGACCATGGCCGCCCTGCGCGCCGGTGTCAAAACCGTCATCATTCCGCTGGACAACGAGGCGGATCTGGAAAAAATCGACCAGACCGTGCGTTCAAAGCTCGGCTTTGTGACGGCCGAGAACGTGGACGACATCCTTGACCTGGTGCTCGTCCGGAAAACAAACGAAGAACCGGCCGCAGCGCCCCTTCCGATGACGGGGCAGGAGCTGCGCGCCGTGATGCAGTAATAAAATGAAAGCACTGAATGTCAACAGGGCGGAGTTTGTCAAATCCGCCGCCGCGCCCGCCCAGTTTATCGGCAGCAGCATCCCGGCCGTGGCTTTCGCGGGAAAATCGAACGTCGGCAAATCCTCGGTCATCAACCGCCTGCTCAACCGCAAAAACTTTGCCCGCGTCGGGGCCGCGCCAGGGAAGACGATCCATGTCAATTACTTTCAGATCGACGGGCGGCTCTACCTGATCGACCTGCCCGGCTACGGCTACGCCAAGGTCTCCCAGGCGGAACGGGAGCGCTGGGGAAAGCTCATGGAGGATTTCTTTGCCGCAGGCCTGTTTCAGCTCGGCGTCATGATCGTGGACGCGCGGCACAAGCCCACCGCCGACGATGTGACGATGGCGGAATGGTTCAAAAGCGCGCCGGGAAAATTCGTCGTGGTCGCCAACAAACTCGACAAGCTGAAAAAGAGCGAGATCGAGCCAAATCTGAAGCTGATCCGCGAGACGCTGGCACTCCCGGAGGATGTTCTGCTCATTCCCTTTTCCGCGGAAAAGGGCCAGGGCAGGGAGACACTGCTTGCGGAGATCGAAAAGCTGGTATGATTTCATAGCGGTGAGGGAAAGAATTTCCTCGCCGCTCTTGTATTTTGTATAGAAATTTGCTAAAATAGCGATATCTTGGGGGTGAATGCAATCAGTACTCTGGGAACAATCCGAAATAACCTCGATTTCAGCTATTTGCTGGGGCTTTTGCAGGGTGTGATCCCGTCCCTGATCTGCATCACGCTCCATGAGCTGAGCCACGGCCTTGTGGCATACAGGCTCGGGGACGATACGGCAAAGAAGGCAGGGCGCCTGACACTCAACCCGCTCAAACATCTGGACCCTATCGGCCTGCTGATGCTGCTGACGGTTCACTTCGGCTGGGCAAAGCCCGTGCCGGTCAATATGTACAAGTTCAAGGATCCCAAACGTGGTATGGCGATCACCGCTTTGGCCGGGCCGGTCAGCAACGTGGTGATCACGATCGTTTTTCTGATCCTCTACGGGGCGCTGTATCTCCCGTTACAGGGGAGCGCCGCCGGAAAATATATCCTGGACATGCTTGAGCTCACCGCCTACATGAGCATGGGTTACGCGATTTTCAACATTTTGCCGGTTCCGCCTCTGGACGGCTCCAAGGTACTTTTTTCAATTCTTCCGGATGAAAGCTACCGCACGCTCATGCGTTATGAGCGCTACGGCGGAATTGTGCTGATGGCGCTGGTCTGGTCCGGCGTACTCGGCAAGCCCCTCTCCGCTGCCATTCACTGGTGCTACACGCACCTCGCGCCCCTTGCCCAGTGGAGCTGCAATCTGGTGAAAGCGCTGTTTTATTAAATGGAAAATCCCAATTTTTATCTGGAGGGCGTCGTCCATGACAAGGACGAGATGCAGGATTTTGAAGGCCCGCTGAGCCTGATCCTGCAGCTTCTCTCCAAAAACAAGATCGAGATCCGCGATATCAGCATCTCCGACATTCTGGACCAGTACCTCGCCTGGCTCCAGGAGGCGCAGAGCATGGATCTTGAAATCGCGAGCGAGTTTGTGCAGATGGCGTCCCAGCTTCTGTATATCAAAACAAGAACCCTGCTGGCAAGCGACGAGGAAGAGGTCTCCGAGCTTGAGCTTCTCATGAGCTCACTGGAGCAGCTCAAGGCGCGGGACGTATTCGCCTCCGTGCAGCAGGTTGTGCCGGAGCTCAAAAAAGCGGCGGAGCAGGGCATCCTTTACTTTGCCAAGCTGCCGGAGCCGCTTCCGAAGCTCGGCAAAGAATACGAGTACCGGCACGAGCCGGTTGATCTTCTGAAGGCCATGTACCGGATCTACGCCCGCGGCGGCAAGGCCGCGCCGCCGGATATGACCGCCAAGGTGCCGCGGCGCATCGTCTACAGCGTCCGCGACAAGAGCCTGCAGATCCTCAACCGCCTGCGCGCGGGGAGTGCCGATCTCGGTCAGCTCTATCGGGAGTGCTCATCGCGCTCTGAGATTGTCGCCACCTTCGTGTCCGTGCTGGAGCTGTGCAGCATCGGCAGCGTCCATATCGAGCGCGAAGGGGAGAGCTATACCCTCAGCTTTGTCGGCGGAAATGTGGATGAAATTATGGAAAAGATCGTGGAATGATGATGGATAACGTTTCTTCGGCCGTCGAGGCCGTGCTGTTCGCCGCAGGGGAAAGCGTTCCGCTGAAGCGCTTGTCCCTTGTCCTCGGCTTGGAGGAGGAGGAGATCTCCCGCACGGTCGACGCGCTTCATGAGCTGTATGAGTCCGAGGGGCGCGGCATGCGTGTCCTGCGGCTGGATGATAAAGTACAGATGTGCTCCGCGCCGGAGCATGCCGGGCTTATCAGCGCCTGTCTGGAACAGCGCAAGCCCCCCATGCTCTCCCAGGCGGCCCTGGAGACGCTTGCGGTGGTCGCCTATTTCCAGCCCGTGACCCGCGCTTATGTGGAGCAGGTGCGCGGCGTGGACAGCTCTTACTCCGTCGGCATGCTGACGGAGCGCGGCCTGATCGAGGAATGCGGCAGGCTGGAAGCTCCCGGGCGTCCCGCCGTCTTCCGCACGACGGACGTTTTTCTCCGCACCATGGGCATCAGCCGCCTGTCCGAGCTCCCGGTTCTGCCGGAGGTCAGCGGCGGCGAAGGCCTTGAAAAGATACAGAGTGCCATCGATAAACTGACAAAGCCACAGGAGACGGATGAAAACGGCGTCGACGGGACGGTCGACGCACCCGGCGGGGAGGGATGAGCTTGGGCAAAAAGATAGGCATCATTGCACTGGCCGCTCTGGCTGCGCTGATACTGCTCTTTATTTACCTGCCCGTTGTCGCATGGATCCTCGTGGGTCTGGTGGTTCTGATCATCGCGCTGGTGCTGTTTGTCCCGATCGGCGCGGATGTGGCATATATCGCAGAGCAATTCCGGCTTGCGGTACGCGTAGACGGCTTTGCCATCCAGATTCTCCCGAAAAAAGAGAAAAAGGAAGGGGAGAAAAAGGAAGAGGAGAAGCCCAAAAAGGAGAAGGAGAAAAAAGAACCCGAGGAACACAAGCCCGAAGAGGAGAAAAAACCGCGCAAGTTCAATTTCACGAAGGAAGAACTGCTCGAGCTTGCCAAGAAGGCCATCAAGGGCCTCGGAAAATTCGGGAAGTTCACGGTCCGAAAATTCATGCTCCACTTTACGGCGGCGGGAGAGGATCCTTACAACACGGTCATGGTCTACAACTACGTCAACGGAGCGCTCTGCATCCTCGCCCCGATCTGCCGGAAGCACCTGAACGTCAAGGATGATGTGGACGTGTGGACGAATCTGGATTTCACAACAGACAAGATGCAGATCGAGACAGAACTGAGCGTCACGCTGAGACTGATTCAGGTCGTGCGCGCCGCCCTTGCGGTGGCGGTCGGGGTGATCGGCGTGTTGATTAAGAACAGACGACGCCTCAAAAAAGAGGAGAAGCTTGCGAAAAAGAACGGCGGGACTGTTCCGGATGAAGAGAAAAAGGACGAGCAAACGACAGATACAGAAATTGAAATAACGAAGCAAGAGGAAAGGAAGGACAACAATGGATAACAATCCGATCGGCGAACTGATGCAAAACACAATGGAGAATGTAAGAGGCATTCTCAAGGTTGACACGGTTGTGGGCGATCCCATCTATACGCCGGACGGGATTACCCTGGTTCCCATTTCCAAAATCAGTGTCGGCTTCGGCGGCGGTGGTGTGGAATTCAACAGCGAAAAGGCCGGGCAGCGTCCCTATGGCGGCGGCAGCGGCACCGGCGTCAGGATCGACCCCATCGGCTTCCTGATTATCAAGGACGGCGTGATCAGAATGATCAACGTCACCCCGCCCGCAAGCAACACCGTCGACCGCATCATCGACCTTGTCCCGCAGGTGCTCGACCGGGTTGACGCTTTCATCGACAAGAACAAGAAGGACAAATAATAACGGCCAGACAGGACAATAATAAGCACTGCCCAAAATATTTGCAGGGTGGTGCTTATTATTCGGCATGCTGTTTTTACGATGATCCTGTCCCTGCTGCTCCTGACGCAGACTGTCCCGGCGTTTGCGGCGTCGGCCCCGACGCTGCGCGCGGAGGCCGCCGTCATGATGAGCGGGGACGGGGGCGTCCTGTACGCGAAGAATGCGGACACAAGACGCCTCATTGCCAGTACGACAAAGCTCATGACCGCGCTTGTCTGCCTGGAGAATACCTCGATTGACGACGTGTTCACGGCGCAGGAACGCCACTGCCGGGTAGAAGGCTCATCCATGTATCTGAAGGCGGGGGAGCGCTATACGGTGAGAGAGCTTCTGCTGGGGCTGCTGCTCTCGTCCGGAAACGACGCGGCGCTCGCCCTGGCTGAGTACACGGCGGGCAGCGAGGGCGCCTTTGTGCAGATGATGAACCGCAAAGCGCAGGAGCTGGGACTTCGTGATACCCATTTTGAAAATCCGCACGGGCTGGATGCAAAGTCGCATTATTCCACAGCCAGCGATCTCGCCCGCCTTATGCTTGTCTGCATGGAAAACGGCGCGTTTCGCAGCCTTGCTGTACAGCGCAGCGCCGAGGTAAAGGGCCTGACGCTTCTGAACCACAACAAGCTTCTTACGCTTTGTCCGGGCTGCGTCGGCGGCAAAACCGGCTATACCCGCGCGGCGGGACGCTGTCTCGTCTCCTGCTGTGAGCGGGACGGGATGCGCCTTGCCTGCGTGACGCTCTCCGACCCAGACGACTGGAACGACCACCGCGCCCTCTATGACTGGGCATACGCAAATTTCACCCTGCACGATCTGCATGCGGAGTTTTCATTCGATGTCCCGGTGATCTCCGGCAGCAGGTCGAGCGTCAGGGTCGTCCCCGCTCCGGGCTCCGCTGCAGTCCTGCCGCGGGATCGGGAAACTGTGATCCGCGCCGAGCTTCCGCGCTTTGTCTTCGCGCCCGTCAGCGCGGGGGAAGCGGCGGGAACGCTTACCGTACTGAGGGACGGGGACGCCGCCGTGACATTTCCCCTTATTTATGCCGGGGACGCCGCGCTTGCCGATCCTTGTATCCGCATATTCGACAGGGAGGAGAGTTCCTCATGACAGAGAGAATACAAAAGCTGATCTCCGCCGCGGGGCTTATGTCCAGACGAGCCGCGGAGGAGGCGATCAGCGCCGGGCGCGTATGCGTCAACGGCGAAAAGGCGCAGCTCGGCGATAAGGCCGACCCCGCGCTCGACCGGATCACCGTGGACGGGAAGGAGCTGCCCCGCGAGGGGGAGAAGCTCTATCTCATGCTCCATAAGCCCCGGGGCTACGTCACCACCCTGCGCGACGAAAAAGGACGCAAAAACGTGACGGAGCTTATGACCGGCCTCGAAACCCGCGTCTATCCCGTGGGGCGGCTGGATATGTACTCGGAGGGGCTGCTGTTCATGACCAATGACGGGGACTTTGCCAACCGCGTCATGCATCCCGCCCATGAGGTGGAGAAGATCTACCACACCTGGGTCACGGGCGAGAATATCGAAAAGTCGGTGCATACGCTGCGCCGCCCCATGGAGATTGACGGCTTCAAGGTCTGCGCGAAGGGCGTGGATATCGTTCAGTGCTTTCCCGGCGGCGCGCTTCTGTCCGTGACGATCGCGGAGGGGCGCAACCGCCAGGTGCGCAAAATGTGCGATCAGGCCGGGCTCAAGGTTACGCGCCTTGTGCGCGTGGAGGAAGGCGGCGTCGCGCTCGGCGATCTCAAGAGCGGCTGCTGGCGCAGGCTCCGCCCGGAGGAGATCAGCCGTCTTCTCGGGAAAGGGAAGAAGTGATACATATGGAACAGACCGACCTTGTTGTGATCGGCGGCGGCCCCGCGGGGATGATGTGCGCATACCAGGCGGCAGAGCGCGGGGTGAAGACCGTGCTGCTCGATCCGAACGACAAGCTGGGCCGCAAGCTCCGCATCACGGGCAAGGGCCGCTGCAACCTGACCAACGCCTGCGACGTGAAGACCGTCATGGCCAACATCCCCGGCGACGGGCGCTTTCTCTACAGCGCGCTCAACCGCTTCTCTCCCGCCGATACGATGGCGTTTTTTGAATCGAAGGGCCTGTCGCTGAAAACCGAGCGCGGAAACCGCGTCTTCCCGCAGTCCGACAACGCAAACGATGTGGCGGCGACAATGGCTTATCTCTGCCGCAAGGCGGGCGTGACGGTTTTGAAAACGGAGGCCAGGCAGATCGTTGCAAAAAACGGGGCTGTGACCGGTGTTGTGACGGGACGGGGCATGATCGCCTGCCGCGCTGCCGCAGTCTGCACGGGCGGGCTTTCCTATCCGCTTACCGGCTCCACCGGCGCGGGCTACCGCTTCGCCGAAGAATGCGGGCATACGGTGACGCCTCGCCGTCCATCCCTTGTCCCGCTGGAGAGCGATGATGCGTACTGCGCCGAGATGCAGGGCTTCAGCCTCAAAAACGTGACGCTCTCGGCTTTTGAAAACGGCATGTTGATCTATAAAGAGCTGGGCGAGATGCTGTTTACCCACTTCGGCGTCTCCGGCCCGCTGGTGCTTTCGGCGAGCGCACACATGGGAAAGATGGGCAGCGCCGCCTACCGCCTGGAGATCGACCTCAAACCCGGTTTGGATGAAAAAAAGCTGGATGCGCGGCTTTTGCGGGATTTTGAGAAGTATGCGAACAAGGAATACAAAAACGCCCTCGGCGATCTCCTGGGCGGCAAGATGATTCCGGTCGTGATCCGCCTTTCGGAAATCCCGGAAGATACGCGGGTGAACAATATCACCCGGGAGCAGCGCATGAAGCTCCTGCATTTATTAAAAGCTTTCCCGGTCTCGGTCTCGGGCTTCCGGCCCATCGACGAGGCCATTGTCACCGCGGGCGGCGTCAGCACAAAAGAGATCAATCCCCGCACGATGGAGTCCAAGCTGGTACAGGGCCTCTATTTTGCCGGAGAGGTTCTGGATCTGGACGCCTATACCGGCGGCTTCAATCTGCAAGTCGCGTGGTCGACCGGCTTCGTTGCCGGAAACGCTATATGAATATAGAAGGAGAAAAGCATGAACGGATATAATGCAATCGCCATCGACGGCCCTAGCGGGGCGGGGAAGAGCACCCTTGCCAGAATGCTGGCGAAGGCCTTCGGATTTCTCTACGTGGACACGGGCGCGATCTACCGCACGCTCGGCCTCGCGTGCGTGCGCGCGGGGATCGACCGCCGGGACGCTGCCGCCGTGATGGAGCTGCTGCCGACGCTCGATATCGCAATCCGCTACAACGAAAACGGGGAGCAGTGCATGTTCCTCAACGGGGAGGACGTTTCCCGGAAAATCCGTCTGCCGGAGATCTCCATCGCAGCGTCCGATGTCTCGGCCCATCAGGAGGTGCGCAGCTTCCTGCTGGAGATGCAGCGGAAATTTGCCCGCGAGAGCAACGTCATCATGGACGGGCGCGATATCGGCACCGTGGTTCTGCCGGAGGCGGAGCTGAAAATTTTCCTCACCGCAAGCCCCGAGGCCCGCGCCGCGCGCCGGTATAAAGAGCTTTTGGAGAAGGGGCAGAACGTCACATACGAAGAGGTGCTGCGCGACATCGTGCTCCGGGACGAGCAGGACATGAACCGCGCCGCCGCCCCCCTCAAAAAAGCGGACGACGCCATAGTGGCGGACACAAGCGGCCTGAATCTGGAGGAGAGCTTTGCCCTGCTGTGCGACATCGTGATCACGCGCCTCGCCGCAGAACCGGAGGCGGCAAGATGAAAAGGCTTATCGTCGCGGACAGCGCGGGCTTCTGCTTCGGCGTGCGGCGTTCGGTGGATATGGCAGCGAAGCTTCTGGAGGAATACGGAAGCTGCGCAAGTCTGGGGGAGCTTATTCACAACGAAGATGTGATCGGCTGGCTCAAGGCGAAGGGCATGCGCGTCGTGGAGAGTCCCAAGGACCTCACGGCGGGGGAGCGCGTGCTTGTCCGCGCCCATGGGGCCGCGCCGGAGATCTATGAGGCGCTCACCGCCGCCGGGGCCGAAATCATTGACGCGACCTGCCCCAAGGTGCGCGCCATCCACAAAATCGTTGCCGAGGCGAAGGACGAAGGGCGCTTCATCGTCGTGATCGGCATGCCCGCCCATCCCGAGGTTACGGCAATCTGCGGCTGGTGCGGTGAACATGAGGTGTGCGAAAATGTGCAAGAAGTCGAAAAATGGCTGAAAAACAAGCCCAATCCTTGGGAAAAACCTATAACTGTAGTGGCGCAGACCACGCAGACGCACAGTAATTTTACCGAATGTTGCGACTTCATAAAAAAAAGATGTACAAATGCGAAAATATCTGATACAATATGCCTTGCTACGTCCACGCGGCAAGAGGAAGCAGCGAGAATCGCTTCGGAGTGTGACGCAATGGTCGTCATAGGCGGAAAGCACAGCGCGAACAGCGTGCATCTGGCGCAGATCTGCGCGGAGCATTGCTCGAACGTGCAGTTCATTGAGAGATCGGAAGAGCTTGAGATGGACAGGCTTGAGGCCGCAGACACAGTGGGCCTCACCGCCGGCGCCTCGACCCCTGCGTGGATAATTAAGGAGGTAAGAAACAAAATGAGTGACGAGATCAAAGTTGAAGAAACCACAGCTGAAAAAGAGATGTCTTTTGACGAAATGTTGGAGGATTCTCTGAAAACTATATATAATGGAGATAAGGTGACCGGCCTTGTGGTCGCGATTACCGGCACTGAGATCAGCGTTGACCTCGGTACCAAGTATTCCGGCTTCATCCCCACGTCCGAGTTCACCGACGACGGCATCAAAGTCGAAGATGTTGTCAAGGTCGGCGACACCATCGAGGCCGTTGTTGTCCGCGTCAACGATGTGGAGGGCACCGCAATGCTCTCCAAGAAGCGCCTTGACGCCGCCAAGATGTGGAACGACATCGAAGAGGCTGTTGAGAACGGCGCGATCCTTGAGGGCATTGTCACCGAGGAAAATAAGGGCGGCGTTGTCGTCAACGTCAAGGGCGTGCGCGTGTTCGTCCCCGCTTCCCAGACTGATCTGCCCCGCGACGCCGAGCTCAGCCAGCTTCTCAAGAAGCCCGTCCGCCTCAAGATTACCGAGGTCAACAAGCCCCGCAAGCGCGTCGTCGGCTCCATCCGCCGCGTCGCCCAGGCCGAGCGCCGTGAGCGCATCGAGAGCATCTGGAACGAGATCGAGGTCGGCAAGAAGTATCACGGCGTGGTGAAGTCCCTCACCAGCTATGGCGCCTTTGTTGATATCGGCGGCATCGACGGCATGGTTCATGTGTCCGAGCTGAGCTGGGGCCGCATCCACCAGCCCTCCGAGGTCGTCTCCGTCGGCGATGAAATCGACGTCTACGTCATCTCCTTCGACAAGGAAAAGCGCAAGATCTCCCTCGGCTACAAGGATCCCGACGGCAACCCCTGGACCCAGTTCACCAGCCGCTACCAGGTCGGCGACGTGGCCAACGTCAAGATCGTCAAGCTCATGCCCTTCGGCGCCTTTGCCGAAGTTCTGCCCGGCGTTGACGGCCTGATCCACATCTCCCAGATCGCAAACCGCCGCATCGGCAAGCCCGAAGACGTGCTGAACGTCGGCGACGAGGTCGAGGCCAAGATCACCGCCATCGACGAGGAGAAGCACAAGATTTCCCTCTCCATCCGCGCCCTGTCCGAGCCCGCGCCCGTCAAGGCCGCCGAGGCTGAGGAAGAGGCTTTTGAGGAAGCGCCCGCCGAGGCTGAGGAGGACGCCCTCGTTTATGAGGTCTCCGCTGACGGCGTTGCTTCCGGCATCGCCCCCGAGGTTGAGGAGTAATTTCATTCAAATTAAAAAGATACCCGCCATCTGGCGGGTATCTTTTATTTCGGGAGAATCATCCAAGCTTCTCGTTGAGCCAGTTCAGGATATCCTTGTACACAACGTCCTTGTTGAGCTCGTTGAGCATCTCGTGCCGTCCGCCGGGGTAGAGGCGGAGCGTCACGTCATGGAGCCCTGCCCTGCAAAAGGCGTCGTAGGCACGGGTCACGCCCTTTCCGTTTTCACCCACGGGGTCTGCGTCGCCGGACATGAAGTAGATGGGCTTTTCCTTGTTCATCATCTCAATATTCTGCTGATCGGTGATGAATTTGATGCCGCCCATCATATCGCGGAACAGACCGTTTGTGGCGATGAAACCGCAGAGAGGATCGGCGGCATAGGCGTCGACGACCGCGGGATCACGGCTGAGCCAATCGTAGATCGTGCGGGGGTTCTTATAGCCCTTGTTGTAAGAGCCGAAAGCAATGTCGTTGAGCGTTGTGCCGACAGTGCGCGCGCCCTGGAGTTTGACAAACAGGCACGCCGCCGCGTATCCGCCGAGAACCATGAGCCTTGGCTGATGGCCGGTACCGCTGATAACAGCGGCGTCATATTTGTCGGGGTGCTTGATGAGGTAGGTACGGGTCAGAAAGCTGCCCATGCTGTGACCGAAGAAGACATAGGGAATGTCGGGGTATTGCTCCTTCATCATGTCGTGCAGCTTGTCCATGTCCGCGACAACGTGATCCCAGCCGTCCTTCTCGGCGAAAAAGCCCTGCTCACTGTGATCGCGGATGGTTTTGCCGTGGCCGAGGTGATCGTCGCCAACGGCAGCATAGCCGTTTTCGGCGAGGAAAGCCATGAAATCGCGGTAGCGGTCGATATGCTCGGCAATGCCGTGGGCGATCTGAACCACAGCCTTCGCCTTCCCGTCGGGGACGCATTTGAGTGCCCGGATCGTGTTGCAGCCGGTGCTGGATTCAAAATAGAAATCCTCAAAAGCAGGCATTGTGAAACCTCCTGTCATTTTTTCAAAAAGGCCGCACCGGTTTGGTGCGGCCTTATAGCTTTGGAAGAATCAGCCGACGATGGCCTTGGTGTCGCGCGCAATGACAAGTTCCTCGTTCGTGGGGATGACGAAGACCTTGACCTTGGAATCGGGTGTGGAGATCATGATATCCTGGCCGCGCTTGGAATTGGCTTCTTTGTCGAGTTTGACGCCGAGGTAGCCGAAGTACTTGACGATGGCGGCGCGGGTATCGCTGTCGTTCTCGCCGACGCCTGCGGTGAAAATGATGGCGTCGACGCCGTTCATCGCGGCGACGTAGGAGCCCGCAACCTTGGCGACCCAGTAGGCGAACATGTCAAGGGCGAGCTGTGCGCGCTCATTGCCCTGTTCGGCGGCGGCGGACAGATCACGGAAGTCGGAGGACACGCCGGAGACGCCCAGCACGCCGGACTTCTTATTGAGGATGTTCAGCATCTCGTCGATGGTGAAGCCGTACTTTTTCATGATAAACTGGATGACGCCCGCGTCGAGATCGCCGCAGCGCGTGCCCATGGGCAGACCGACCAGAGGCGTGAAGCCCATGGAGGTGTCCACGCACTTGCCGCCGTCGATGGCACAGATGGAGGAGCCGTTGCCCATGTGGCAGGAGATGAGCTTGAGCTCTTCAATGGGCTTGCCCATCAGCTCCGCGCAGCGGCCGGAGACATAGAGGTGGGAGGTGCCATGGAAACCGTAGCGGCGGATGCCGTCGTTTTTGTAGTACTCGTAGGGGACAGCGTACATGTATGCCTTGCCGGGCATGGTCTGATGGAAGGCAGTGTCGAACACGGCGACCATCGGCACGTCGCCCATGACGTCGCGGCAGGCCTTGATACCGGTGATGTTGGCGGGGTTGTGCAGGGGCGCGAAGGGGATGCATGCTTCAATGGCGGCCATAACGTCGGCGTCGATCTTCACGGATTTTGCGAACTTCTCGCCGCCGTGGACGACGCGGTGGCCGACGGCGTCGATCTCCTTCATGGAGCCGACAACGCCGTATTCGGGGCTGGTGAGCTTCTCAATGACCGCGGCGATTGCCTCGGAGTGGGTGGGCATGGGGACATCCTCGTTGAAGACGGGCTTGCCGCCGACCAGGGGGGTGTGCTTGAGGTGGCCGTCGATCCCAATTCTCTCGCAGAGGCCCTTGGCCATGACCTGCTCGGTCTCCATGTCGATGAGCTGATACTTCAGAGAGGAGCTGCCGGCATTGATAACTAAAATTTTCATGTTTTCTTCCCTTTCTATTGTAATTGACGCGCTTGTTGATTAAAATATGCCTGTGCCTATTCTAATACATTTATGGGAAAAAGCAAGGTTTTTTTAAGGAGTGTGCATACGTTGCGGGCGGTCGGCATTGTCTGTGAATACAATCCCTTTCACCGGGGGCATCAATATCTGATCGAAACGTGCCGGGACAGACTTGGCAGCGATGCGGCGGTGGTCTGTGCCATGAGCGGCGACTTCGTCCAGCGGGGCGAGGCTGCGCTTTTCGATAAGTTTACCCGCGCCGAGGCCGCCTGCCGCGCCGGGGCCGATCTGGTGCTCGAGCTCCCGCTGCCATGGTGCCTCAGTTCCGCGGAGGGCTTCGCTTCGGGCGCTGTTGCCATGTTGACGGCGCTGGGCTGCGAGTACCTCGCCTTCGGCAGCGAGAGCGGGGATGGGGAGACGCTTAGGAAACTGGCCGCGTATCTGCTCTCAAGCGACGCACTCACAGATATTCGCCGCCGCATGGGAGCGGACGCCTCGCTCTCCTTTGCGCGCGCCAGGCAGATCTCCGCTCAGGAAGCGCTGGGGGATGCGGCTTTGTTTTTGAACAGCCCGAATGACATCCTCGGCGTGGAGTATTTGAAGGCAATCAAAATAAGCGGCGCCGACATGAAGCCGCTGATTGTCCGAAGAGAGGACGGAGGACACGACAGCAGGGGAGAGGGCGCGTTCTGCTCAGCCATGCAGCTCAGGGAGATGATCCTTGGCGGAACAGACCCGGCGCCGTATATCCCGGCGGAGGCGATGGCGGTATACCGCAGCGCGATGGAGGCCGGAAAGATCCGGGATGACCGCCTGCTGGAGACAGCGCTGCTGTCTCGCCTATATTTCGTGAAGCCCGAGGCGTTTGACCGGCTCCCGGATGCGGGCGGCGGCGCGGGACGAAGGCTATTCAAAGCTTTGCTGAATGGCGGCGGAACAGATCAGATCATCGCCGCGGCAAGCTCCAAGCGTCTGACCGCCGCCCGTATGCGGCGGATGCTGTACTGCGCGGCCCTCGGCCTTTGTGCAGAAGACACAAAGGGGGTGCCGCCCTGTCTCCGCGTCCTTGCGGCAGACGAGAAGGGGAGGGCGCTTTTGCGGGAACGCGGTGCGGACAGCCCGATCCCCGTCCTGACAAAGCCTGCCGCTGTGCGCGCTCTCGGCGGCAGGGCCGAGAGAATTTTCACTCTCGGCGCGGACGCCCACAATCTTTACAGCCTTGGCCAAAGGTCACGAGCCGGGATGCATCCGGACGCGGACTGGCGGCGAAATCCGACCATTGTGAAAAATGACGAAAAAACTTAAAATGCCTGATATTTTTTTCAAAAAATCCACAATTGCAATTTAGCTTCATAAAGTACATAATAAGCATATGTTAAATCAAGGACAGTTGTCCTTGAAATACGGACGCATTATAAGGGAGGAAATAAAATGAAAAAGCTTCTGTCTTTGACCCTGGCTCTGGCCATGGTATTTGCCCTCTGCTCCTTCGGCGCTGTTGCTTACGCGGACAACCCCGTTGTCAAGATCGGCGTGTTTGAGCCCCAGTCCGGCGATAACGGCGCCGGCGGCAAGCAGGAAGTTCTGGGCATGCAGTACGCCAACAGCCTCACCCCGACCGTCGAGATCGACGGCACCACCTATGATGTGGAGCTTGTCTACGCCGACAACGCCTCTTCCAACGACAAGGCCCCCACGGCCGCCCAGACCCTGATCTCCAGCGGTGTCTCCGTGGTTCTCGGCTCCTACGGCTCCGGCGTGTCCATCGCCGCCAGCGATACCTTTGACGCGGCCGGCGTACCCGCCATCGGCGTTACCTGCACCAACCCCCAGGTGACCGCGGGCTGCGACGTGTACTTCCGCATCTGCTTCCTCGATCCCTTCCAGGGCACCGTTCTGGCAAACTTCGCCAAGAGTGAGCTGGGCGCCTCCAAGGCCTACTGCCTGGCCAAGCAGGGCGACGACTACTCCGGCGGTCTCTGCAACTACTTCATCGACGCCTTTGGCAAGGACAACTGCGTGTACGAGCAGTTCCCGGAAGGCACCTCCGACTACTCCACCTACATCACCAACGCCCAGAACCAGGGTTGCGACGTGTTCTTCTCCCCCGTCTCCACCGAGGCTGCCGCCCAGATCATTGCCAAGGCTGACACCCAGGCGCTGGGCATGCCCATCCTTGCCGGCGACACCTGGGACTCCAACGTCATTCTCCAGGCCGCCAAGGGCACCGGTGTCAAGATCTGCGTGACCACCTTCTATCAGGAAGGCGCTGATCCCGACTTCGACCAGGGCATCAAGAGCTGGATGAACAGCAATCCCACCGCCCTTGCCAACAACGGCGGCAATGACGAGCTGGCTGCCGTCACCGTCATGGGCTACGACGCCTACTATGTCGCCCTCGAGGCTCTGAAGGCCGCGGGCTCCACCGATCCCGCCGACGTGCTTGAGGTTCTGCCCTCCGTCAAGTATGAGGGCGTGACCGGCGCCATCGCCTTTGACGACATCGGCGACGCTCTGCGCGACAGCGCCTTCGTCAAGCAGTGCAACACCGAGCTTGGCGTTTGGGACTTCGTCTCCGTGGCTACCGTCGGCTGAGTTTCCGAATAAGACAAATTCTTTGCTGGCGGGAGCCACAGCTCCCGCCAGCAATGCGTATATCTCCGGATATTTCCCGCAGGAAGGAAAGCTGTTTATGGATGTTCTGAAAACAACCCTGCCCTATATCATTTCCGGTATCTCGGTAGGCGGCCAGTACGCGCTGATCGCCATCGGCTATACCATGGTATACGGCATTCTCCGTCTCATCAACTTCGCCCACGGCGATGTGTTTATGGTGGCGGGCCTTATGATGGTCTATCTCGCGGCATCCCTGCCGCTTTATCTCGCGATTCCTCTCGTCATCATCCTGACGGTTCTGCTCGGCTTTACGATTGAGCGCGTTGCCTACAAGCCGCTGCGCACCGCGCCGCGCATGTCCGTCATGATCTCCGCCATTGGCGTGAGTTATCTGCTCCAGAATCTCGCGCTCTACATCACCGGCGGCCTGAACAAAAACTATCCCGCGATCCCCTGGATCTCCGACCGGATCAGCATTTTCGGGATGGAGACCTCAAGGGTCACGGTTATTACGCCCTTTTTGACGATCATTCTGGTTTTTCTGCTTGTGCAGCTTATCAATCACACCAAGATCGGCATGGCAATGCGCGCTGTTTCCCGTGACTTTGAAACCTCGCAGCTCATGGGCATTCAGATCAACCGCGTCATCTCCGCCACCTTTATCATCGGCACCTTCCTTGCCGCCGTCGGTTCAATTCTGTTCTTTACGAACTACCCCGGCGTGGTGCCCACCTCCGGCGCCATGCCCGGTCTGAAGGCCTTTGTCGCGGCGGTGTTCGGCGGTATCGGTTCGATTCCCGGCGCGGTTATCGGCGCGTTCATCATCGGTATTGCCGAGAGCATCATCAAGGGTCTCGACACCATTCTCATCGTCAACGGCGTCATCGACGAGCAGATCGGTCTGGCGACCTTTTCGGACGCCTTCACCTTTGTGCTGCTGATTATCATTCTGGTCTTCAAACCCACGGGTCTCTTCGGTGAGAAGAGCACCGACAAGGTCTGAGAGGGGGGAAAGACATGACCGAAACAAGAAACAAAAAGGGCGCCTGGATCGCTTTTATATCGGTACTCGCCTTTCTCGCGGTGGTTTTCGCTCTCGACCAGATGATCAAGCCCACCGACAGCCTCGGTATGCTGCTGATCGTACTGCAGAAAGGCTCCGTTTACGCGCTGGCCGCCGTATCCATGAACCTGCTCAACGGCTACACCGGCCTTTTCTCCCTGGGCCATGCGGGCTTCATGCTTCTCGGCGCTTATACATACGCCATCTTTACGATCCCCGACAAATACCGCGACTCGGTCTACCAGTACTTCGACGCAGCGATCCGCTTCTCCATACCGGAGGTGCTTTCCAGACATATGGGCGGCTTCGGTACGGCGCTGGGCGTGTTCATCGCGCTGGTGCTGGCGGGTCTCGTTGCGGCGTTCATGGCGTGGCTGATCGGCCTGCCGGTGCTGCGCCTCAAATCCGACTATCTCGCCATTGCGACCCTCGGCTTTGCCGAGATCATCCGCGCGGTTTTCCAGTGGAGCAAGCTCGGCCCCGTCACCAACGGTTCGAACCTCCTGAAAAACTTCGCCCGCGCCAGCAAGTTTAAATTGGAAATCGGGGACTTGAAGCTGAGCCTGTCAACCTTTGTCCCGGTATTGATCGCGACGGTGTGTATTACGCTCATCGTCCTGATTGTCAACTCCACCTACGGCCGCGCCTTTAAAGCCATCCGCGACGATGAGATCGCGGCAGAGGCCATGGGCATCAATCTTGCCAAACACAAGATGATCTCCTTTGTGACCAGCTCCTTCTTCGCAGGCATCGCGGGCGCGACGCTTGCGATGGTGCTGTCCATCGCGCAGGCCAACAACTTCAAATCCGCCATGACCTATGAGATCCTGCTCATGGTCGTACTGGGCGGCATCGGCTCCATCACCGGCTCGGTCATCGGCTCGATGCTGTTTGTGGCGGCGTCCGAATGGTGGCTGCGCGGCCTGGATTCCGGCAAATTCCTCGGCATCGAAGCGCCGAACATCTTCCGCAACGGCTTCCGCCTTGTCGTGTTCTCCGTCATCATCATGATCGTGGTTCTCTTCTTCCGCGAGGGTATTATGGGCGAAAAGGAGCTGCCCGACCTGTTTAAGAAAAAGAAGAAGGCCCCGGCAAAGGAGGCGCAGTCATGAGCGAGAAGAAAACCATTCTGCAGGTGGAGCATGTCACCATGCAGTTCGGCGGCGTCGTGGCTGTCAACAATCTGAGCCTGGAAGTCCGCGAAGGGGAGATCGTCGCGATCATCGGCCCCAACGGCGCGGGCAAGACCACGGCTTTTAACGTCATCACCGGCGTCTACGCGCCGACAAACGGCCTCGTGCGTTTCGACGGGGAATGCGTTGTCGAAAACTACCCCCGCGGGAAAATGAAAAAGAACTATCTGGGCGAGGATGCCGGAATGTTCGGCGAGGTGAAGGAGCCCACGCCCGATGAGCTCACCAGGCTGGGCATGGCGCGCACCTTCCAGAATATCCGCCTGTGGAAAAGCATGACGGTGTTTGACAACATCCTGGTTGCCAAGCACATGAAGCGCACCAGCAATCTCTTCACTGCGGCCTTCCGTCTCAACCGTGCCGAGGAGGAGCAGCAGCGCCGGGAGGTCATGGAGCTTTTGGAGATCGTCGGCCTTGCCGATGTCAAGGATGAGCTTGCGACCTCTCTGCCCTACGGCAAGCAGCGCCGCCTGGAGATTGCCCGCGCCCTCGCGACAAAGCCGAAGCTCTTGCTTCTCGACGAGCCCGCTGCGGGCATGAACCCGCAGGAGACCCAGGATCTGACTCATTTTATCGGGCAGATCCGCAAGGATTTCGACGTGACGATCCTGCTTATCGAGCATCATATGGATCTGGTTATGGATATCTCCGATCGCATTTACGTCCTTGACTTCGGGCGTCTGATCGCGCAGGGCACGCCGGAGGAGATTCAGAAGAACGAAAAGGTGATCGACGCCTATCTGGGGGTGGTAGACGATGCTGAAAATTGAAAACCTGCATGTGTCCTATGGCGGCATCCGCGCCCTGAGAGGCATCAGTCTCGAGGTGCCCGACGGCAAGATCGTGACGCTGATCGGCGCAAACGGGGCGGGCAAATCCACCACGCTGCGCACCATCTCCGGCCTCGTCAAGGCAGACAGCGGTTCCATCATCTATGATGGGGAAGAGCTGCTCGGCATGCCGATTTATAAGATCCTTGAAAAGGGCATCGCCCAGGTCCCGGAGGGACGGCGCGTGTTCACAAACCTCACGGTGCGCGAGAATCTGAAAATCGGCGCGTATCTGCGAAACGACAAGGAGCAGATCGAGAAGGATCTCGAATGGGTGTATGAACTGTTCCCGCGCCTGAAGGAACGCGACTGGCAGCTGGCCGGCACCCTCTCCGGCGGTGAGCAGCAGATGCTGGCCGTGGCGCGGGCGCTCATGAGCAAGCCGAAGCTCATCATGATGGATGAACCCTCGCTGGGTCTGGCCCCGCTGGTGGTAAAGGGCATCTTCGATATCATCCGGGAAATCAACGCCCAGGGCGTCCTCCTGATCGAGCAGAACGCCAACATGGCACTCAAAATCGCGGACTATGCCTACGTCCTCGAAACCGGGCGTATCGGCCTCACCGGCACCGGCAGGGAGCTGCTGGTCAACGAGGAGGTCAGAAAGGCGTATCTGGGAAGCTGATACAGATTGAAGCAGGCTGTCTCAAAATGCATAACCATGCATTTTGAGACAGCTCCTTTTTCATGTTTACTTTCCATTTTGACCGTGCTATAATTCACTGATATTGTTTTTCTGGAGTACGCCATGTTTGACAAACTGAAACAGCTTGAAAACAAATATGAGCTCATCTGCGCCCGTATGGAGGAGCCGTCCACCTATGCCGACCCCGCCGTTTACGCACGGCTGGATCGCGAGTCGCGGGAACTGGAGCCGCTGGTTACCGCCTATCGGGACTATCGGAAAGCCTGCACCGCCATGGAGGAGGCGCTGCTTCTCATGTCCGATACGGAGATGAAGGAGCTTGCGCAGGAGGAATACGCGTCGGCCAAGGCGGATAAGGAGAGGCTGGAGCAGGAGATCAGGATATTGCTTCTCCCGAAGGACCCCAACGACGGAAAAAACGTCATCATGGAGATCCGCGGCGGCGTCGGCGGGGAAGAGGGGATGCTCTTTGCCTCCGACCTCTTCCGCATGTACTCCATGTACGCGGAATCGAAGGGCTGGAGGATCGAGATCGCCAATATCAGCGAGACCGAGCTCGGCGGCATCAAGGAGATCAGTTTTGTCGTGGAAGGCGCCGGGGCGTATTCCCGGCTCAAATTTGAGGCGGGGGGTCACCGTGTCCAGCGTGTCCCGGTCACGGAATCCGGCGGACGCATCCACACCTCGGCCGCGACCGTCGCCGTGTTGCCGGAGGTGGAGGAGATCGACTTCCACCTCGACCCCGGCGATCTGAAGATCGACACGTATCGCTCCTCCGGCGCGGGCGGGCAGCACGTCAACAAGACGGAGAGCGCCATCCGCATCACGCACCTGCCGACCGGCACGGTGGTTGAGTGCCAGGATGAGCGCAGCCAGTACAAAAACAAGGATCGCGCCATGCAGATCCTGCGCGCCAAGCTCGCCGATGCCGAGCAGGCAAAGCAGAACGCTGCCGTCGCCAGCGAGCGCCGCAGTCAGATCGGCTCCGGCGACAGGAGCGAGCGTATCCGCACCTATAATTTCCCGCAGAACCGCGTGACTGACCACCGCCTCAGCGGAGACGTCAAGAACTTTAATCTACAGCCGATCATGAACGGAAACCTGGACGAGCTGATCGACTGCCTTGTTACCGCCGACCAGGCCGCGCTCCTGCAGGCGCAGACGGAGGCGTAAATGAAGACAAAACGAATTACGGAAAACATCGGGGAAGCCGCCTCGATTATCCGAAGCGGCGGTCTTGTCGCTGTGCCGACCGAAACCGTCTACGGGCTTGCCGGAAACGGCCTTGACGAGAAAGCCGTCACGGAAATCTACGAGGTGAAGGGGAGACCGGCGGTCAAGCCCCTGTCCCTCATGGTGCCGGATGAGACGGCGATGGAGCTCTGTTGTGAGGATGTGCCCGTACAGGCGCACGCGCTGGCGAAGCGCTTCTGGCCCGGCCCGCTGACCATCGTACTGAAGGCGAAGGATTTCATCCCTTCCATTGTCCTCGCGGGCGGGACGACGGTGGGGCTTCGCTGCCCGGATCATCCCATGACGCTCGAACTGCTGCGCCAGTGCGGCCTTCCGCTGGCGGCGCCGTCAGCCAATCCCTCCGGAGAGGCAAGCCCAAAAACAGCGGAGCAGGTTTTATCGTATTTCGACGGCAAAATCGACGCGGTGATCGACGGCGGCCCCTGCGGCATCGGAAAGGAATCGACGCTTCTTGACATGAGCGCGGCCCCCTATAAGATCCTGCGCCGGGGCGCGCTGCCCGAGGAGGCGATCCGTGAGGCCCTCGCGGAGGAACTTACGGTTATCGGCGTCACCGGCGGCTCCGGCTGCGGCAAGACCACAGCGCTTAAGGAATTGGAAAAGCACGGCGCGCTGGTACTGGACTGCGACGCGATCTATCACGAACTGCTGGAGAGCGACGATGAGCTCATCCGCAATCTGGGTGCCGCTTTCCCCGGCGCGGTTCGGGATGGGAAGGTCGATCGGAAAACGTTGGGAAGGATCGTCTTTGCCGACCCGAAAGAACTGGAAAAGCTCAATCAAATCGCATGGTGCGCAGTCATACAGACCGTGGAACAGAGGCTTCGGGACTATGCCATGCAGGGCGGGCGGCTTGCCGCTATCGACGCGGTGGAGCTGATCGCTTCCGGGATGTCCGAACGCTGCAAGGCCGTGGTCGGCGTCCTCGCCGGGAGAGAAACCCGCATCACGCGCATCATGGCGAGAGACGACATCTCGAGAGAGGCGGCCGAGACCCGCATCAACGCGCAGAAGCCAAACAGCTACTATGAAACCAACTGCACCCATCTTTTGCACAATCATGCCGACATTGCCGAATTTGAGGCGGACTGTCGGGAACTTTTTAAGGAGATAACGGAAAATGGATGATCTGAGAAAACAGCTTTTCTATGAAAAGAAGAACGGCTATGACCTCATCAGAACGGACGAGCATGTCACGGCGGAAAACTACTGCCGCGGCTATATGGCTTTCCTGAACGATTCCCGCACCGAGCGGGAGGCTGTCGTCAACGCCGTCAAGCTCGCAAAGGCCTGCGGCTTTGCCGAGTATCAGCCCGGCATGAAGCTTGAACCCGGCATGAAGCTCTATTCCAACAACCGCGGCAAGGCGCTGATGCTGGCCGTAATCGGACAGAAGAGCCTGTCTGAGGGCGCGGTGATCGCAGGCGCGCATGTGGATGCCCCGCGCCTTGATCTCAAACAGACCCCGATGTATGAGACGGATGAGCTCTGCTATTTCCGTACCCACTACTACGGCGGGATCAAGAAATACCAGTGGGTCACCATCCCGCTGGAGCTGCATGGCGTCGTCGCGCTCAAGAACGGCGAGACCGTGGATGTCTGCATCGGGCGCGAGCCGGGCGAGCCCCGCTTTGTCATCACCGACCTGCTGATTCATCTTGCCAAGGATCAGTTGAAGAAGACAATGTCCGAGGGCATCACCGCCGAGGCGCTGAATATCCTCATAGGCTCTGTCCCCTATGCCGACGAGGGCAAGGACCGTGTCAAGCTCGCGGTGCTGAGTGTGCTGAACGATATGTACGGTATCACGGAGGAGGATTTCCTCTCAGCCGAGCTCACGGCGGTCCCCGCCTTCGACGTGTGCGAGATCGGCCTTGACCGCAGCATGATCGGCGGCTATGGCCACGACGACAGGGTCTGCGCCTATGCCGAGCTCAGGGCCATCCTCGATGTGGAAAATCCCGCCCGCACCTGTGTCTGCATCCTCGCCGACAAGGAGGAAACCGGCTCAGACGGTGTGAGCGGTATGCAGAGCAGCGCCTTCGATACCTTCATGGAGGATCTGTGCGCTGCCCAGAATGTGGAGCTGCGCCGCTGCTATGAGAAGAGCTTCTGCCTCTCCGCCGATGTGACCGCGGCCTTCGATCCGCTCTATCCGGAGGTCTCGGAGAAGAGCAACGACGCCCGCTTCAACTACGGCATGGGGATCTGCAAATTCACCGGCGCACGCGGCAAATCCGGTACCAGCGACGCCTCGGCCGAGGTGGTGGCCTATCTGCGCCGCGTTTTCGACAAAGCCGGGGTCGTCTGGCAGCTTTCCGAGATGGGCAAGGTCGACCAGGGCGGCGGCGGCACCATCGCCAAATATATGGCCAACCGCAACATCGACACCATCGACGCGGGCGTGCCCGTTCTGAGCATGCACGCTCCCTTTGAGCTGGTCGCGAAGCTCGACTGCTACATGACCTACAAGGGCATGCTCGCGGTGTACAACGACAAATGAATCAACAGATTCCCGTGTCATTCTGAGAAACAAAGAGGCGAAGGATCTTCCTTTCGGAGGCTTGAAAGCCTGTGGGGAAGATCCTTCGCTTCGCTCAGGATGACATCCTGCTTTCTTCCGGTTATTTCTTCCACCTTTCGTCAAGAATAAGCGTGAGGTGATGGTATGGAAGAGCTTACGGAGCTGGGACAGGCGCGGAAGGGGAGCATCCACTGCCTGAGCATGATCGGCCAGATTGAGGGACACCAGATTCTCCCGGACGACGTAAAGACCACAAAATACGAGCACATCCTGCCCAGCATCGCGGCCATCGAGGAAACGCCGGAGATCACCGGGCTGTTGATCCTGCTCAATACGGCAGGCGGCGACGTCGAGGCCGGGCTTGCCATCGCGGAGATGATTGCGGGCATGCGCAAGCCCACCGCCTCGCTTGTCCTGGGCGGCGGACACAGTATCGGGGTTCCGCTCGCCGTCTCGGCGGACAGGAGCTTCATCGCGCCAACGGCTTCCATGACGGTGCATCCCGTACGCATCACGGGCGTGGTGATCGGCGCGGCGCAGACCTATGACTATCTGGCGCGGATGCAGGCCCGGATCACCGCCTTCGTGACGGCGCACTCCCGCATCACGGAAGCGCGCTTTACAAGCCTTATGTCGGATACCACCCAGCTTGCAAACGACGTGGGCAGCATCCTCACCGGGCAGGAGGCCGTGGGAGAGGGACTCATCGACTGCGTGGGCTCTCTTTCGGATGCGCTTTGTTATCTGCATGAACGCGCCGGGGAAAAATAATCCTTGCGATGTGATGTGCTTTCATTTATAATAATTAACTAACCATCAGAAAAGCGCAGGTGATGACCGTGTCGTTCAAGGAGCAGCTCAGGGCCGAGGGGATTTCCCTGCGGTTTATTCATTCCGTCCTCATCGTTGTCGCCCTGATCGTATCCTGGTTTCTGATCTATTCGACCTTTCGGCTGACCGAGACCTTTCTGGACGTGACGGAGGCGACGGATCAGTATATTGAGATGCATAAGGCCGCCGCCGAGATGATGGACGCCGCCGATTATCTGGTCGAAATGGTTCAGCGCTATACTCTCGACGGTAACAGCGTGTACCTCCATAATTATTTTGACGAGGCTTTTGAGGCCCGCCGCCGCGAGGACGCGATTGAAAAGATGTCGGTCTATGATGAGGAAAAGGCAGCGGTGGAAAAGCTGCGCAAGGCGATGGAAGCGTCGCAGGAGCTTGCGGAGACAGATTATTATGCGATGAAGCTTGTCATCGAGGCCACGGGCTATTCCCCGACGCCGGAGCCGCTCCGGGATATTGAGCTGCGGCCCGAGCATGCGCACCTGTCCGCCTGGGAGAAGAAAGCCGCGGCGCAGCACATGGTCTCGGATGAGGATTATTACCGCAGGCTGGACAGAATTCGCGCCGACATGAGGCAGAGTCTTTCAAAACTGGAGGAGAGAACGCGCAGCGTGCAGCTTAAATCCACGGCGGATATGCGAAGGGACCTGCGGGGCGTGCGCACCGTGACGATCATGCAGGCCATCGCAATCATTTTGATGACCTGGGCGACGGTGCGCCTCGGCGTTTCCCCGATATTAAGGGCCGTGGACAAAATTCGGGAGGACAGCCCCATCCCGGTCACCGGCGCGAACGAATTCCGCTACCTTGCCCAGGCCTACAACCGCATGTTTGAGGTCTACAAGAGCAGCGTCGCAAGTCTCAGCTATAAGGCCAGCCACGACGAGCTGACGAAGGTCTATAACCGCACGGGCTATGACGTGCTGCTGTCGGGCGTCGACCTCAGAACGACCAGCCTTGTCCTGCTGGACCTCGACCGCTTCAAAGATGTCAATGACACCTATGGGCACGAGACGGGAGACAGGATCCTGTGCAAGGTCGCCGCGGTCGTCAGCAGGCATTTTCGCAACAACGACTGCGTCTGCCGGATCGGGGGCGATGAGTTTGTGACGATCATGCTGCATTCCGGCAGGGCGCATCAGGAGCTGATCGCAGGCAAGGTGTTCCGTCAGCGCGGGCGTCGCCTTCGGCGAAGAAGCCGCGACGACGCAGCAGCTTTTTGAGCACGCGGACGCGGCGCTCTACGAAACCAAGCGCAGGGGCAAAAAAGGCGTCTCGTTCTATCATGCGCCCGATCTGTAACGAAAAATCGAATACATGCGGCGCCGTTTCTCAAATCGCAGGGACGGCGCCCTTTTGCGCGTATGACAGCTTCTCCTTCATGACAAGAGGCGGCGTGTCAATCCTCTCGCCGCGGTCTTCCTTTGGGAAAGCCTTGTTTTTATCAAAAACTTGTGGTAATATACAGTTTACAATAATTATGGGAGGCGTTCGGCAATGTCGATATGGAATGCGGTGCTTCTGGGCGTTATACAGGGAATCGCCGAATTTCTGCCGATCTCCAGC
>ONVI01000075.1 GCA_900321275.1 uncultured Eubacteriales bacterium | reverse complement strand
GACCCATGATGAAAACATTGATTGTTTATTTCAGCGCGGAGAGCGGGACGACGGCGCGGGTGGCGAAGGACGCGGCCGCGGCGCTGGGTGCCGATCTCTATGAGATCACGCCGGAGAAGCCCTACACGGCGGCAGATCTGCGCTATACCAATCCGCTGGCCCGCTGCAACCGGGAGTTCTTCGCCAAGAAGGACGTGCCGGTAGTCGGGAGGATCGACAACTTTGCCGATTACGATACCGTGCTGATCGGCTTCCCGATCTGGTACGGCTGTGCGCCGCTGGTCGTCAGCAGCTTCTGCAAGGGCTGCGATTGGTCGGGCAAAAAGGTCGCGGCTTTTGCCACCTCCGGCGGCAGCGGCATCGGCAAGACCGCCGAGAAGCTCCGTCCCTTTATCTCCGGCGGATCGCTTATAGACGCGAAGCTCGTACACAGCGGCGCAGAAGTGTCTGACTGGGCGAAAGGGCTGTGACTATGCCGAGGAAATTAAAAGGCGCGGCGCTGGGCAGCGTCGTGCTCACGATCCTGTTTTTTCTCTTGTACCGCCGCCTGCACACCGGGCTGTGGTACTCGCTGGCGATCTCCTTTGGGACGATCAGCTATCACCTGGTCATGCGGATACTGGTGGGGCTCGCATATAACCTCTGCATGAATAACCGCGCGGACTATCATAAGCCGTGGTACCGGCAAAAGGCCTTTGAGCCAAAGCTGTACGAGACGCTGCGGGTCAAAAACTGGAAAGGGAAAATGCCTGCCTACGAAGGCGATCTCTTTGATCCGCGCAAGCATAGCTGGGATGAGATCGCGCAGGCCATGTGCCAGGCAGAGCTGGTGCATGAGACGATTGCCCTGCTGTCTTTCCTTCCGCTGCTTGCCGTCCGCTGGTTCGGCAGCTTTGGGGTATTCCTGATCACATCCGTTCTCAGCGCGCTGCTTGATCTGATGTTCGTCACCATGCAGCGCTATAACCGCCCGCGGGTCGTCCGGCTCGCGGAAAAGCAAAACAGGATAAAGGAGACATCCCCATGAACAAGAACACGAAATTGTTTTCCATCATCAGCTACATCACCTGGATCGGCTGGCTCGTCGCTTTCTTTATGAGCGAGAAGGACGACAAGCTGGTCCGCCACCATCTCAATCAGGCGCTGGTGATCAACATCATCGAGACGGTTGGCACCATTCTCATCCGCCTGGGCGGCCTATTTGCTGTGATCGGCGAGATCATCGACATTGCGGTGTTGGTGTTCTTCATCATGGGCATCGTGCGCGCCGCCAAGCTGAGCGACGAGCCGCTCCCCATCATCGGAGATATTCACCTGATTGGCTAAGGCTTTTATGCGCGTTGGGTCGGAACCGCTCCAAAATCTGTACCGACAAACTGCCCGGAATTGAGGCAAAAGACAGGGCGTATCCCAACGGTTTCCAAGATCGGCTCTTGGAAAAATCTTAGATGCGCCCCAGGATTTGGAAAACCCGCGCCCCGAGTGTTGGCGCGGCATTGCGATCAATCGTCGGGGAGAAATCGCCCTGACAGCATTATATAGGAGCAAGCTATGATCAGTTTTCTGATTGCTGTGTTTATTGGTTTCTGGTATTATCTCCTATTTAAGCATAACGATTTTTGAAAGGAGGGCTATCCGCGTGGAAAGCGGCTGCGGCATAGCCCTGACAGGCTGCAGTTGTTCCGAGTTGAACCGTCGGCAGCGGATCGACCGTCAATCTGCCGTCATCATCCCTGCGGGGACCTGGCACAACCTCGTCAACACGGGAAATTGCCCCCTCAAGCTGTATTCGATCTACGCCCCGCCTCATCATCCGTTCGGGACGGTCCACAGGACAAAAGCGGACGCGATTTAATGCTGGCACGTTTGATCGTTTGGCCTTCCTCGCGAACGTGCTTTCCGGAAAATAATACGGCAATGACATGGCATCTAAAGCGAAAAGATTAGACATCAAAGGAAGCTCTTTTGTCTCCCGAAGATATCGTAATTTGAACTGAGGAGAAGCATATGAAGAAACACCGTTTGCTGATCATGTCGATCCTTTTGCTGCTCGTATCTTTTGTCACAGCATGGTATAACGACCTGATTTTCCATCGTTTGTCTTTTCTCGTTTTACCGATTTATATTATTCTTCCGGTCTGTTTCATCGCGTTGCTGGTAATAAGCATCAAGCGGATCGGAAAACGAAAAGAATACGTCAGCTTTTTCAGCATTGCAGTCCTGGTTTTGCTGGTCCTTCTCCTCGTATTTTTCCCGTTCAGAGACGCAAAAGCAAAAGCTGAACTCGCCCTATATGAAGCTGACAGGCTTGAAATTATCGAGATGATCAAAACCGATCGGCTGCAGCCGAAGGACACCATCGGAAATGTCGATTTGCCTGCGGGTTACCGAAGATTGTCGTCCGATGGCGAGGTGTTCGTTTATCAGAATGATGTATATGGACAGGTTATCGGGTTTTGGGTATTCAGAGGCCTGTCGTCCGGCTCTGTCGAATTGATTTATTCCTCCGGGGGAGAAGAACTGATACGGGCAAACGAGTCCGGGCATCCAATCAGAAAAATTGAAAGGCTAAAAGAAAACTGGTATCTTGTTGAAACGGATTATTGAGCTGACAGCAGATGATTTGCTTGACAGCTCCCGTATAAGCGGATAAACGGCGTGTACCTTTTGGGCGTACTTCGGCATCAAAGCAGCCGCTTTTGTCTGTCAGGGCAAAGGCGGCTGCTTCTTTTTTTCCTTTTTCTGAGGATCATGGAATCATCACCCCGGCAAATCGGGGGGAATGGCAAGGTCTGTCTGCGTTCAGGCTCCCGCGTCTGTCCGGAAAAAAATGACCGTCATGCCCCTCCCGGCGGAAACCTTTCTGCGCGCACACCGTCTAACGATTCAGCACCGCAGGCAGGCTCCTTATCCCCACGAAAAAGGGATAACCGCTTGCCGCGTTACAGAAATTTTCAAAAAACAGGAGGAATCCCCATGAAACGAATCATTACGATCACGGTCTCCGCCGCGCTTGGGCTTGCGCTCATGCTCGGGCTGACCGTCTGCGGTACGGCGTCTGACGGGGCTTTTACCGCCGAAGCGGCAGACGCGCCGGAGACAGAGGAGACGGTCACGGTTTCCGCGTCCGACACAGTCCGTCTGGTGCCGGATAAAGCGACGGTCTCCTTCGGGGTGACGACGCAGGAGAAGACCGCGGAGCTGGCCCAGAGCAAAAACAGTGAGGCTGTGAAAAATGTGATTGCCGTGCTGACCGAGCGCGGAACCGAAGAGAAGAGCATCCGCACCACAGGTTACAGCATGTACCCGCGATATGACTGGTCGGACTACGGAGACCAGCGAATCATCGGCTATCAGGTGACCACGACGATGACGGTACAGGATCAGGACATTGAGGATTTAGGCGCTCTTCTTTCCGCCTGCGTGGCTGCCGGGATCAACGATGTCGATACTGTGAGGTTCCTCTGCAGCGACTATGACGAGGCCTATCGCCAGGCGCTCGCGCAGGCAGTCGCGGCCTCGAGGGAGAAGGCGGAAGTCCTCGCTGAAGCCGCGGGGAAAAAGCTGGGCGGGGCGGTCAGCATCGTTGAGGGCTGGCAGGACAGCTCCGCCCGCTACGGTCGGAACACGGAGGTATCCCTTGCCAAGCAGGAATCCGCGGACGCCGCCGGCCCGATCCTTCAGCCGGGCGAGAGCGAGATCCGGGCAAACGTGACGGTCACTTACCGGATGGGATAAGCGCGGCGGGCTTTCCCGGAATTTCCTTGTCACAATGCGCGGCGCATGGTAGAATCGGGGCAGACCTGCAAACCGGCGAGGAGGTGCAGCGCATGAAAACCGACCGCAGGAGCCTGCCTTACGGCGTCTATCTCCTGTCCATGCTGATCTTCGGCACCAACGGGCTTCTTGTCGCCCATATCTCTGTTCAGAGCAGCCAGATCGTTCTCCTGCGCACCCTGATCGGCGGCGCGCTGCTCACGGCGGTCGTCCTGCTGCGCGGCGGCTTCGACCGTACGGCCATCCGCCCGGAGCTCCCGATGCTCCTTCTGGGCGGGATCGCGCTGGGGCTGAACTGGGTCGCCCTGTTCGGGGCCTACCGTCTGCTGAACGTCAGCCTCGCGACGCTGATCTACTACATCGGCCCGATCCTCGTCCTGCTGTTTTCCCCGCTCCTCTTTCGCGAGACGCTCACGCCTGCGCGGATCGCCGCCGCGGTCCTGGTCGCGGTCGGCCTTGTCTGCATCAGCGGCAGCGTCCTCGCGGCCGGAAGGAACGCCGCCGGCCTTGCTGCCGCCGTCGCCTCCGCGCTGTTTTACGCCGCGCTGATCGTTTTCAACAAGCGGATCACCCGCACGGAGGGCCTTCAGACCGCCGCGATCGAGCTGGACGTCGCCTTTGCCGTCGTCCTCGTCTACTGTCTTGCGACCGCCGGCCTGCCCCGCCCGCTCCCCTCCGACCTGCCCTGGCTTGCCCTGATCGGCGCTGTGAACACCGGCCTCGCCTATCTCCTCTACTTCTCCGGCCTGCAGAAGCTGTCCGGGCAGTCCGCTGCGATAATGAGCTACGCAGACCCGGTTTCCGCGCTCCTTTTCTCCGCGTTTTTCCTCCATGAGAGCCTGTCGCCCGTTCAGATCGTCGGCGCGGTCCTGATCATCGGCGGCGCCATGCTGGGGGAATCCAGGCGGCGAAAGGCCCGATAACGGCCGTCAGATCAAGACAACGCCCTTGAAAACCAAGCGTTTTCAAGGGCGTTGTTCCTTTTTCTCCGTCGGCGCGGCGGCCGCGCGCCGTTCGGATCGTCAGCGCCGGGACGCCGCAGCGCGCGCCCGCTCCCCCGCTTCGAGCGACCGGTTCCGGAAGTAGATCGCAATCCCGCCCGCGACCATCAGCGTATTGATCACGTAGAAGAACATCACGTACCAGCGGACCGTCTCGTACCACGGGGCGGGCGCGTGGTACGCGATCAGCAGGCACTTGCCGGCGAGCGCGCAGAGATAGCCGAGAAGGATGAAGGAATAGAACAGCAGGCTGATCCCCTTCGTGCTCCTGGCCTTCCACGCTTTCACAATGTTGATCGGCCAGGAAATGCCGAAGCAGATGACCATGAGCATCTCCATATAACTTGCAGCAGCCAGCACGTCCCTTACCTCTCTTTCTCTTCCTGTTCCCGCATACTTCCCGTCTCCCGCAGGCGCCGGTGGAAGGAGAAGCAGCGGTCGAGCAGATGCGGGGTCTGCGCGCCGTTCGTGGCGGCGCAGGCCGCTTCGAAATACGCCCGGAGCTGCGGACGGTAATCCGGATGGGCGCAGTTTTCGATGATGCGCCGCGCGCGCTCCTTGGGGCAGAGCCCCCTGAGATCGGCGTAGCCCTGCTCCGTCACCAGCACGTCCACGTCGTGCTCGGTGTGGTCCACGTGGCTGACCATCGGGACGATGCAGGAGATCCTGCCGTCCTTCGCAACCGAGCCGGTCATGAAAAGGGAGACCGAGGCGCTGCGCGCATAGTCCCCGGAGCCGCCGATGCCGTTATACATATCGGTCCCGTTCACCTGGGAGGAGTTGACGTTCCCGTAGATGTCCGCCTCCAGCGCGGTGTTCATCGCGATCACGCCGAGCCTGCGGATGACCTCGGCGTTGTTGGAGATCTCGGAATCGCGCAGGACGATCTTGTCCCGATACCGCTCGAGCTCTCCGAGCAGGCGCGTCATCCCCTCCTTTGACAGGGAGAGGGAGGTCGCGGAAGCCATGTCGGCCTTGCCCGCGTCGATCAGATCCAGAATCCCGTCCTGCATCACTTCCGAGTAGAAGGTCAGATGGGAAAACTCCGTGTTTTTCAGCCCCAGAAGCACCGCGTTGGCCACGGAGCCGACGCCGGACTGCAGCGGCACGTCCCCTGCGGTCAGGCGTCCCGCCGCCTTCTCCCCCTCCAGGAAGGCCACGAGGTTCGCCGCGATCCCGCGGCTCACCGCGTCTTCCCGCGCAAGGGCGCGCGGCTTTTCCTCCGCGCGGCTGATGACGACGGCGGCCACCTTCCCGACCGGGCAGCGCAGCCACGGCCGCCCGATCCGCTGGCCGACCCGGGTCAGGGGGATCGGGTCCCTGTGCGGGGGATCCTGCGGGGCGTAGATATCGTGGAGGCCCTCCAGCTCCGCGGGCTGCGCCAGATTCAGCTCCACGATCACCCGATCGGCCAGATCGATAAAGGTCTGCGCGCAGCCGACGGCGGTCGTCGGGATCAGGTTCCCGTCCTCCGTGATCGCCGCGGCCTCGATCAGGGCGACGTGGACGGCCCCGTAACAGCCGTAGCGGGCGTTCTGCGCGAGCTTTCCGAGATGGACGTCCGAATAGGCCACGGGCGCGTCCGCTTTG
>ONVI01000076.1 GCA_900321275.1 uncultured Eubacteriales bacterium | reverse complement strand
CCGTCGATGAAACGATAGACGTCGATGCAGTTGTCTCCGATCATGGCAGCCTTCATTGCAACCGCCTCCTTGACAGATAAGTAACTGTGTTTATTGTACCACTTTTGCCCTATTATAAAAAGGATCGGGCTGTTCGTCAAGAGGAAAAACCGAGTTCATGGAACAATTTTTCGTTCCGTTTGATTGTTTTATCCCGGTCCGAAGGGAGAAAATACCTGAATTTTATACCACTTTCAGCAGGAACGACAGTTTTGATAGAGCAATTTCAAACAAGTATACAAAAAACATTCAAGCTATTGAAAATTTTGGGCCAAAATGATAGGCTTAACACAGATATCCGGAAACGCTGTGTGCAGGCGCTCCGGAAGCTCATTATCTATTCTCTCTTCTTGTGATGCAAAGCCGGAAGCCGCGCCGCTTATTTAGAAAGCGGTGCGGCTTTTGCACTTTTTCACGACAAACATCAAAGGAGGACGTCATGAAAGCGGAATTGATTTTGAAATCATCCTGTGTTTTTACCGCAGCCGGTGAGCCGCCCTTTGCCGGCTACGTTGCGCTGGGCGGCGGTCATATCCTCGCCGTCGGGCACGGGGAACCGGAGAGCGCGCTGATAAGGGACAACTGCCGCATTCTCGACTGCGGCGACGGCACGATCTGTCCCGGCTTTTTCGACGTGCATTGTTTTTTTACCGGCTATGCTGCGCAGAAGCTCGGTTTGGATGCCGAAAACAGCGCGCAGCAGGACGCCATGCTGCGCGACCGCGAGCGGATCCTGCCGCTGTTTCGCGACTACATGCGCCTGCTCAACAGCCGCGGTGTCACCTCTGTCAAGGAAATGGGCTTTGACGACTTCCACGGCTTTCCCGCGCTGCTGGAAGAGCTGGAGAAAAAGGGCGAGCTGACGCTGCGTGTCAGCTTTATGAGCCAGCCTTTCGACAGGCCGCTCGACCTCGCTTTCGGCAAAGAGATGAGCGCTCGCTTTCACAGCGACTATCTGCGTTTTTCAGGCTATAACCGCATGACCGACGGTTCGATCAGCCAGATGGAGGGCGCTCTCAAACAAGCATACTGCGGTACGGACTGCCTCTGCGCGATCTCCATCGACTGGGACGCTATCGCCGGGGAACTGCGTACGGCGGACGAGAACGGCTTCCGTTTTTCCCTCCACGCGCAGGGAGACGCGGCGATCGCAAAGGTACTGGATCTCTATGAGTGCTGCCGCCGCGACGAAAATGGGCGGCTGATCAACCGTCACAGCATCACGGATCTCGAGTTCAGCGACCCGGAGGATCTTGAGCGCATGGGAGCGCTCGGCGCGATTGCGGAGATCTATCCGCAGATCCAGTCCATCGCTGAGCGGGAGAGCAAGTTGGCCATGATCCGCGAAAAGATCGGCGAAGAGCGCGGCCGCTTTTACTGGAACCGGCGCAAGATGGCCGACAGCGGCGTTCTCCTGAGCTGCGGCACCGATCTCCCGCTGCTGATCGATGACATCCCGGAATCCGTCTATCACGCCGTGGGCGGCTTCTTCCCGGAGGGCGGCGAGCCCTTCAACGGACAGAACACGCTTACCGCCGCCGAACTCCTGACGGCATGGACGCGCGGCGGGGCCTACAACCTTTTTTGTGAAGACAAGCTCGGTACGCTTGAGGCGGGAAAAAAAGCGGATATAACGGTCCTCTCGGGTGATCTTTTCGCAGTGCCGCCGTCCGCGGCGCGCACGTTGCGCGTTGTGCTGACACTGCTTGACGGAGAAGAAGTATACAATGCGATGAGCTGAAGGAGAGGTTTTATGAGCCGTATTACCATGCAGGACGTGGCCGTAATGAGTGTGCAGTATGTTCAGCACAGCTTTGACTACTATCTGGATTCCATGGAGCGCTGCGGTCTTCGCCGGGTCGATCTCTGGGGCGGAGCGCCGCACTACTGCCGACTCGACTACTCCTCCGCGGCCGAGGCCGGCAGCCGCGTTAAAGAACTGCGGCATCAGATCGAGGATCGGGGGATGCGGGTCGTCATTTACACGCCGGAAACGCTTGGCTATCCCTTCAGCTATTCTGCACCGGACACGCGGCTGCGAGGGCGCACGGTCGACTTTATGAAGGCCGCCATGGACGACGCGCTTGGCTTCGGCACAAACCGCGTCTTCCTGAACACAGGCTGCCACCCGCGCGATCTGCCGCGCGAAGAGGGCTGGAAACGCACGGTCGAGAGCTTCTGCGCACTTGCTGACGAGGCTGAGGCGCGCGGCGTGCTGCTCGTGCTCGAACAGCTCCAGCCCTATGAGAGCAATCTCGTCATCACGCTCGAGGACGTGTCGCGGATGCTGCGGGATGTGGATTCGCCTGCGCTTCGCGTCTGCGTCGATCTTGTCGCGATGGAGGTGGCCGGGGAGCGGCTGGAGGACTATTGCCAGCGTTTTGGAGAGAAGCTGGAATGGGTGCACTATTCCGACAGCCATCACCTGATCCTCGGCGACGGGGATTTCGGCCGTGAGAAGCTGGAGGAGTACGTGCGGATCCTGGAGAAGCACGACTTTGCCAACGGTCTCGATCTCGAGATCAACGACTCGATCTACTGGGAGGATCCGCACGAGTCGATCCGCCGCAGCTGCGAGGTGCTTCGCGACTTCCTGCCGGAAGAGTAGAAAAACGCTTTAGGAGGATGCATGGCACGTTTCCCCCTTTTTTTGCTGCGCGACCGGGGGATGCAGAGACACATTCTGCGTCTGGCCTGGCCCACCATAACAGAGACCGCGCTGCAGACGGTCGTTCAATATGTGGATACCGCGCAGGTCGGCCAGCTGGGAGCAGCCGCCTCTGCAGCCGTGGGACTGAGCGCCACGACCACCTGGCTTGTTAATGCGCCGCTCTGGGCGGTTTCGACCGGCATTCTGGCCTGTATCTCTCAGGCCAGAGGCGCAGGAGACCGGGAGAGGATGATAAAAGCCGCAGGGCAGGCCAAGCTGCTCGTGTGGATACTCGGCGTCGTGATGACGGTGCTGACGCTGTCGATCAGTCCCCATCTCCCGGACTGGCTCGGGGCGGAGACGGCGATCCGGCGGGACGCGGCGCTGTATTTCGGTATCATCTGCGCGCCCATGCTCTTCCGCGTTTCCGGGATCATCTTTTCCGCTGTCCTGCGTGCCGCGGGAGATACCAAAACGCCGATGTGGATTCATCTGGGGATGAACCTGATGAACATCGTGCTCAACACGCTTCTGATCATGCCGACAAGAGAGATTTCCTTTTTCGGCATAGGGCTGAGGCTTTGGGGCGCGGGTCTCGGCGTTCCCGGCGCGGCGATCGCCACCGCCTCTTCCTTCGTCTTCGGCGGTATCGGAATGTTTCTTGTCGCTTGGCGTGTTGAGGAATGCCGAAGCGCGCGGGCCGTCTATGACCGTGCGGCCATGCGCGCCTGCCTTTCTATCGGCATGCCGCTGGCGGCCGAGCGTATGATCTCCATGTTCGGACAGGTGGTTTTTACGGCGCTGATCGCCCGGCTTGGCATGGTGGCCGTGGCTGCGCATTCGATTGCGATTACCGCCGAACAGGCATTTTATGTGCCGGGCTACGGCATGCAGACGGCTGCCTCCACGCTGGCGGGCTTTCATTACGGCGCGGGAGATGAAAAGAGGCTGACGGACTATTCCGCCTCGCTTCTTCTGCTGGCGGTTATTCTGATGAGCGCGCTGAGCCTTTTCCTGTTTTTGTTTCCCGCGTTTTTCATGCGCATCTTCACGCCGGATGAGGACGTGATCGCGCTTGGCGCGAGGGTGCTTCGCATTGTCTCGGTGTCCGAACCGTTTTTTGCCGTGGTCATTATTCTCGAGGGTGTCTTCAGTGGGGTGGGTGACGTGCGTGCGCCGCTGCTGTTCTCGCTCTTTTCCATGTGGGGTGTGAGGCTGTGTCTGACAGCGCTGTGTGTGTTCCGACTCGGTCTCGGCCTGGAGGCCGTCTGGTGCTGCATGGTCGCGGACAACCTGACGCGGTTTTTCCTGCTGTTCAGCCGCTTTTGCGGCAGACGCTGGAAACGCGGGCTTCCCATTGCCTCCAACAGTCTGTAGTACAACATAGAAAGGAAGATTATCATCATGCTCTGGACTGAAGAACTCTTCGGCGTCAAAAAACCCATCCTTGCAATGCTGCATCTCGACGCGCTCCCGGGAGATCCGCGTTTTCGCAGGGGCACTCCGCTCGGCGAGATCGTGGAGCACGCCCGCGCGGATCTGCACGCCCTGCAGGACGGGGGCGTGGACGGGATCATCTTCTCTAACGAGTTCAGCTTTCCCTATCAGCGCAAAATGGACATGGTCACGCCCGCCGCGATGGCCTATATCATTGGTGCGCTGCGCAGTGAGATCCGCGTCCCCTTCGGCGTGGACGCCATCTCCGACGGTGCAGCCTGTCTCGAGCTTGCCGCTGCGGTGGGAGCGCGCTATGTGCGGGGAACCTTCTCCGGCGTCTATGTAGGAGACGGAGGTCTGTACAACAATGACTTCTCCGCCCTGCTGCGCCGCAAGGCCGCCCTGCCGCTCGACGATCTGAAAATGCTGTACTTCATCAATCCCGAATCCGATCGCAATCTGGATACGCGACCGCTGGCGGATATTGCGGCTTCTACGATGTCCAAGGCCGCCCCGGACGGGCTGTGCATCTCGGCCAACGCGGCGGGCATGGATGTAAACGAGGAGCTGATCGCATCGGTCAAGGCCGCAAATCCCGAGGTCGTCGTCCTGTGCAACACCGGTTGCCGGCCGGACACCATCGTCCGCAAGCTGCAGGCGGGGGACGCGGCCGTCGTGGGGACCTACTTCAAGGAAAACGGCAAGCTGGAAAACAGCCGCCACGAGAATGTCCGTGTCGATATTGAGCGTGTGCGGGAGTTCATGGCAGTGGTTTATCGCTTCCGTGAAACGCTGTGAGGACGGCACGATGGGAAAAGCGTGTTTTGTCGGTATCGATACCGGCACCAATTCCAGCAAGGCAGCCCGGTTACTACGAGCATGACGCCGAGCGCGACTGGTGGGGTGATTTCTGTACGATCAGTCGGGAACTGCTGCGCAAGAGCGGCGTGGACGCGAAGGACGTCAAGGCCGTCGGGATCAGCGCGCTCGGCGCAGATTGCGTTCCGGTGGACGAACATTGCCGCCCGCTTCGCAAAGCGATCCTCTACGGCATCGACGCGCGGGCCACGGATGAGATGGCTGAACTGACCGCGCTCTACGGGGAGGAGCAGATCCTGAAATGGTACGGCCGTCCGCTCTGCTCCAGCGACGTGATGCCGAAGATCCTGTGGATCAAGCGCAGGGAGCCGGAGGTCTACGCCAGGACGCACAAGTTTCTCACGGGATCGAGCTACATTACCGCCAAGCTGACAGACCGCTATGTCGTGGACCGTTTTCTCGGCCTGGCCAGCTTCAATCCGCTGTATGATCCGCAGACACGCAAGCCGGTTCCGGAGTACTGCGCGCCGGTCTGCCGACCGGACCAGCTTGCCGAAATCCTCGAGGCGGCGGAGGTCGCAGGCACCGTGACGGCCGAGGCCGCCGCCGAGACGGGGCTTGCCGAGGGGACGCCGGTTATCACCGGAACGGACGATTCGGGCGCCGAGGCGATCAGCTGCGGCGTCGTGGAGAGCGGGAAAATGATGCTGCAGCTGGGCTCGTCAGTCTACATGATCCTCGGCACAGACAGCCTTATCGACGACGAGCGGCTCTGGCGCGAGGAGTTCATCGTCCCCGGCTTATGCGATATCTCGGCCGGAACCAACACGGCGGGCAGCCTGACCAAATGGTTCCGCGACGAGCTGTTTCCGGACTCCCTTGCCGCCGAGCGCGCGGGCGGAGAAAACGCCTACCAGCGCATGTTGGAGGGCGTTGCGGACATCCCGCCCGGCAGCGAGGGGCTGATCACGCTGCCCTACTTTGCCGGGGAGCGGACGCCGATCAACGACCCCGACGCCCGCGGCGTGCTCTTCGGCCTGACGCTGCAGCATACGCGTGCGCATCTCTACCGCAGCGCGCTGGAGGCGGTCGGCTATTCTGTCAATCAGCAGATCCGCATCATGGAGTCGCACCCCGAGGCGCGTATCGACCGGATCATCGCCGTAGGCGGCGGCGCGCAGAATCCGCTGTGGATGCAGATCATCGCCGATATTCTCGGCAAGGAGATCGTAACGCCGCAAGTGACGGTCGGCGCCTGCTACGGCGATGCGCTGATGGCGGCGCTGGGCGTCTCTTTTCCGGGCTTTGAGACCTATGCCGCGCTGACGCGCTATGTCCGCGCCGGCAGAACTTACGCGCCCGATCCGAAAGCGCACGCGGCGTATGAGCAACATCAGGCAGTCTACGACGCGCTGTACGATTCTACAAAGGAACTGGCGCACAAGCTCAGTTCTTTTGTAAGAGGATAGCATGGAAGAAACAGGCCATACAGCCGAACGGGCATTACAATCATCTTGACACGATAAACCGTGTCCGCGCCTGCGAGTCTATCCGGGCCTTCCTGGAGAAAGAGGGATTGACGGACGGCATCATGGCCCATCTGGAGAAGCGCCGCGTGCCCTATGTGCTGGCAGGCTCCATCCGGGACGACGGCCCTCTGCCGGAGGTGACGGGCAATGTCTACGAAGCGCAGAATAAGATGCGCGACCAGGTGCGCGGCGCCACCACGGTGATCTGCCTTGCCACCATGCTGTACAGCATCGCCGTGGGCAATATGACCCCTTCTTACCGCGTAATGCCCGACGGCACGATCCGCGAGGTCTATTTCTACTGCGTGGATATCTCGGAATTTACCGCCAATAAGCTCGGTGACCGGGGCAGCCTTTCCGCGAAAGGCATTGTCACAAACGTGCAGGATTTCATCGTAACGCTCTGTACCGGCCTGGGGATCTGAGCGATCGGATGGGCGCGGAGCTTGCGCGGCTGAAAGCGGAGGCACGCCGATAACAGGGGGTGCCTCGGCGAATTGTTTTACGGGAAATAATGAGATAGCATCAAACTGCCGCAGCACACCCGGCAGTTTGATGTTTTTTTGTGGAAACTGCAAAAAGTATGCAATCAAATTCTTGCCTATGATGGCAGGTCATGGTATAATTCTAACAAAAACAGAAGGAAAAAGAGGGGAGTGATTTCATGAGCTATTCCAGTATAAGCATACTTGCGCTGGCCATTCATTTCCTGATCAATCACAACCTGCTGAAAAAGGACATGAGCAAGGATGCGATTCCGGCACAGAAATCCTATCGTGCCCTCCTTTTTTCAATCACGGCCTACTATGTGACGGACGCGATCTGGGGCCTGCTCTATGAGCGGCATTGGCTTGGCCTGACCTTTCTGGACACGCAGCTTTATTTTGTCGCCATGGCGTTCACAGTCCTGATGTGGACAAAATTTGCCGTTGATTATCTCCGCGAAAACGGGAGCTTTGGGAAAATTCTGCTTGTTACGGGCCAATTGATTTTCGCCTTTCAGCTGATCCTTGTTCTCGCTACTTTTGTCAGGCCGATCATGTTCTACTTTGACGAAAAGGGCGTCTATCACGCGGGAATCGGGCGCTATATTACGCTGGCCGCCCAGATCGTGATGTTTGTGATGACCGCGATCTACGCTGCTTCCGTTTCCCAAAAGAGTACCGGCATGAAGAAGGCCCGCTATCGGATCATCGGCATGTTCAGCGTGACGATGGCTGTCTTTGACGTGCTGCAGGCCTGCTATTCGCTGCTGCCGATGTACGCGATCGGCTGCCTGCTCGGCACCTGCCTGCTCAACAGCTTCGTGCTGGAAAACGAGAAGGAGGAGTACAGGGACGATCTGGAAGAGAAGCTGCGGGAGAGCATTGAAAAGGGAAACTATTATGATCTTCTGACGGGCCTGCCGAGCATGACCACTTTCTTCGAGTTGGCGGAAGCCGAAAAGAAGGAAATCCTGAAACGCGGCGGCAAACCCGCCTATCTGTATCTGGATTTCAACGGAATGAAATTTTATAACCAGAAAAATGGCTTCGCGGAGGGCGACAAGCTGCTGCAATCGTTTGCAAAGCTGCTCGTCCGCGCCTTCGGCAATGACTGCTGCGGCCGTATAGGCGGAGACCATTTTGCGGCAATCACCGTGGCGGAGGGGCTGGAGGACAGACTGCGCCAGCTTCTGCGGGATAACCAGGATATCAACGACGGCAGATCCATCCCGGTTCACATCGGCGTCTATGCCGACCAGGATCAGGCAGAGGACGTCAGTCTCGCCTGCGACCGGGCAAAGCTCGCCTGCAATGAGCTGCACGGGGCCTATGCGTCCTGCTATCAGTATTACAAACAGGAGCTGAGCGATGACGCGGAGAGGAGACAGTACATTGTCGAGAACATCGACAGGGCGATCGCCGGGAAATGGATTCAGGTTTACTACCAGTCGATCATCCGCGCGGTAAACGGAAAGGTTTGCGACGAGGAGGCGCTATCGCGCTGGATCGATCCGACCCGCGGCTTCCTGTCTCCGGCAAGCTTTATTCCCGCGCTGGAGGAATCGGGCCTCATTTACAAGCTGGATCTGTATGTGCTGGAACAGGTTCTGGACAATATCAAAACGCTGGAAGCGGAGGGGCTTTATATCGTCCCGCATTCCATCAACCTGTCCCGTTCGGATTTTGACTCCTGCGATATCGTGGAGGAGATCCGCAGGCGCGTGGACGAAGCGGGCGTCAGCCGGGACAAAATCACAATAGAAATCACGGAGAGCATCATCGGCGGCGATTTTGACTTTATCAAGGAAAAGGTCACACAGTTTCAGCGGCTTGGCTTTCCCGTGTGGATGGACGACTTCGGCAGCGGCTATTCCTCGCTTGACGTACTTCAAAGCATACGCTTCGATCTTCTGAAATTCGATATGAGCTTTATTAAAAAGCTCGATGAAGGCGGGACCGGTAAGGTCATCCTGACGGAGCTGATGCGCATGGCCACCGCGCTGGGGCTGGAAACGATCTGCGAAGGGGTCGAGACGGAAGCACATGTGCGTTTCCTGCAGGAAATCGGCTGCTCAAAGCTGCAGGGCTATTACTTTGAAAAACCGAAGCCCTTCTCCTATGGCCTCGAATGGTTCAAAAAGAACAGGGAAAGCCTCGAAAATCCTGCGGAGGCCGCCTATTTCGAGTCAATCGGGCGGGTGAATCTCTATGACCTCAGCGTGATTGCCCAGGGGGATGAAAACTCGCTGCATAACACCTTCAACACACTGCCCATGGGAATCATCGAAATCCAGGGCGATACTGCCCGTTTCGTGCGGAGCAATCAATCCTACCGCGATTTTATGAAGCGCTCCTTCGGGATCGAGCTTTCAAGCCTTGGTTCCGGCTTTGCCAAATTTGACGGGGCGTTCATGAACAACATCGTGAAAACCTGCTGCGAGCAGGGCCTGCGCTCCTTCTATGATGAGAAGCTGCCGGACGGCTCTGTCGCGCACTCCCTCGCGCGGCCGATCGGCACAAACCCCGTCACGGGCAATATGGCGGTCGCGGTCGCCGTCCTGTCCGTCACCAACCCGGACGAGAAGACAAGCTACGCGGACATCGCGAGGGCGCTTGCCGCCGACTATTATAATATCTATATCGTGGATCTGGACACGGATCGGTATATCGAGTATTCCACGCTGGCCGGCGGAGACGAGCTGTCGCTGGAGCGCCACGGGGAGGATTTCTTCGCCTCGGCCAGGCTCGACACGATGACCCGGATCTACGAGAAGGATCAGGAGGCTTTTTTGTCCCGCTTCACGAAAGAAAACATCCTGCGGGAGCTGGAGGAGCAGGGCGTGTTTACCTCCACCTACCGCTTGGTGGACAACGGCACGCCGACCTATGTCAACATGAAGATCACGCGCATGCGGGAGCGCGGAAACCGCATTATACTCGGCGTAAGCATCGTAGACTCTTACATGAAGCAGAAGGAACAGCTGGCCGAGATCGAAAAAGAGCGGGACGCAATGATCCGGGTCATGGCGCTGTCGGACGGATATATGAGCGTGATTACCGTAGACCTCGAAACCGGACACTATGTCGAAGTCAGCTCGACAGATGATTTTGACAGCCTCGGTGCTGCCAAGCAGGGTGAAAACTTCTTCCGCCAGTCCGCCATTGACGCCGCCAAATACTTCCACCCGGACGATCAGCAGCGCTTTATCGAGGTGTTCACGCAGGAGAACGTCATGCGGGAAATCCACAGGAACGGATGCTTCCGGATTCAATACCGGCTCATGATCAACGGCGAACCCAGGCCGACCGCTCTGAAAGCCGCGCTGTTCCGGGACAGGAGCGGCGAAAAGATGGTCGTCGGCATCCGGGCGCTGTAGGCAAAGCCGCGTAAGCGTCAAATGAGCGCAAAAAGAGCCCACCGGAAGCGGACTCCAAGATGTGAAAATGTATTACGTTAAATGCGCCTTGCACAGCGCTGGAGCATACTGTGGAACAAGCGACGCTGCCCAGTCAGGATCTGTAATTGCAAGCCTGGGCGCCTCGTTGAGCAGCCACGTCAAATAACGGTATGGGTCAAGCCCATTTTCCTTGGCAGTCTCGATCAGACTGAACATGACAGCACTGCTCTTTGCTCCACGTGCCGTGTTAGCAAACAGAAAGTTCTTACGCGAGATCACAAAAGGCTTGATGCTGCGCTCGGCGCGATTGTTGCTCAGCTCTATACGACCGTCCTGCAAATAGGCAGCCAAATCATCCCACTGGCTTTTCAAATAGTTCAGGGCAATCCCCAGCTTGGACTTCGGTGCAGCATTCCGGGTATTTGCCCATGCCAACATTGCGTCTAAAACAGGCTTTTCCTGCTTCAGCCGCTGTTCCTTTCTCTCTTCCGGCGAAAGATCTTTGAACTTTTCCTCCAGCTTAAAGAGCTGGCTGCAATAGGCCACGCCCTGCTCCGCCGTGGGCGAGCGTTTACCTTTCGGCACAGCCCGAAGAGCCTCGTCGAATTTTCGGCGGGCATGGGCCCAGCAACCGACGTGGATTGCGCCCTTCACCGCGTTGTAGCCGGAGTATCCGTCTGTCTGCAGATACCCTTGGAATCCAGCCAGGAAGGCACTCGGGTATTCTTGCCCGCGTGCAGGCGCATATTCGTACAGCACAATGGGATGCTCGGCGTCACCGCTTGTGCGGTGGGATGCTCGGCGTCACCGCTTGTGCGGTACAGCCACATGTAGCTTCTGGACTTTGCGTCCTTGCCTTCCTCATGCAGAACCTGCAATTCCGTCTCATCTGCATGAAGAAGATCGTGCTCAAGAAGCTGTTTGTGGAGTTCGTCATAGACAGGAGTCATCCAGTCATCTGAGCAGCGGATCAGCCAATTGGACATGGTCTGCCGGGAGATCATAAAGCCCTGACGATTCCACTCCTGTTCCTGTCGGTAAAGCGGCGAGCCCATTGAGAGCTTCTGCACACCAAAGTGGGCAACAGCTTCAGCCGATGCATAGCTTCCGGGGATCAGCGTCGGCTCCTTCGGCGTTTCAAGAATAGGCGTGGAGATATTATTCTCTTTGCAGTTCTGGCAGGCATAGGTCACATAGATGTCTCTATGCAGAATGATCTGAGCCGGGATGATCTGGATCTTCTCCTGCACTTCTGTCCCGATGGGCTGCATGACCTCACCGCATTCGGGGCAAATGCGCTCTTCTTCAGAGAGTGTATGTGTCTCCTCAACGACCTTTGCATTCTCGGGAAGAATATCCCGTGCCTTGCCGGACTTCCTTTGCCGTGTATGAGAGCGCACTTCGATCGCGGGCTCCTCTGCCTTCTCTGAGGCTTCTGCATAGACCTCCGCTTCATTGAACAGCAGACTAAGCTGCCCATAGACTTCTTCGGATGCTTTCTCAGAGGAAGATCCAAACTGCTTGCTCTTCACTACGCGCAGCTGCTCAAGAAGCCACTGGTTTTGTGCCTTCAGATCTTCGTATTCCGCACGGGGAATGGTCACCATTTCCGTGTTGCTTGTCTCTGAAATGACCTTGTTTTCCATGCCTTAAGTATACCATAAAAGCGCCAAAAAGTACAGTGTTTTCAACGTGTTCAGGCCTTTTATACTGCACTTAATCCTGTTACAGGTCGGTGAGCCTTCGGCTGCTCTACTTTCAGTCCTTCCATCAGCCAGCGGTACTGTTGTGCTGTTATCTCCCGTACCTCTTGCTCATTCCTCGGCCATTGGTAAACACCGCGTTCCAGCCGCTTGTACAGAAGGACAAATCCATCCTGCTCCCAATACAGGCCCTTGATCCGATCCCGGCGACGTCCGCAAAACAGAAACAATGTATTCGTGAATGGGTCCAGGTCAAACTCCTGTTGAACCAAGACAGAAAGACCGTCGATCCCTTTCCGCAAATCTGTGTATCCGCAGGCAATGTAGACGTGATCGGCTCCGGTGAAGTCATTTAACATTGCGCAACGCTTTGCACAGAGCTGTTACCACTTCGGCGCTGGCTCCACTGTATACATCCAGCGAAACTTCACCAATACGAACCGCAGCAACGAGATTGTTCTGTACAGCCGGTGGCTGGAGTTCTGCAAACCTTGGCTTGGATTCCTGTGGTGCTTCCAGCTGAAGCTGCTGTTGTTCGACCATGGCAGCAAATACTTTCTTCTGCCAATTGTAATAAGTTTTCGGATTGATGTTGTGCTCCGAGCACCAACGGCTAACCGACTGGCCGCTGTTCCGGCAGTCTGCTACACGTTGGCTCCATTCCATGAGGTTGTGCTGCGCTTTCGCGCCTTGGATCGTAACATTGTCCATCTCTATTTCCTCCAGTCCATGCGACTCGCTGGCAGTCGAAGGCATAACCAGCGACAATCTGCAAAGACTCCCGCAGACTCGTATCGACTCGATGGAAGTCTACGAGAGCCCGTTACATTCTCTCATGGCTGGCGAACTATTTCAATCCGACCTAATATTTGACGCTTACGCCCTGCGAAGAGAAGACTGGCTATGCGAACTTCTATACGGTGGAAAATGTTCCG
>ONVI01000072.1 GCA_900321275.1 uncultured Eubacteriales bacterium | reverse complement strand
TTCCTTCGCCGCATACAGGCCGGTATAGCCCCAGCCCTGGTCAATGCCGCAGTGTACATCGCTGGTGAAAAGGATCACGAGATCCCGCTCCTCCGCGGGGACAGAGGATTCCTCCGCATAAGCCGGGACGCACAGGGCGGTCAGCATAACTGCGAGAAGAATCAGTGCGAGTACTTGCTTTTTCATGCGTTTCCTCCTTTTATCGCTCCATCTGAATTTTTACAGAAATGACGCAGTATTTCTGTCTGCCTTTAGTATAGCACGAAAACACGCCGCCGAAAAGAGCATTTTCATTTTTTTATCGCAGGCGGCCGGATATACGGACAGGCGCCCGGCGCGTGTCATACGGAAGATCAGTATTCTATATCCCCGGGCTCGGCAAGACCCATGTGAAGCTTCGCAAGGGTAAGCACATTGCGCATCAGCATGGCGCGCGTCATCGGACCGACGCCGCCGGGAACCGGGGTAATATAAGAGGCCTTCTCCTTCACGCTGTCGAAGCAGACGTCCCCCGTGAACGCGCCTGTTGCGGGATCGCGGTTCATGGCCACGTCGATAACCGCGGCGCCGGTTTTCACCATGTCGGGTGTGATCAGCCCCGGGTGCCCGGCGGCAACGATCAGGATATCCGCCTGACGTGTCATCGCGGCGAGATCCCGCGTATGCCGGTGACAGTAAATCACCGTGCCGTTTCGCCGGAGCAGGAGCAGGCCCATCGGCTTTCCGACAATATCGCTTCTGCCCACCATTACGCAGATTTTTCCGTCAATCGGGATCTGATATGCGTCCAGCATGGCGGCGATTCCGGAAGGCGTACAGGGCCAGACGGGCGCTTTGCCGTAAACCATGCGCCCCACGCTGAGGGGATGGAAAGCATCCACATCCTTTTCCGGCGCAATGGCTTCCACGATGCGGCGCTCACTGATCGACGCCGGGAGCGGAAGCTGTACCAGAACCCCGTCGACCGCGGCGTTGGCATTGAGCTTGCCGATGATGCCAAGCAGCTCCTCCTCCGAAACGGAGCCGGGCAGGTCAAAGCGGCGCGAGTAAAAGCCGCAGGCCGCGCAATCCTTTTCCTTATTGTTCACATAGAGTCTCGAGGCCGGGTCATCCCCCACCATGATCGCGGCAAGCCCCGGTTTTCGCGGCAGACATGCCGCCTCTTCCCTGATCTCATTGCGTATCGCCGCGGCAAGCGATTTCCCGTCAAGAATAACTGCCATGGCAGCATCAGCTCCTTTCTCTCCCCGGATGATCTGTAACGGAAAATGATAAAGCTTCAGTGCAAAAAATGAGGATGCCGCAGGAACAGGTCAGGCTGCGGCAGGTACCTCATGAGAAGAAACGGCGGATACGAACCAAAGATATGATTCGTATCCGCAAACGAGTATGCGCGTATCGTTACTTCTGTACGTCGGCAACGAAGACGAAGCCGTTGTCTGCGGTGCAGAGGTATTGGGCGTTGCTGTCAGCGGGGGCGAAGACATACACATCCGTACAGCCGCTGAAGGCCGTCGGCGTGAATTTGGTCTCCGCAGAGAGGATACGCACCTGCTTGAGCCCGGCGCAGTTCTTAAAGGCGTCGGGATAGACCCACACGCAATCCGCCGGGATCTCAACAGACTTCATCGGCACCCCCTCAAAGGCAGAGGTTTCGATGTCTGTTGTCCCTGCGGGGAGCCTGAAGTCGATGGTCTTCGGGGCCCAACCGGCGGTAAGCGTGAACGGCATGGTCACCGGCGTGTCGAAATTGTACCGCTTTCCGTCCGCATACCATCCGAGGAATATCGCGTTCGGCATCGTGGGCGCGGTCTTCGGAAGCGGGAGCTTGTCGCCGCAGGCGAGACCTTCCGCATCCCCGATGGCGCTGCCGCCGTTGCTGTTAAAGAAGACTGTAATCATCGGGCCGGCCTCGACAACAAGCTCTGTATCCGGGCTGGGATAATGGTTTTCGTCGCCGGCATTGCGAACCAGATAGGTGCCGGGTCTGACGTAGACCTTCTCCATATAGACCGGTGTGTAAGTACCGTCATTGTCGGCCCTGCGATACTCCATCTTGTAAGGTGTGAGCCCTTCGATAAAGCCGTCCCAGGAGTCGCGATAGCTCTCGGCGCGCGTAAACAGCTTTGCGGAATCGGGCGCGGTCTGCTGCGCCTTGTCGATGATGACCTGCTTGCTGCCGCCGACGCCGAAAGTCCCTTCCGCGTTTGTAACGTAGTAATATACGGTGTGCGTCCCGGCCGTGGCGGGCTGCACCTTGAGCGTAACGGCGCCCTTGGTCTTATAGTTTTCCGCCGTCAGTTCCTCCATCGTGCTGTAATAAGCCGTCGCGCCCTTGGGTACAGTCAATTCAATGTTGAAGCCCGTATAGGTGGTCTCGTCGCTGAAAACGCCGTACTTGTCCTTCGCGATCACTTCAAAGCCTTCCTGCGTTACGCTGTACTTTCCTTCGCGCACGGTGATCTCATAGTTCGGGTTCTCGCCCGTCACAGTCGGGGTGATCTTGTATTCGCCGATCACGTCCTTGTTTGCGTCGGTGCTGACCTCAACGCCGTTGAGCGTTTCGCCCTCCACCAGGCCGCTGACGGTATAGCTGAGCTCGGCGAGCGCAGAGCCCACCTTCTTGTTCAGATCGACGCCGGAAACGGTCACGGGCTTCTTGCCGATCACTGCGTCGACAGACACAAGATCTGTTGTTTCGCCCTCGCTGGCAAGCTTGTAGTATACCTTATAGGTTCCGGCATTCTTCGCGGCGGGAATCTCCGCGCTCCAATCGCCGTCCGTTCCGAGCCTGTACTGCAGAGCGCCCTCGGACGTGCCGCCGGTGGTGACCAGCTTCTGATCCTTGCCGTTGTACACGAGGTTCGGGACAGCGGTCGGCGGCGTAAACACCTCCGACGTCAGCTTGACGGTGGCGTTGGCATAAACGCCGTAAAGGCCGTCAAGAGCATGGAAACGGTAAACGGTGTTTCCGTTGATCATCGGCAGGGACGGGCTGACAAGGGTATTGGGTTCATTGGCCACAACGGTGTATTTCTGCTCCGGGATGGAGCCGTTCCCCTCATAGGCCAGGAGGAAATACCGGACCCCCGCGGCCTCGGGCCGCTCCGTCGTCGCCTTGACGGTCCACGTCACCACACCTCCGCCGGTACCGTACTGCACGGTAGGCTTTATGGTCAGTCCGGAGCAGGCGGCGTGCGTCCAGGTGTTTGTGCCTCCCTGCTCACTCTTCATGCCGTTGAACACCTCCGTAAGTCCGGACGAGTCAGTCAGCGAGCCCGCGAGGTTCATATTGGCGGAGAGCACGACCTTGTTGTTCAGTGTGCCCGTGTTGTTCATCTGGCCGAAGGTATAGACGCCGTCCAGGGCGATGGTGCCGCTGTTGGACATCTGGCCGAGATTGTCGATACAGATATCGTAAATGAGGTCGCCGTCCGCCGGTGTGGTGAGCGCTCCTGTATGGCCGGTGCCGACGATCTCCACCTGCGCGGTCACAACGCTGCCCGCATTTGTGAACGTGGCGCCCGGATAGTTGGTGCAGTAAAGGGAGACCGGATTTTCAAACTGAATGCGCTTTTCCAGGACAAGCGGCGTATACGTGACCTGATAAGGAATCACCGCGTCCGTCACGGCGCAGAGATAAAGAGCCCCGTTTGCGGCGTTTTCAAATGTTCCGAAGTTCTCCAGGAAGCCGGGAACCAGAACAATATCGCCGTTGTTGACCAGAGAGGCGCCGGTGACAACGCCGTTGCGGTCGTCCCCGTTGTAGAGCTGGCCCATCTGGACGCCCTGCTGCGTCACGTCGTCCTTCCAGGCGACCTGAATGCCGCAGTGGTAGTCAAAGCTGCCCTTGTCCGGGTCGTTGGACCGGATCGTCTCATTATAACGTCCGTTGTTCTCAAGCGTGCCCGTATTGTACAGCCTGCCGTAGCAGAGCAGGGCGCCGTTGTTGGTGAGCTTTCCGCCGGGCTTGATGTTCAGCTCCGCGGCCTGCATGTCGCGGATCGCGGGCGCGGCCGGGTCGATGGGCTTGCCCTCGGTGCCCTCGATGGAGATGATGCCGTTGTTGATGATCTCGCCGCCGGCTTCCACCGTAATGACGCCGTAGGTGAGCGTCGGGGCCGTGCTCTCGGAGCCGGGCGCGAGGGAGGCGGCGTCATACTCGACCTCCACCTGGCAGGTGTCCGAGATGATCAGGGTGCCGCCCTGCTCAATGGACATTCTGGCGTTGTTGCCCACGGCGAGCTCCGCGCCGGTGGTGTTGAAGCTGTCCATCAGGGTCAGCGTGGCGTTTCGAACCGTGAGGGCCGCGGCGTCCGTCTCTTGATGATTGGCGATTTGAATGTCAAAGCTGTTGACGTCGAAGATGACATGACGGCCGCCGTCCACGAGCAGTCCTTCCAGCACGGGAACTTCACAGATCATCTTGATGGGCGTTCCGTCGTACCGGGACATTGCCTTGCGCAGGGACCAGAACTCCCGCGGGCTGTGGGCCTCGTTCATGATCTCGATTTCCAGATCGGAGCCCTTCACGACGTAGTTGGTGACCTGAGCGCCCGCGGGCGCCTTGTAGTACTTGTCCAGCATCATCTGCTCCAGCGTCGGCTGACCGGTAGCGGGCGTGTAGCTGTTGACCATGGACTCATAATCCAGATCCGGGTTATAGTCGCGGGTCTGATCCACATAGAAGCTCAGCTTGACGTCCGCGGTCATGACGTTGGGATCGGTGCTGCCCGTATCCGCCCCGGCAACGAGCGTGCCGGAGGACATAAGGATCACGTCGATATAGGGTGTCCGGGTGTCGCTGCCCTCCTTGTCCTTCATGGAAAGTCCGCCGTCCGCGATGGCGTAGACGCCCACCTTGTTGCCCAGGGCATCGGAGAAGGTTGCCCTGCCGGTCTCCGCGGAATAGGCTTCATGCAGCAGGGAGACCATCAGCGCCTTGTTGCCCTCCTGCTTGACATGGAGGAAGCTGCCCTCCGGGGCATCCTTGATCAGATCGCTGACGTCGACACGGATAATGTAATAGGTGCCGTCAAAGCCGGACATCTTTTTATGCATTGTGCCGTCTACGCCCAGCTCTTCAATAATGCTGTAGCGGAAATAGCTGTAGGGAGGGTAAAGCGCGCCGCCGGAAATCGGCGTAAAATCGGTGGGGCCGGTCTTCACCTCATAGGGAACCGCCGCGCCCATGATAATTGCCGGGGACTCAATCGTGGGCCTGTTTTCCAGATTCTGCTTGGCAATGGCGGGGATGCCGATGGTCTTGTCTGTGTCGCCCTTTACCGCCTGCACCCGGTATACGCCGGGATAAGCCGTACCGTCACCCAAAACCGCGTTTCTGTCGTAATCCAGGGCGCTGGCATGGGGTGAGAGAAAAGCGAAGCACAGCGCGAGGGAGAGCATCATCAGAAGGCCCGTAAGCTGCTTCGTGCGTACAAGTCGTTTTTCCATAGAATCGTTCCTTTCTTTACTGTGTCGGTTTGAAAGCGGACATGATGTCGGAGGATGACTGCTCTCCGAATAACAGGATGCAAATGAAACGCAGCGCCCGGCCGGTCAGGCGGTGAGAGCCTGCCAGGGGCAGAAGTCAAAAACAGCTGTTGAATTTGGCAGTGCATCTTCTACCTTAAGCATAGGTTATTTTATTATATCACGAAACGATTCGGCAGTCAACGCGCCGGAACCGCAAATATTTATTTAGCGAAGCCTCTGTCTGACGCAGATCGCGTTTGCATTCCCGTTCACTTCCGACATCTGTTTTTTGCTCTTGATTACAGGCGGAGCAGTTTGCTATAATTGAATCCGAACGGGCAGACAATCCGAAGACGATGAAGCGTACAATACATAACGGAGGTTCCTGAAAATGGACGTTTCCTATCAGATCACCAAGAAAAAATGCATTGCCGCGATGATCAGCTCGTTTGTGGTTGCGGTCTGCGTGTGCATCGGTGTGACCATGAATCTGACCACGCTGTATGACGTCAATTTCGACCACATGGGACTTCGCACCTTTTGCATGTTCACGGTAAACTCGAACATTTTATGCGGTATCGGCATGTTGATGGCGCTGCCGTATACGATCGACAGCCTGATTAACAAAGAATTCTATCTGCCCGACTGGATGGTAGACCTGCTCTTTGCGGGCACCACATCCGTGGCGCTGACCTTTCTGGTATCGTTGTGTATTCTGGCGCCGGTAAAGGGCTTCGTACTGATCTTCACAGGCTCGCGCTTCTTCCTGCACGCCCTGTGTCCGATTCTGGCGATGATCACCTTCTGCTTCTTTATTCCGAGCCATTTTATTGCGCTGCGGGAATCGATTTTCGCGATGCTCCCGGTGATGCTCTATGCAATGGTATATTATTTCATGGTGGAGATTCTTGGGCCGAAAAATGGCGGATGGGATGATTTCTACGGTTTTTTGACCCGTATTCCGCAGTGGATTTCCCTGCTGTCCTTTATGCCGCTTACCTTTGCCATTGCCAGTGTCCTGCGCCTGCTCCACAACAGCAACTGCATCAGAGTGCAGCGGATAGAAGCTGAAATGCTCCACCCGTCGGAGAAGCAGCAATAAAACGCGGCGGCGTTTGGGGCATTAAGCATGCGCGCGGAGGCTTTGTTTTCCACCATGGTACTCGCTGTGATGATTTCGATATCTGTCTCTTTGAACAGATAATCGACCATCAGCTTTGCAATATCGGTACCGATCCCGTTTTTCCAGTACTTTTCCCGCAGACGCCCTCCGATGCTGACCAGATGGATATGATCCCGATAGTCGTAGAATTCCGCCAGTCCGCACAGCTCCGCCGGATTCTCTTTGAGAAATACGCCGAGAAACAGATTCCGCTTCTTCTCAAAACATTCTCCATAAAGATCGTGGAGAAGCTGACCCGCATCCGAGTATTGCTGTTCAAGGAGATACGTCGGCTCATAACGGTAAATGATGCTGCTGTGTGCCATTTCCCAAAGCGTTTCACGATCTTCTTCCACAATTTTTCTGAGAATAACATGTTCTCCTTCCAAATAAGGAATCTCATCAAACAGTTTTTTCATTTTCCACCTCTCATACTATCC
>ONVI01000093.1 GCA_900321275.1 uncultured Eubacteriales bacterium | reverse complement strand
CATTGTGCATCAGAATGCCGAAACCGGTCCCGAGGACGATATATCCCGCCATGACCGGGATCGACTTGTAAAAGGCTTGTTTGATCATTCGTTTATCCCCTTAAGGTAATTACATACACAATGCGTCTTCTGCGATTCTTCTTTCTCCACAGCCTTTTCCCAGAAGACTCAGGCCGCCTCCACTTCCCGGTCATCGATCCGCACTCCTGTGATCAGGAAAGCCATCCCGCAGGAAATGACCAGGCCGATCAGATAGTAGATGACGCTCTTGATTCCCGCGTTAGGTCCGGCGGTCATCGTAAAGACTCCCAAAAGCCCCGAAGGTCCCCATGTCGTCGCCGCGACCTGCATGGCCATTACAAACGCGCCGCCAAATCCCGCGCCCAGCCCCGCCGTTATGAACGGCCTTCCCATGGGCAGCGTGACTCCATAGATCAGCGGCTCGCCGACGCCGAGTATGCCCGCCGGCAGCGCTCCGCTTATGATCTGCGAGAGGCGGTCGTTCTTCACTCTTTTGGCCTTGATCCAGATCGCGATCGCAGCGCCGACCTGCCCGGCTCCCGCCATGCACAGCGCGGGGTACAGCGTGATATATCCCATCTGCTGGAGCTGCACGGTGTACAGTGCCACCAGTCCGTGGTGCATTCCCATAGCGACCATCGGCAGGAAAAGTGCCGCCGACACATACCCGGTGGCCGCCCTGACCCACACATTCGGCGACATGCACACACTCTGTACGGCAAAACATATCCCGCCCGAGATTAGCCCGAAAATCGGCATGATAACAAAAATATACGGGATCAGGCAGGCGAGCAGTGTCAGCACCGGCGTAAAGACCACATCCAGCGCGTCCGGAATGTGGCTGCGGATCCACTTCTCCACTTTTGTCATGATCAGCACGCCGAAAACAACAGCCAGTATTCCGCCTCTGCCGCTCCTCAGCATGGAATCGAGCGGCGAGCTCTCATTCCACCAGCCGATCGTCTGCGCGATCACATTGATGCCGTCGAGCCCGGTGATCATGCCCAGCATTCCGCCCAGGATCGGCGTCCCGCCAAACCGCTCCGCGGCTCGGTATCCCGTCCACGCAGTCAGGTATGTCAAAAAGGAAGTGTTGATCAGCCCCAGCATCGAGCACACAACACTCAGAAAGCGGTTGTCCGCCCAGCCCGGATTCAGCTGCTGAATAAGAATGTTGACGCCGGCACACAGCCCGGACGCGATCACTCCCGGAATCAGCGGCACAAAAATCTCCCCGAACACCTTCAGCGCGCTGCGCACCGGGTTCTCCTTCTGCATGGCCTTCACGGCCTCTTTGTTCCCGCGCCAGTCGCCGGAGACGCTTCCCTTTGCGTCCGCGTTGCCCTGGCCGCCGGCTTCGTCAGCCTGGTCCACGTCCGCGGTCGGAATGCCCATCTTTCTGCACACTTCACCGCACTTGCTGCTCTTCCCGGGCCCTACGACGACCTCTATATAGTTCTTGCGGTCCTGCACAATCCCCAGAACCCCTTTCACCTGCTTAAGTGCCTCGGCGTCAATCTTCTGATCGTCCTTCACCTTGATCCGAAGCCTCGTCATACAGTTGGTCGCTGAAGTCACGTTTTCCCTCGTGCCGACCCTCTCAAGAATATTTTCTACCAGTTCTTCGTAATTCATATTCTTCTGATCGCCTCCCGCACATGCCCGCGCGCTTCCTCAAGACGCTTTTTTGCCTCGTTTACATCGCAGTCCGCAAGGAGCATCGTGATCGCGGTCTTGCACTTGCCATCCGCCTGCTCGAGCGCCGCCTTCGCGGCCTCCTCCCCGGCTCCCGTCGCCTCCATGACGATGTGAAGCGCCCTCATCCGCAGCTTCTCGTTCGTCTGCACGACGTCCACCATCAGGTTCTGGTATGCTTTGCCCGTTCCGACCATCATCGCGGTCGAGATCATGTTAAGGACCAGCTTCTGCGCGGTTCCGGCCTTGAGCCTGGTCGATCCCGTCAGGACCTCCGGCCCGGTCACGATCTCGATCCCGAGCTCCGCCGCCTTGCTCAACTTCGAATCCGCGTTGCAGGAAATCGCCACCGTATGACACCCAATACTCCGCGCATACTCAAGCCCCGCCAAAACATAGGGCGTCCTCCCGCTCGCCGCCAGCCCGATCACAAGATCCCTGGCCGCAAGATCATACTCCTCCAGGTCTTCTCTCCCCATGTCCCGGCTGTCCTCGGCTCCCTCGACCGCCTTTGTAAAAGCCTTCTCGCCCCCGGCGATCAACCCGATCACCGTCTCCGGACTCACGCCAAAAGTCGGCGGACACTCCGAAGCATCCAGCACACCCAGCCGCCCGCTGGTCCCGGCTCCCACATAAAAGATCCGGCCTCCCTTCTCCAGACTGGGACTTTTTCATCTTCCTTGTTCATCGCCGTCACGATCTCCAACGGCGACATTATATCAAGATTCATAGTGTTTGGATTTCTGGTTTCTGTGGTCATGATTTCGCTCCTTGTGTTGGGTGAATTCTGCTGGTGTGGTTCCTGCTGGTGTGGTTTCTGTCTTGTTGGTGTTCCATTATTACTATTGTAGATTTGATTGATTGCTGCCGCAAGAAATAGGTGTGAAAAAAGCCGGTGAATAGACCCCTGCCTGGTTTCTTTCAAGAATTCTTCTCCGACGCTTCGACGTCGCTCCAGTAATTACAGCAATCAACACCCGGCTTCCTTTTGGCCGACCTAAAAGGGCCCCTAGAGATATCTCTAGGGGCTCTATCACAGCACACAACAACTGATTTCTTCCTCTATGACCTCAGCGCCCCCTTCATCCTCCTGACATACTCATA
>ONVI01000071.1 GCA_900321275.1 uncultured Eubacteriales bacterium | reverse complement strand
GTCGTAGAAAGCATAGCTGCCCATCTGGGTGAGACTGTCGGGCAGTGTGACGCTGCCGAGGCTGTCACAGTTGGAAAAAGCATTCTCACCGATGCTCAACAGTCCTTCAGGAAATGCCACCCGGCTCAGACTTGTGCAGCCGGAAAACGCGTAATCCCCGATCGTTGTAATGTCTGCGCCAAGGGTAATACGGCCTGGCGTCGTCATGCCGGCAAACGCGTATTTGCCGATGGATGTAACGCCGTCGCTGATTTCGATGCGCGAGACCGATTCCCGGTAAGGATGCCAGGGTGCTCCACCCTGGTTGTAATCCGGGATCATTCCTTCTCCCGTAATGTACAGTACGCCGCTGCGGATTTCCCAGTTCAAATCTCCCGCCGTGCCGCTCTCCGCACAGGCTGTCACAGTGAATGTGCACAAGAGCAGTACGCAGAAAGCAAGCCCAAGTGCTGTTTTAAGCAAGTGTTTCACGCGTTTTCCCTCCTATATAATATATTTCAGTTATGAACGCCGAAATAATAGCACTTTTTCGGATTCGCCTGGGCGCATTCGCCGGACGCGGCCTCTGCCGCCGGGCGATTCGTGAATCGCCCCTACAGTCATACAGAGAAGCTTGCTGTGTCAAGCCGATACCCATATTTTCTTTTTATCATTGATGCTTACGAAAGCGAAAATCTGAAAACCGTGAAGCTCCGTTTGAGCCTACGTGCGAAAATACAGCCCCGCCTGCCAGACAGTATCTCCCGATTTGACATTCACTGAATGTCAATAGTCATGTTGATTTTAACATACAATAACCCCAATGACAAGCACTAAATGTCAATTGGGGCTGAAAATATGTTTATCAACAAAAGTGAAAACGGGCGGAACAATGTATGCGGGATTATGGTGGCAAAACTTCGGACGGCCGAGGGGATTTCCCAGCGGGAGCTGGCCGACCGGCTCCAGCGGGACGGGCTGGACGTGGACAAGAACGCGGTGCAGCGGATCGAGTCCGGCCAGCGCTTTGTAACGGATATCGAGCTGCTGCATCTCAGCCGGGTGCTCCGCGTCAGTCTGGAGGAACTGCTGTCCGGTGAGGAGCAAAACGCCCCCATTCTGTGAACAGTCCGCAAATTCTTCCGTCCATCGTTTGCAGGCGGCGGCGCGGTGTGGTATACTATTATTATAGTTTCAATTTTTCACACGGAGGCCGCTATGGATGTAAGCATCATTCCCGAAAGAAACGAGATCCCTGAGGAATATACCTGGGACCTGCGCGATCTTTTTCCCGACGACGAGGCCTGGACGGCGGAATTTCAGGCGCTCACGGCGCTGCCCGCGGAGATTGCCGCCTACGCCGGGACGCTGGGCGAGAGGCCGGGACGCCTGCTCGACTGGCTCAAGCTCTCGGACGAGGTGGGGGTGCGGCTCGAAAAGCTGCTGGGCTACGCAAGCCGCAAGAGCGATCAGGACATCGCCGACGGTTTTTACCAGGACATGCGCAGCAAGGCTGTCGCCTGCTATGTCGGCATCGCCGGGGCAAGCGCCTTCGCAACGCCAGAGCTGCTGGCGATCCCGGACGATACGCTTGACCGTTTTTACGCTGAATGCCCCGCGCTGGAAGTCTACCGCCGCAGCCTGACAAGAATCCGCCGGATGCGGGATCACATTCTTTCCCCCGCCGAGGAAAAGCTGCTGGCAGACGCGGGTGAGATGGCTGAAGCGCCGGACGCCATCGCCTCCGCGCTGCGAAACGCCGATCTGCGCTTTGAAGACGCCATCGACAGCGAGGGCAAGGCTCATCCTCTCTCCACCGGGACCTTCGGCCCGCTGATGGAGAGTGAGGACCGCGCCCTCAGGAAGAGCGCCTTTGAAAACCTGTACGCCAAATTCGGCGAGTTTAAAAATACCGTCGCCGCGACGCTGGACGCCCAGTTTAAGAAGCTGAGATTTTTCTGCGACGCCCGACGCTATCCCACGACTCTCGCCGCCGCGCTCGACGGAACCGAGGTGCCGGAGAGCGTGTATCTCAATCTCATTGAGGCCGTGCACCGGAATCTTGACGCCATGTACCGCTATGTGGCGCTGCGGAAGAAGCTTCTCGGTGTGGACGAGCTGCACATGTACGACGTGTACACCCCCGTGGTGAAGGATGCGGCGGTGAAGATCCCCTACGAGGAAGCCAAAGCTACCGTGCTGGATGCGCTGTCCGTACTGGGTGAGGATTATGTGGAGCTTTTGAAAACCGGCTTTTCCTCCCGCTGGATCGACGTATATGAAAACCGCGGCAAGCGCAGCGGGGCCTATTCCTCCGGCAGCGCCCGCCCGCACCCGTACGTCCTGCTCAACCAGAAGGACACGCTGGACTCCATGTTCACCATCGCGCACGAGATGGGCCACGCCCTGCACAGCTGGTACTCCTGCCATAACCAGCCGGTGAACACCTCGGACTATGTGATCTTCGTGGCCGAGGTCGCCTCCACCTGCAACGAGATCCTGCTGATGCGTTATCTGTTGAACCGCACGAAGGATGTCAAGGAGCGCGCCTATCTCATCAACCACTTCCTCGACCAGTTCAAGGGCACGATCTACCGCCAGACCATGTTTGCGGAGTTTGAGCTGGAGATGGGACGCATGGCCGAGGCGGGCGAGGCGCTGACCGCCGACGCCCTGTGCGAGAAGTATCTGGCTCTCAACAAGCTCTATTTTGGCCCCGATATGGTCAGCGATGAGGCGATTGCCCTCGAGTGGGCGCGGATTCCGCACTTCTTCTATAATTATTATGTGTATCAGTACGCTACCGGCTTCTCCGCCGCGGCAGCTCTGGCGGAGCGCATCCTCAGCCTCGGCGCACCGGCGGTGGCGGATTACAAGCGCTTCCTCTCCGGCGGGTGCAGCACCGATCCGATCTCCCTTTTGAAGATCGCCGGGGTCGACATGAGCACACCCGAGCCCGTCAACGCCGCCCTCAAGCTCTTCGGCGAGCTGGTGGACGAGTTGGAAAGTCTTAATTTGTCTGAATAACGGTTGACATAAGATAACAAATCAGATAAAATTTTGTCGGTAACAAGCTCCTCCGCCTGGGTCCCCCTTCGGGGGAGGCGGCACGGCGCGTCCCCCGCAAGCACCGTGACTGAGAGAACCTTTTCGGGTTCTCTCCTATAACGTCCCCTCTCAGTCAACGCCGCAAGCGGCGGCGACAGCTCCCCAGAGGGGGAGCCGGGATTAAACCGGTACATACATGATACATACACATTGGAGGGATAAAACCATGAGCAAACTGAGCGCAATGCCGCCTGTCGGCCTCGTCGTGATCGTCGCGATCCTGTCGCTGTTCGTGCTGGCAGTGCTTGTCCTGTTCATCACCTACGGCCGGTACAGCCGCCTGGCCTCGCTGGTCGGCAATCTCAACCGCGACAACGATTTCCTGCGCTATGTCGTCAACGACTACGCCAACGCCTACCGGCAGCACGGCAAGGACGTCAACACCCCCGCCATCGTCGCAAACGGCGTAAACTCCCGTCTCGGCGGCAGTCTGTTGTGTGAGCGCTTTCTGAACAACGCCGTGTCGCTGTTCGTGACGCTGGGCCTCTTCGGCACCTTCCTCGGCCTGTCGCTGTCCGTCAGCTCGCTGACGGAGCTGCTCGGCTCCAACACCGGGGAGTGGCTGAGCGTGCTTGACAGCGTGGGCGGCGGCCTCATGTCCGCGCTGAGCGGCATGGGCGTTGCATTCTATACTTCTCTGGTCGGCGTCGCCTGCTCCATCGTGCTGACGATCCTGCGCTCCATTTTCAGCGTGCAGCACACCCGTGAGAAAATGGAGACCCGCCTGGAGCTGTGGCTCGACCACGACGTGGCGCCCACCCTGCCCACCGAAGCGCCCAAGGACAATGCCGATCTGGTACATCAGATGGTGCTCGCCCTCGACCGCACGGCTCAGAGCATGGATCAGACGCTCACCGACGCCACCGACGAGCTCAAGGCCGCCATCAGCGCCAGCCGCACACCCATCGCCGCCATGAACAAGACGGTGGAGAGCTTCAACTCCGGCGTGCGCGACTTCTCCGAGTTCAACTACAACCTGCGCGGTACTGTGGAGCGGATGGATGTCACCGTCCGCGATCTTGTCAGCGGCCTGCGCGAGATCTCCCGCGCCCTTGAAAGGAGCAGTCGCCCATGAGACGCGCTCCATTGGTTCGTACCGAGGAAAGCGGCGGCGAACAGGGCTTCTGGCCCTCCTACGCCGACATGATGAGCGCCGTGGCGCTGATCCTCTTCTTCCTCATGCTGCTCAGCTACATATCAAATCTCATCACCGGCAACGATCTGAAACTGACCGAGAGCCAGCTGGACGAAACCCGCGCACAGGTGGAGCTGGCCCGTGCCCAGGCGGAGCTGGCCCGCGCGCAGGCAGAGGCTGCCCAGGCCGATTACGACGCGGCCATGAATCAGTATGTAAAAGCCCAGAAGGATCTGCAGGGGCTGACAAATGATCTCAACCAGAAGCAGGCGGATCTGGAGATGTACGCCATCAAGATCGCCGAGCAGACCCGCTCCATTGAGGAGCAGGAGAAGCTGATCGACGATCAGAAGGCCTATCTCGCCGCGGCGAACAACGAGATCGTCACCATGCGCAGCCAGATGCAGACCATCGCGGTGCTGCGGCTCTCGATCCTGAACATGATCAAGGATAGCATCATCGAGGTCATGGGCGATGCCTCGAAGGTCTCCATCGGCGACAACGGCAATATCATCCTCTCCGAGGGCATCTTCTTCGACCTCGGTTCCTCAGACATCAAGCAGGAGTCTGTACCCGTGCTCAACGAGCTGATCGACGTCTTCTCCGCTTTCCTGAGCAACGAGAACAACGCCAAATATGTCGATTCCGTCGTCATCTCCGGCCATACGGACTCCACCGGTACCGACGAGGACAACCGCAAGCTGTCCACTGACCGCGCAAACTCCGTCCTGAGCTATCTGCTGGCCGGAAACGGCGGCGAGCTCACCCCCTACTCCGGTTACTTCTGTGCCGCCGGTTATGGCGAGACCCGCCCCGTCGCGGATAACGACACGCTCTGGGGTCAGGCCCAGAACCGCCGCATTGAGATTTCCATGATCCTCAAGGACGAGTCGGTGCTGGATATTGTGGATCAGTACCTGGCCATCACCGTTCCGGAGGTCTCGGGCACCGATGCACCCACCGTCGCGACACCCGCGCCCAGCCCGTCTCCGACGCCGGGCCACCCAAGATTCTTCGGAGGCTGAATATTGACGCACCCCGCCTTTCGGCGGGGTGCGTTTCTTATGCGGGGAGATAGTTCATGGGATCGACGCTCTCACCGTCGAGATACACCGCGAAGTGCAGATGCGTCCCCTGCCCGATTTCACACAGGGCGGTGGTGCCGACCGCGCCAATCACATCGCCCGCGTCGACCCAATCACCCACACTTACCGCGGGGATGGCGGCGAGATTCGCGTACAGCGCGCTGGTGCCGTCGCCGTGGTCGACAGTGACATAGGTGCCGTAGAAGCCGTCATCCTGCACATAGGTCACCACGCCCGGCAGCGCGGCGCATACCGTTTCACCCAGCGGCGCTGCAATATCCACGCCCTCATGTGTGCGCCAGTCGCGCATTGTCACGTCGTAGTGCAGATGATCCACGTCGTACATGCGCTCAAGCTCGCCCTGCACCGGCCAGAGAGGCTCCGGTTCCGCGATGCTCTGCTCGTTCCAGACGGGCAGGCCTTCCTCGCGCTCTTCCGTTTCCTCCGCTTCAGCCGCGGTCGGCTCCAAAGTCGGCTCCGGGTTCGCCATGACTTCGACCTTGGGGGCCTGTACGTCGGGCGTGATCAGAACGGTTTCCACGCGATGGCTGTTCATGCTTACGTCGCTGTTTGTCAGATCTTCCATAGTCTCATTTCCCGCGGCCATCATCCAGGCGGAAAGCCCGATCACGGCGGCGCAGAGGAAAAGGACTATGTAGAAGCCCTTTCCCGTCAGAAATCCCTCCAGCCCATTGCCGGAGCTCTTGCTGTTCATGCTTGCAACCTCCTCTGTTTTGTTTGCGATCCTATTTTTGACTGGCAGCGGAGGAAATATACACAAGCACTGTAAAAGATTTTGTGCGCAGAAAAGGCAGACCCCTTGCGGAGTCTGCCTTGTGTGTTTGCTTAAAGCCTTATTCTTACTTGATGGAGAAGAAAGCGGCCTTGCCGGGGTACTGCGCGACGTCCTCGAGCTCCTCCTCGATACGGAGCAGCTGGTTGTACTTCGCAACGCGGTCGGTGCGGGAGGGAGCGCCGGTCTTGATCTGACCCGCGTTGACGGCGACAGCGATGTCGGCCAGGGTGGTGTCCTCGGTCTCACCGGAGCGGTGGGAAACGATGGCGGTGTAGCCTGCGCGGTTTGCGGTCTGGATGGCGTCGAGGGTCTCGGTCAGGGAGCCGATCTGGTTGACCTTGATGAGAACGGCGTTCGCGGCGCCGAGCTCAATGCCCTGCTTGACGCGGGCGGCGTTGGTGACGAAGAGGTCGTCGCCGACGAGCTGGACGCGGTTGCCGAGACGCTTGGTGAGTCTGACCCAGCCGTCCCAGTCGTCTTCGCCGAGGCCGTCCTCGATGGAGATGATGGGGTACTTGTTGACGAGGTCTTCCCACATGTCGATCATCTCGTCGCTGGTCATGACGGTGCCGCGCTTGGGCAGGTGGTACTTGCCGTCTTCCTTGTTGAACCAGTCGGAAACAGCGGCGTCCATGGCGATCATGAAGTCCTCGCCGGGCTTGTAACCGGCCTTCTCAATGCCGGCGACCAGAGCCTTGAGGGCGTCCTCATCGCTGGCCAGGTCGGGAGCGTAGCCGCCCTCGTCACCCACACCGGAGGGAGGAACAACCTTCTTCAGGGCATGGAACACCTCAGCGCACATGCGGAGGGCTTCCTTGAAGTTGGGGGCGCCGACGGGCATGATCATGAACTCCTGGATGTCGACGGAGTTGGTGGCATGCGCGCCGCCGTTGAGGACGTTCATCATCGGGACGGGGAGGGTCTTGGCATTCACGCCGCCGATGTAGTTGTACAGGCTGTTGCCGGTGACGAGAGCGCCGGCCTTGGCGCAGGCCAGGGACACGCCGAGGATGGCGTTGGCGCCGAGACGGGTCTTGTTGGGGGTGCCGTCGAGCTCGATGAGCATCTTGTCGATTGCAGTCTGATCGAGGACGTTCATGCCGAGGAGAGCTTCCGCGATCTCACCGTTGACATTGTCAACAGCCTTGGTAACGCCCTTGCCGCCGTAACGGGCCTTGTCGCCGTCGCGCAGCTCGCAGGCCTCGTGGATACCGGTGGAAGCGCCGGAGGGGACAGCCGCTCTGCCGACGGTGCCGTCGTCAAGGGTGACTTCCACTTCGACAGTGGGGTTGCCGCGAGAGTCGAGAATCTCTCTGGCCATAACGTCAACGATCTCAAAGTACTGTTTCATTGCATCATTCCTCCAATTTTTACTGTACAGACCCAGCCTGCACAGCATGATTATAAATTGTTTGTCCCTGTCCCGCACCGCAGCGGGAGAAAGGACGCACGGAACGCAGCGCATTTCGCGCAGACGATACCCATGCTTGGTTCGATTATACCCCATCTCCGCGGAAAAATAAAGAAGAGAATCTAATTTCTTCCTCGATATTTGCGATTTTTTTCAATTTGCACAATTCAGACGTCAAAAAACCGGCACGGATACGCGATCCATGCCGGTTTTGCATAGTGGACTGATTATGCCTTCTTGGCCATGCCCTTCTGACGGGCATACTCCGCGGCGCCCAGCGCGCCCATGAGCTGCGGGTCGGTCTTGAGGTTGACGACCTTCAGCTTCAGCAC
>ONVI01000085.1 GCA_900321275.1 uncultured Eubacteriales bacterium | reverse complement strand
ATATGTACGGAAAGCCTGAGGCTCCCCGGTAAAAAAGTTGGGGGAGCCGCAAAGCTCCAATCTATATAAAAGCGCGAAAGAGCGGAAAACTCCGAACGCCTGTGATCTGAAGATCACGAAACTGCGGCGGAAGGGGAAAGCCCCTTGCCATGGACCGCATGTCGCTGTGCCTCTTTGTTAAGGGGCAGAAGAAACAAAAAGTGCCTGAAGAGATGATTCCTCAGACACTTTGAAAACATGAGACTGTAATACCATGGCGGTATTCGGATACTTGCACGATAACTATAGCACGAAAAACGGCAGGATGCAAATTTCAATAACATAATCTTCCCTTGACAAAAACCGTTCATTCTGTTAACATATAGTTAGACACGGCTAACCACGAGAATGGAGCAAAGATATGCCACGGGACAAAAGCGCCAATCATATCAAACTGATGGCTGCGGCGCGGGAGGAATTTCTCACATTTGGATTTGAGAAAGCCTCCATGCGCTCCATTGGGGAGCGCTGCGGCATGACGGCAGCGGGGCTCTACCGCCATTGCCGGGATAAAGAGGATCTGTTCGACCAACTGGTCTCTCCCTCCATCGAGCGGCTGAACACCTGGCTGAAAGAGCATGTTGAACGCTATGTGAACGATGCCCGGAGCAGTCGGGAACCCCAGTGGCGGGATTCCTGGACCGACATGATGCGCGAGGTCGTCTATCCCCACATGGAGGACTATATCCTCCTGGTCGCCAAATCCGGGGGGACGAAATACGAGAACTTCCTGCACGACCTGACGGAGACAGGACAGAAGCAATTTCTTTCCTATCTGCCTGTACTTCGGAAATTGGGCTATCCGGTCTGGGACATCGATCCCGAGGCCCTGCATCTGCTGCTATCCGCTTATTCGACAGCGCTTTTTGAACCGGTCATACACAGCTATCCGCCTGAGGATGCAATCCGCTGTCTGGACACCATTGAAGCCTTTTTCCTTCCCGGCTGGAAAAAACTAATGGGTTTTTAGCCGGAACGATCCTTTCATAAACACCGCCTATCCCTCTCTCAAGGGATAGGCGATGGCTATTTTTAAGGTTAGTTAACGAGAGAATGACTTTGTTAGCTAACAAAAACACGGGAGGTTTGCTTATGCAGAAAACGAAAAAGACCCAGTCACCCATGGCCTGGGTGCTGGGTCAAACAGGCGACCACGGGGGACAGTATATCCTGAGCGTGGCCCTGGCGATCATCGGGGTAGCTTTTTCCCTGGCACCGTACTTTGTGGTGATCGGCGTCGTACAGGGACTGATGGACGGCGTGAAGGACTTTCCTTTTTACCTGAGCCGCTGCCTGATCATGGCGGCGCTCTGGCTGGGACGGGTGCTGTTTCATGCTCTGTCCACCACCACCAGCCACAAGGCTACCTTCGCTGTACTGGGTGAGATCCGCAAGAGATGCATGGAGAAGCTGACGCGCCTTCCGCTGGGCACCGTGCTGGAGCAGAGCTCCGGCGCGCTGAAAAACACCCTCATCGAACGCATCGACTCCATCGAGACAACCCTGGCTCATATCGTGCCGGAGTTTACGGCCAATCTGCTGATCCCCATCATCATTCTGATCTATATCTTCACCGTGGACTGGCGCATGGGTCTGGCATCGCTCGCCACCGTGCCGCTGGGGATGTTCTGCTATGTGTTCATGATGGCTGGCAGCGCAAGGTTCTATCAGCACACGGTCACGGCCACCAAGGCCCTCAACGACACGGCGGTGGAGTATATCGGCGGCATCCAGGTCATCAAGGTCTTCGGCAAGACCAAATCCAGCTATGAGCGCTTCGTACACGACGCCTATGAGGCGGCCCACAGCTTCATCGACTGGATGCGCGCCAGCATCATCCCCTTTACCTTTGCCATGGTACTCATGCCGGCTACTATGGTCTCCGTGCTGCCGATCGGCGGTCTGCTGGTGAAAAACGGCTCGCTGAGCGCGCAGGACTTCGTGACCGTCATCATCCTCTCGGTGGGCGTCATCACACCCATCATCACCATGATGAGCTACTCCGACGATTTTCGCACCATGGGCACCATCTTCGGCGAAGTGCGGGCCATTCTGGACGCCCCGGAGATGATCCGCCCGGCAGAGGGGAAAGTGCCGGAGAGAAACGATCTGGAGCTGAAGGACGTGCGCTTTGCCTATCAGGAGAAAGAGGTGCTGCACGGCGTTAATATGGCGATCCCGGAGGGCAGCTTTGTGGCGCTCGTCGGTCCCAGCGGCAGCGGCAAGAGCACCATCGCAAGGCTCATCGCCTCCCTCTGGGACGTGTCCAATGGCAGCATCAGCCTGGGCGGAACGGACATCCGCCAGATCCCCCAGGAGGCCTACGCCGATAAGATCGCCTTCGTCTCCCAGGACAACTATCTTTTCAACATGAGCGTGCGGGAAAACATCCGCATCGGCCGCCCCTCCGCAACCGACGCGGAGGTGGAGGAGGCCGCCAGGCAGTCCGGCTGCCACGACTTTATTCTCGGCCTGGAAATGGGCTACGACACGATGGTGGGCTCCTCCGGGGGCCACCTCTCCGGCGGCGAGCGGCAGCGCATCTCCATCGCCCGCGCCATGCTGAAGGCGGCGCCCATCGTCATCCTCGACGAGGCCACCGCCTACACCGACCCGGAGAACGAGGCCGTCATCCAGCGCTCCGTCTCGAAGCTCACCGAGGGCAAGACGCTGATCGTTATCGCCCACCGGCTCTCCACCGTCATGGACGCAGACAAGATCTATGTCATCAAAGACGGGCAGATCGACGAGGCCGGGACGCACAAAGAACTGCTCGGACGGCACGGTCTCTATGAGAAGATGTGGAACGCACATATGGAGGTGAAAGACAATGGTTAAAACAATACAGCGCTTTTTCGCCTTTTGCGGCGAGGAAAACCGGCATAAGTTCCGCCTCTCCATTGTCCTGGGCGTGCTGCAGGCCATCTTTGAAGCTTTGAAGATCCCGGCCATCGCCTGCATGGCGCGCGCCCTGCTGCGGGGGAGCGTGGAAACGAAGGACATTCTGCTCTCCCTGGGCATCATGCTGCTTTCGATCCTGGGCTCCGGCCTCATCAAGGCCAAAAGCACCATGCTCCAGACCGAGGCGGGCTACGACACCTGCGCGAAAAAGCGGGTGGAGATCGCCGAGCACATGCGCTATCTCCCCATGGGATATTTCAACGAAAACTCCCTCGGGCAAATTACATCCGTCACAACCAATGTCATGGAGAACCTCGAAAACGTGGCAACCCGCGTGGTGATGCTGGTGTGCGAGGGGCTGCTGACCACCTCGCTGATCATCGTGATGCTGTTTTTCTTTGACTGGCGCATCGCCCTGGTGCTGTTGGCGGGCTTTGCCCTCTTCCTGCTGGAAAACACATTCCTGCAGAAAGCCGCCGGGAAGCTCGCCGGAAAGAAGATCAAGGCCGATGAGAAGCTGGTTGAGAAGGTGCTGGAGTACCTTCAGGGCATGGCGGAGGTCAAGGCCTATCACCTGACCGGCGCCAAGAGCCGCGAGCTCAACGACGCCATCTCCGCAAACGCGCAGATCAACACGGATATGGAAGTGACGTTCATCCCGCGTTTGACGGCGCAGAATTTCATTGCCAAGCTCACGGGCGTCGCTATGGTGGGCTTCTCCTGCGCCTTCTTCTGCGCGGGCAGCATGGACGCCCTGACGGCCGTGGTCATGGTGATTTCCGCCTTTATTGTCTATGCCAGCCTCGAGACCGCGGGCAACTACTCCGCCCTGCTGCGGGTGGTAGATGTCAGTGTCAATCGTGCTCAGGAGATCCTGGACACGCCGCAGATGGATATCAGCGGGGAGGTAATTGAGCCCGAGACGCGGGAGCTCTGCACCGATGCGGTGGAATTCTCCTACGAAAAGCGCAAGGTCATAGACGGCATATCGCTCCAAATCCCCGAGAAGACCACCACAGCCATCGTCGGTCCCTCGGGGGGCGGCAAGACCACGCTGGTGAATCTCCTGGCCCGCTTCTGGGATGTGGATGCGGGCAGCGTCGCCCTCGGCAGACGGAACGTGAAGGACTACGACATGGATTCCCTGATGGCCAACTTCTCCTTTGTGTTCCAGAACGTGTACCTCTTCCACGACACCATCGCCAACAACATCCGTTTCGGCCGGCCGGAGGCGAGCATGGACGCTGTGATCAGCAAGCCTGCTGCCACGACTTCATCATGGCGCTGCCGGAGGGCTACGACACGGTGATCGGCGAGGGCGGCGCCAGCCTCTCCGGCGGGGAGAAGCAGCACATCTCCATTGCCCGTGCCATGATGAAGGACGCGCCGGTGATCTTCCTCGACGAGGCCACGGCCAACGTGGACCCGGAGAACGAAAACGAGCTTATGCGGGCCATCCAGGCGCTGACGGCGGAAAAGACCGTCATCATGATCGCCCACCGGCTTAAGACCGTGGAGCATGCCGACCAGATCCTGGTGATCGACCACGGGAAGATCGCCCAGCAGGGGAATCATGAGAGCCTGATGGCAGAGGACGGCTTGTATAAAACCTTCATCGGCGAGCGCCGCGAGGCGGCCAGCTGGAAGGTCAGAACATAACAGGGGCGACAGAATCACTGGAAAAAATCTTTCGGCAGATGGAGACAAGCGATTTCAAAAAAACATCATTTACAGTCGGGAGGTCATCATGCTTTTAACAGTATTTCTGTCGGTCGTATTCTGCGCGGCGATCACGCTCCTGCTGATATCTGCAGTGGCTTTCGTTCAGTATGACGGCACGAACAAATGGTTTTTCTCGTCAGCCCCGAAGGAAGCTCTGGAGCTCTTAAAACCCAGAAATGAGGAATTGTTCTGCGGCGCAAGGGCAATGGGATGGGTGCTGATGATCATCAGCATCCTGCTGATATTGGGCGTGGGTGTGATCTCCGTCTGGGACGGGTTTCGGAGCGGCTTTTCTTTTAAACAGTTCTTCCTGCGCTTTGTATTGATCTTTACGATCTACAAAGCCTACGACATGGTTTTCTTTGACTGGTTTCTGCTGTGCCGCTTTCGTTTCTTCCAGTATTACTACCCCGAGGTGGCGCCCGTGTACGATGGCAGGAAATACGGGTACAACCTGAAAAGCCAGCTTCTGAAGCTGTTTGTGATCTTTCCGGCGGCCTCTGCGCTGGCGGCCTGGATCTGCACCCGATTCTGAAAAGTTGGCCGGATCGTGACCTTGCTTCGATGAGAAGCGGCAGAGGGGTATCTTGACAGATGAAATACTTTGAATTTGGCAAAGAGAATGAGGAATTGATGGTCCTTCTCCATGGCGGCGGCACCAGCTACCTCGGCGTTCTTCCCACGGCAAAGAAGATTGCAGAGAAATACCACGTAATCCTTCTGGCGTATGACGGCTTCAACCCCTCCGAGCCGGAGACGGAGTTTCGCTCCGTGGCCTGGGAGGCCAGGGAGCTGGAGGACTATATCCTGCAAAACTACGGCGGCAGGGTGGATATCCTCTATGGCCTGTCCTACGGCTGCCGGACGCTGATGCAGGTGCTGGAGGACAATCGCCTGCAGATTACCACGACCATCGCCGACGGTATGTCCCTGCGGGATTATCCGGATATCAAAAACAAGATTCTGAAAGAGCTCTATCTGTTTTTCTTTACCGGAACGTTCTTCGTCATTATGGGCCGGGCAGGGAAACTGCGCAAGCGCTTTCTCGCAAAGATCACGGGCCGCAGTATAGAGGAGGCCGACAGGATCCTCTACACCAA
>ONVI01000068.1 GCA_900321275.1 uncultured Eubacteriales bacterium | reverse complement strand
CGGAAAAACGGCTTGGGCTGTCGTAGCCTACGGCGGCGGCGATCTCTGCGACGCTCCCGTCCCCGCGGCGCAGCAGCTCTGCCGCCTTTTCCAGCCGGTGCTCCTTCATGTGCGCGGCAAGCGAATCGCCGTAAACCGCCTTGAATACAGCCTTGAGCGTGGTCGGGTTCATGAGACAGTGTCGGGCCAGCGCTTCAATTGTCTGGCGCTGCTCCGGGTGCTGCAGCAGCTCGTCATGCATACGCCGCACGGTCTCGACCTGTTCGGCGCTGAAGCCCGCGATGCCGGGCTCCTCTCCTCCGCCGGTTTCCGGGCAGGAGATTTCCATGGCCTTTTCAATCACGCTATGCAGGAGCTTTACCGTCGGGGTATCGGCGGCGCGGTAACAGACCTCCTTTCCCTCGCGGCGGCTGACGATCAGCCCGGCATCCTTCAGAAGACGCAGGTGGTGCGATACCGCGGGGCTGGACATCTCCGTCAGCGCCGAAATATTGAGCACACATTCCTCGCAGTGGCAGAGCAGCCAGAAAATCCGCACGCGGCTGCCGTCGTCCAGCAGACGGAAAATCTCCGCAACCGTGTCAAAGCTGCCGCCGCGCGAGAGCTGCTTTCTGAGCTGCGCGGCGCGCTGTACATTCCCGTGGTCATGGGGCATGAGCTCGATTTTCATGGCGGCCTCCTTCTCCATACGCCCGTTCGGAAATCGTTTTCTCCCTTTCGGAAGGGAGTCGGTCTCAAGCGTTGACTTTTTCATTCCATTGGGATTATACTTCGTCCAGAAAGATTAAACAACCTTTTAATCATTATTATTCAGGAGGAACCGGATATGAAAAAGAGCTATAAAATTGAGGTCGACTGCGCAAACTGCGCCAATCTGATGGAGCAGGCCGCAAAAAAGACCCCCGGCGTCAAGGACGCGGTGGTAAGCTTCATGGCGCTTAAGATGACGGTCGAGTTTGAAGAGGGCGCGGACCCCGCCGCAGTCATGAAGGACGTGCTCAAGGCCTGCCGCAAGGTCGAGCCCGACTGTGAAATTTTTATGTAAACCATATACCTGGCTCCCCCTTCCTCTCCGTCACGGTTTGCGAACCGGGGCACCTCTCCCGAAGGGAGAGGCAAGTTTAAGTAAAACGAAGTGATTGCCATGAACAAAAAACAGAAAAACGCATTGTATCGTATTCTGATCTCCGCGGCGCTGCTGATTCTGGCAAACGTGCTGCCCCTGCCCTACTGGATGAAATGCGCGGTCTATGCCGCCGCTTATCTGACGGTCGGCTGGGATATCCTGCGCAAGGCGGCGCTGGGGATCAAAAACAAACAGGTCTTCGACGAAAACTTCCTCATGGCGGTGGCGACCATCGGCGCAATCGTGCTGGCTGTCGTCGACGGCAGCGGCGATTTTAACGAGGCTGTGGCTGTCATGCTCTTCTATCAGATCGGCGAGCTGTTTCAGAGCATCGCCGTCGGCAAGAGCCGCAAGAGCATTGCCGCACTCATGGATATCCGTCCCGACTACGCGAATATCGAGGTCGACGGTCAGCTTGAACAGGTCGACCCGGATGAAGTCGCCGTCGGCAGCGTGATTGTCGTACAGCCGGGTGAGCGCATCCCGATCGACGGCACGGTGATTGAGGGCAGCTCCAGCGTCAACACCGCCGCCCTCACCGGCGAGAGCGCACCGCGCGATGTGAACGTCGGGGACGAGGTCATCAGCGGCTGCATCAATCTCAGCGGCGTGCTGCGCGTGAAGACCACGAAGGAATTCGGCGAGTCCACAGTCAGCAAGATCCTGGAGCTGGTGGAGAATTCCAGCTCGAACAAGTCCCGCTCGGAGAATTTCATCTCCAAATTTGCCCGCGTCTACACGCCCGTTGTCTGCTTCAGTGCGCTGGCACTGGCGCTTTTGCCGCCGCTTGTCCGAACGGTGATGGGTCTGCCCGCCGACTTCGGAAGCTGGGCTTACCGCGCACTGACCTTCCTGGTGATCAGCTGCCCCTGCGCGCTCGTGATCTCCATCCCGCTCAGCTTCTTTGCCGGGATCGGCGGCGCCAGCCGCGAGGGTATCCTGATCAAGGGCTCGAATTATCTGGAGACAATGTCTCAGGTCAAAACCGTGGTCTTTGACAAAACCGGCACGATCACCAAAGGCGTCTTCGAGGTAGTCGGTATTCATCACAATAAAGAAGAAGCAGCGAGAATCATTGAATATGCGGCCCATGCCGAGTGCGCCTCCTCTCATCCCATCAGCCAGAGCATCCGCCGCCATTACGGGCAGGAGCCCGACCGCAACCGTGTCCAGAACATTGAAGAAATCAGCGGTCAGGGTGTCACCGCCACAGTGGACGGGGTATCGGTCGCCGCGGGCAATGACAAGCTCATGCGGAAGCTTGGCGTGGAGTTTATCCCCTGCCGCAGTGCCGGGACGATCATCCATGTCGCCCTGGACGGGGAATACGCGGGGCATATTCTGATTTCCGACCTTGAGAAGGAAGATATCCGCGAGGCGCTTGACGCCCTGCGCAGCGTGGGCGTGACAAAGCTGGTCATGCTCACCGGCGACGCGGAGAGCGCCGCAAAACAGGTGGCGGAGCACGTGGGCATCGATGAGTATCACAGTGAGCTGCTGCCCGGCGACAAGGTGGAGAAGGTTGAGGCGCTTCTGCGTGAGCTCGGCGGCGGCAAGGGAAAGCTCGCCTTTGTGGGCGACGGCATCAACGACGCGCCGGTCCTCTCCCGCGCCGACATCGGCATCGCCATGGGTGCGCTCGGCTCCGACGCCGCGATTGAAGCCGCCGACGTGGTGCTCATGGATGACGATCCCATGAAGATTTCGCGGGCGATCAAGATTTCCCGCAAGTGCCTGAAAATTGTCTACGAGAACATTGTCTTCGCGCTGGCGGTAAAGCTTATCTGCCTGATTCTCGGCGCGCTGGGGCTTGCGGGCATGTGGGCCGCCATCTTCGCCGATGTGGGCGTGATGGTGCTGGCCGTTCTCAACGCCATGCGCGCGCTGAAAACGAAATAGGACGAAAAAGTGAACCCCCTGAATTTCAGGGAGTTCACTTTTTCAATTCATGTAACAATATGAATCACGCCGTAGGTGACGAGGGTTATGATCGCCGCCGCGATGCACACGCCGATGAGGATGACCGGAACCGCCTTGGCAGTGCGGATATTCAGCAGGGCCGCAATCAGCGAGGCCGTCCACGCCCCGGTACCGGGCAGGGGGATTGCCACGAACAGCAGCAGCCCCCAGTGACCGTATTTTTCTATCGTATCACGGTTAATGTCCGCCTTTCGCTCCATCTTTTTTATAAAGGCGTCCATCTTCGGCATATGCTTGCGCATCCATTCAAAGATACGCTTGATATAAACAATAATAAAAGGTACCGGAATCATATTCCCGAGCAGGGCGGCCATCAGTGCCAAAGGGTATTCCAGCCCCAGCGCGATCCCATAGGGAAGTCCGACGCGCAGTTCCCCCACAGGGAGCATGGACATAAAGAAGGTCGCGCACATTTTCCCGATGTCTGTCCCGGTCAGCCAATCAAACATACAATTCACCGTTTTCCCCGATAATGCTCTTCATCCGAAAAAGCATCAAAATCGGAGGGATTATACCACGAAACGTAGGGATATACAAGCGCAGTCAAAAAAACTTTACAAATCCCGGCGATCAGGTATTCAGCAGCGCCGCGGCGGCAGAACCGGGTAGGGTGGTCTCCTGGCCGACATGCAGCTCCAGCGCAATGCCGCGCTTTTCCGTGCCATAAAATTCCAACAGGCGCTCCAGCTCCGGACGGTAGCAGCGTCCCTTCTGGACAAGGGAACCCTCCGCCAGCATGCAGATGGGTTTTTCCCGTCCGCCGCCGATCAGCTCCGCCAGCGCCAGGAGGTTAACGCACATGCACCTTGCCGAGCGGCGGAAGAGGGCAAGACTCAATGTCTGGGCAAAGCTGTGGTCGTCCTCGTTCCCGCCGAGCATTTCGTAGCCCTCGCCGCAGGCCCAGGCGTCGATCACGGCGGAGTCGAACACCGGCAGGGCGCGCACCTTTTCGGCGCACTCCTCGCTCAGCAGGCCCTCGTCCGCGGCAGCGTTGAGCATCAGATGGCAGATCTCCCCCAGATAGACGCCCGCGGTCAGCTTTTCAAAATGCTTCTGACCGGGGTTGTGGCTCTGCTCGTCGAGCATGCGGTCAAAGTCGCCGCCCGTGATACCGTCGTATTTGCCGGACTCGAGATTGATGATCATGCCGTTGTCGCCCTCAAGACCCAGCTTTTTGATCTCCGATACAGGCAGGGAAACGCAGGTGTTGGTGCCCGTGCCGCTGACCTGGCCGATAAAGCCGGCGTACTTGGACTTGTCAAGCCCCGCGGCCATACCCAGCAATACCGCAACCGTATCGTTGAGGATGACGATCTTCTTGCCCGTGATGCCGCGGCGTTCAAGCTCCGCGAGGAGGGACGCGCCGATCAGCTGCCCCTCGCAGCCCTCCACGACGACTTCCTTGTCGATGGTGATGACGCGGCCGTCGATCTCCGGCGTAATGGTCGCGGCATAGGAGAAGCAGAAGCCGATGACGTCGGCCCGATCCATAAGCGGCTCGATCGCGTCCGCGGTAAAACGGACAAACTCGTCCCAGGTGCAGGGCGCTTCGGTACCGGGCATTTTGCGCTTGATCATATCCGTGACCGTGTAGCCGGCGGGCTGGAAATGCACCAGCGCGCTGCGGAAATTGGTGCCGCCCGCGTCGATCACGGCGGCCTGCACACCGGCCTGCAGCTGTCCGTCGTTGGAGAGGTATGTGGGAATCATATCCATGGAGCAGTGCTCTCCCGCGAGACCGCTGCGCATCTCGGCAAGCATTCTGTATATGCAGACGTCGGGATCCACGCTCTCGGGAGTCATACCGTGTCTCTGCAGGAAATCAAGTGCTTTTTCGTTGGGTGTCATATCGGCTTTTCCTTTCGTAGTCTATTTCTGTTCAGAAGACCGGCGGAGTTTGCGCCGCCGGTCTTATTCTTTTTGCTTATTTCTCTTTGACGGTTTCCAGCAGACCGGCGGCGAGACCCGCGACGCCCTGAATATCGCTGGGAATGATGATCTTGGTCGCCTGACCGTTTGCAGCGCTGGCGAAGGCCTCCATGGCCTTGAGCTTGATAACCGCGTCGGACGGCATAGACTCGTTGATGAGGCGGATGCCTTCGGCAGTTGCGGTCTGCACCTTGAGAATGGCCTCGGCCTGGCCTTCGGCCTCAAGGATCTGCTGCTGTTTTTTGGCGTCCGCGCGCAGGATGGCGGATTCCTTCTCGCCCTCGGCCTCGAGGATGGCGGCGCGCTTTTCGCCCTCGGCGCGGAGGATGGATTCACGGCGTTCGCGTTCGGCCTTCATCTGCTTCTCCATGGCGTTCTGGATTTCCTTGGGCGGCAGGATGTTTTTGAGCTCCACGCGGTTGACCTTGATGCCCCAGGGATCGGTGGCCTCGTCCAGGATGGAGCGCATCTTGGAGTTGATGATATCGCGGCTCGTGAGGCACTGGTCCAGCTCCAGATCGCCGATGATGTTTCTCAGCGTCGTGGCGGAGAGATTCTCAATGGCGAGCATGGGCTGCTCGATGCCGTAGGTGTAAAGACGCGGGTCGGTGATCTGGAAATAGACGACGGTGTCGATCTGCATGGTGACGTTGTCCTTCGTGATCACGGGCTGGGGCGGGAAGTCCGCAACCTGCTCCTTGAGGGAGACGACCTTGGCAATACGCTCCACAAACGGGAGTTTGAAGTGAATGCCGACATTCCACGTGGTCTTATACGCGCCGAGGAATTCGATGACATAAGCCTTCGCCTGCTGTACGATGCGGATGCAGCGCACGCAGATAATGACAAAAACAAACAAAACAGCCGCACCAAGAATCATAGGGTTCATAGAGTTCATACGTTTACCTCCTGAGTTTCATGTTGTTCTTCCACAATCAGCTTGACGCCCTCAATACGCAGGACGCGCAGAACCGCGCCCTTCGGGGCTTTCCCGTCCGGCGCGGCCATACGGGCCGTCCAGATCTTCCCGCCGACGCTCACCGCGCCGGTGCCCCGCACATTGTCGATCGCCTCAGTCACGACGCAGTCCTGCCCGATGGCCATATCGGCATTGGTATGTACCGCCCTGCCGTTGACATATTTCCTTGCAAGCGGCCGCGTGAGCAGCAGGGTCACAATCGACACCAGGAAAAACCATACAAGCTGCAGCCAGAACGGCGCCCCCAGCATGGACGAAACCATGGCGGCCAGCGCGCCCAAGGCAAACCAGATGGAAACCAGACCCGGCGCAAGCCCCTCAATGACAAGCAGGATAATCGCCGCCGCAAGCCACAGCACGGTCATGCTTACAGGTAAAGATACATTCAACATGGCCCCTCCTTTCCGTGGGAGTTCTCTCCCGGATTTTGTCCAGTCTATTATAGTATGGCATGTGAAAAACCGCAAGTGGGATTGTATGACAGACTGCTAAATTTCAACAAACTTAACAATCTTTCTCTTTACTTTTTCAGTGTAAAGATGTAAAGTATAATTACCAGTTGCTTACAAGCCGAAACAGACGGAGGTCATCATGAATAAGCTTTCCCGAAAGCCCCGCAACGAAAAGATGTACGAGGCGATCCTTTCTCTGAAGACCATGGATGAGTGTATGCGCTTTTTTGACGATCTGTGCACCGTGTCTGAGCTGATGGCAATGGAACAGCGTTATCAGGTTGCCGCCTGTCTCAACGAGGGGATGATCTATAATGACATTCTGGCACAGACCGGTGCTTCCAGCGCGACCATCAGCCGCGTCAATCGTTCTCTCCAATACGGCAAGGGCGGCTATGCTGTGGTGTTTGAGCGCCTGAAGGAGCAGGAAAAGTGAACTGCTATGACGCGCTCGCCCCCTGGTATGACAGCTTGACGGGGGACGTACCTTATTCCGCCATCGCGGATTTTTATGAAGCGGAATTCGCCGCCGACGGGGGCGAGTTCCGCCTTCTTCTCGATCTGTGCTGCGGCACCGGCTCCATGACGTGGGAGCTCGCCGGGCGGGGCTATGAGATGATCGCTGCGGATCGCTCGGTGGAGATGCTCATGCAGGCACAGGCAAAGCAGCTTCCGTGCAAAACGCCTCCCCTTTTCCTCTGTCAGCGTGCGGAAGAGCTGGATCTCTACGGCACGGTGGACGCCGCGGTCTGCTGTCTTGACGGCTTCAACTACATCTCCCTCGATTCGCTGGGGGAGGTTTTCCGACGTCTGCACCTGTTTGTCCGTCCCGGCGGGCTTCTGCTCTTTGATATCCGCACGCCCGATTTTCTCCGCTCTCTCGACGGGCAGGTGTTTGTGGATGAAAAGGAGGACGTGCTGTGCCTCTGGCGGGCGGACTTTGACGAAAAGCTCGGTGGGCTGGTTTACGGTATGGATCTCTTTACGCGCCGCGGCCGCCTGTGGGAGCGCAGCGGCGAGGAACACATTGAGTACGCGCACGAGCCGCAGACCTTGAAGCTGCTGCTGGAGAAGACAGGCTTTGAGGATGTGCGCCTTCGTGAAGACGGCCCGCAGGGCGGGGCCGGAAGACTTTATATAATCGCGAGAAGGAAGGAACATGGATAAAATTACTCGAGCAACCGCGGCCGACGGATTCATCAAAATGGCCGTTATTACCGCAAAGGATACCGTGGAGCGTGCAAGGCAGATTCACAGCCTCTCCCCAACCGCCTGCGCCGCGCTGGGACGGACGCTGTGCGGCGCGTCCCTTCTGGGACAGGCCATGAAGGAAGAAAAGGCTGCCCTCACCATCCGCATAAACGGCGGCGGGCCGATCGGCAGCGTCGTCGCCGTCTCGGACTGCGAGGGCAACGTGCGCGGCTATGTGGAAAACCCCCGCTGTGAGCTGCCGCTGCGCCCGGACGGAAAACTGAATGTCGGCGGCGCAGTAGGCCGTGACGGTATGTTGACCGTGAGCCGCGATCTCGGCATGCGGGAGCCGTACATCGGTTCCGTGGAGCTTGTCAGCGGTGAGATCGCCGAGGATCTGACCGCCTATCTGCTGGAGAGCGAGCAGGTTCCCTCTGCCTGCGCCCTGGGTGTCCTGGTGGACACCAACCTCACAATCCGCGCGGCAGGCGGCTTCATCGTACAGCTCATGCCCGGGGCGGAGGATTCACTGATCGAAAAGCTGGAGGACAACATCTTCATGATGGATCAGCTCACCACCGTGCTGGATGAGGATGGAGAGGAGGCGCTATTCCGTCAGGTGCTCGCGGGCTTTGACTGGCATATTGTGGGCGAGTTCCCGGTGGAGTACCGCTGCTATTGCAGCAGGGAGCGTGTGGAGCAGGCGCTGACCGTTATCGACCCGAAGGAGCTTCAGGAGATCATCGCAGAGGGGAAGGATATCTCCGTCTCCTGCCAGTTCTGCGACAAAGAATACAGCTTCACGCCGGAAGAGCTGAAGCTGTTGAAGCCGGCTTCCGAAAAAGAAGAGCTGTAAAAAAATGAACGATCGCGTTATCCCCCATAAACATTACAAGGGCTGGCACCATCGGCTGCCCGCGCCCGCGCGGCGGTACGCAGGATTCATACTGGTCTCCCATAAAACGCTATGAAAGCGTTTTATAGCGCCAAAGGCGCGTCGGAGACCGTATGAGACGTGTTTTGTGCCCTTTGGCACAAA
>ONVI01000088.1 GCA_900321275.1 uncultured Eubacteriales bacterium | reverse complement strand
ATCCGCGTCTGCGTCCTCCCGCGTCCAGAAGCCCGGTTCTGTCATTTCCTCGCTGACGCCCGGCAGCAGCGCTGCCGACGCCCACGCGCCGGGATTGAATAGACCCAAAACCATCGTCAGCGTAAGAAGCAGAATACATAGTCTTTTTTTCTTCATGACGTCGAACTCCTTTTCTCTCAGATCGCCGCAAGTGCCCCCGTTTGCATGATGCCCGCGCCCGGGCATTCTGCGGCATAGCTGTCGGGATATACTGCAAGATGCCTGCTGTCTTCGGACCAGGCGATGTTCGCATGTATCAGCCACATAGTTTCTCCTGTTCCGCACACTTTTTCAAAAGCAGCGGTCTTTTGACGGTTCTATTTCTCGTCACGAACCAAGCATGTGAAACCGAGCGTTCCCAGGTCATAGGTGTGTTCGGAAGAATATGGGGCGTAATTCAGGCCAGGCTGGAACTTCATTGTCCGTGTGATTGTGATGGCTCCAAAATCCTCCTCGTCTTCTCCAAAGTGAAAGCCTTTCCCGTCGGTGAGCGCATAGCTCCCTTCGCTGAAGAGGATCGGGTCGCTGCCGGGGCAGGCATACTGGACAAAGCTCATGTCGTCAAAGTAGAGCCAGTAGGTGTCCAGCATCTGTCCGTCCATGAACGCCTGCTTGTTCGCTCCGGCAAAGATGGCAACGATTCGTTTCCCGTCCTCCCGGAGCGCAAAGAGCTGCTGAAAGCCGAGAGTCGTCAGTCGGTAAGTATGCTCGGAGCTGTACGGCTGCAGACCTTTTCCATCCGCATACTTCGCAGTTCGCCTGATGACGATCTCATTGCTCTCGTCTTCAGCCTTGTGAAAATCGCTGCCGTTCGGCAAGGAATAGTTCCCCTCACTGAAAACGACATACTCACCGTCAATAAAGGCATACTGGACAAAGCTCCCGTCCGTGAAATAGATCCAGACAGTGTTCAGGTTTTCAATGCTGCCGTTTGCTCTGGCAAAGGGCTGCTTCTTCTGCTGCGCGAATACGGCAGCAATGTCCGCGCCTTCGGGAGCTTCCTCTGCCGCCAGCGCAGCGCCCGGCAGGGAGAGCATCAGCATCACACTCAAAAGAATCGCAATAGTTTTTTTCATTTTTCTGCCTCCTAAAAAATGTTGTCATGTTATCCGCGCCGATCGTATTTCGCGTTCCGGCTCCGACATGCTCAGCGCTTTCCCTGATGCGCGCTGTCGGCTTCCGCTTCCACAGCATAGTCATGCCATTTCATCTGCCATACCTCTTCGATCTTCTCTCTGACTGCCGGGCGGATCATACAGTATCCCGCAATGCCCATCGAAAGGTCGATGAAGAGCGACACGATGATTGTAAAGGAAACGCCGAGTCCCGCCATACTGCCTTCCTGCATCACGGGATTCGTAACAAAGCACATCCAGTCATACAGGCTGTGCATGACAATGGTGATCAGGATGCTGCCGGTCCTCAGGCATATTGCGGCGTACAGCAGCCCGGTGCCTATTGTGGCAGCGGCTTGTACAACCGCCATGCCGACATTCGCGCCGACTTTGATGTTGCCCAGGTGCGACAGTCCGAAGATAACAGAGGTGAAAAGCGCGGCCGTGAGGATTTTGTTCTTTCCCTTTATATAGCGCATGCCGATCGGGATCGCAAGTCCCCGGAACATGGTCTCCTCGCCAAAACCGGCGGAAAGCGCCATGGCAATACTCAGCCGGCTTGCCTTGAAAAACCAGCCGTAATCAATTACGTTCAGCAGCCATGACAGGAGAAGCTGAACCAGAAACGGAAGACAGAGGATGCCGATCTCCCGAAACGGGATCTCCGGCTTGAAGAAGCCCTTGAACTGCGGGGAAAACCACAGCTTATGCGCCAGCAGACACAGCACAGCCGCAACGCTTAAAAGCAAATATTGACCGATATCGGAGGAACCGAGACTCGAACCCAAAGCGCAGACAAGTGCTGCCGTAAGGATCGAAAACAGCATGGACAACAAGGGCTTCTTTTCGCTCAGCGTATGGTTTCTCTGTCTGGTATCGCCCCATACTCTTCTTTTTCTCTCCCCGAGAATACCACATGCGTTGCCATTATAAAACATATTTTTTGAAACAGCCGTGGAGAAATGTGCTTTTGTGCTTGCGTATGGGTTTCTTCTATGATATGTTATAGATGTATACGCATTTTGAGATTGATTACACCCGCGCGGATGCGGTGCAAAGACACCGGCGCTGACCGCGTTTTCCGGCTAAGGAGCAATGCAGCATGAAGAAACTCAAAGCGGCATGGAAAATTCTGAACACCCCCATCTATACCGGGGAGCGTCTGCGGGACAATTTGCGCGCGCTCACGGCGGTCTCCCTTTTCACCGCGCTGATGGGCTTTGTCCTAGTCGTTGCCAATTTGATCACCGGGCAGATCCCGATGCTGATCCCCGCGATTGTGACCGTCCTTGCCGGGCTTGCCTGCGCCTACTGCGCCGGGGTGTTGAAAAACCGGGAGCTGGCGGCCTTGATCCCCACGATCTTCTGCATCGTCGCCTTTACGATTTACGCCGTCAGGGGTCTCGGAGACGGGACAGCGGTTCTCTTTGCACTCATGGCTCCGCTGGGATTGTGCTACTTTGTCAGCGTCAAAAACGGCATCATCGTGTCGGTCTACTTCTCGATCTTCTTCCTGCTGCTTTTCTTTACGCCCCTGCGGGAGAAAGTGGCCCAGTACTACTCCCCCTCCTTTATGGTCCGCTTTCCCCTGATTTTTGTGTTAATGACGGGCTTTACCGCCATCTCCATGATCCAGTACCACCGGGGCATCCTGCTGGAAAACGAGTATGCCGAGCGGCTGAATTTTGAAGTTGAGAAGCAGACCGCCGTCGCCGAGGCCAGAAGCCGCAGAATCGAGCAGATGTCCTTCCAGACCATCCAGACCCTTGCCAACGCCATCGACGCCAAGGACCCGTACACCAAGGGCCACTCCACCCGTGTGAGCCAGTATTCCGTCCTCATCGCCCAGGCCCTGGGCTGGGATGCCGAGCGCGTCAACGACCTGCGCTACGCGGCGATGCTCCACGACATCGGCAAGATCGGCGTGCCGGACTCCATCCTGAATAACCCCAAGCGCCTGACAGACGTGGAGTACGACATCATCAAATCCCACACCACCATGGGCGGGGATATCCTTAAAAACCGCATCATCATCAACTCCGCCGAGGATGTCGCCCGCAGCCATCATGAGCGCTGGGACGGGCGCGGCTATCCCCTCGGCCTCAAGGGTGAGGAAATCAGTGAGGAGGCGCGCATCGTCGCCATCGCGGACGCCTTTGACGCCATGAGCTCCAACCGCGTCTACCGAAAGGCCTGCGACTACGAGCATATCCGCAGTGAGCTCCAAAACGGCAGCGGCAAGCAGTTTGATCCAAAATTTGCCGGCATTTTCATCGAAATCTGGGACAAGGGCCTGCTTGACTCCATCCTGAAAAACGAGACTTATGAGGATGCCGCGGGTATGGAGGCTTCCTCCGCCCTTCTGCAGGAGGTAATGGAGGCCTTCCTCTCCCAGAGCGCGGCGGAGGATATCGACGTCACCACGGGAATCATGAGCCGCTCCGCCGGCGAATCCGCCATCGCCAAGACCATGCAGACGGAGGGCGGCTGCTTTGTCTTCCTGGATCTGGACAATCTCAAGACCATCAACGACACCAACGGTCACGAGGCTGGGGACCGGGCGCTGCGGCTCGTCGGCTCCACGCTGACGGAAAACAGCGAAAACGCCCTTTGCTGCCGTCTGGGCGGGGACGAATTCCTCTTCTTCATGAAGGGCGTGACACGGGATGAGGCCGAGGCCAGGGTGCAGAAGATCGTCGCCGACTTTGACCGGAAGAAGAGAGCCGACGCGTCCATCGCCATTGCCTCCCTCTCCGCGGGTCTCGTGATGTGCTCCGCGCAGGAGCCCTTCTCCAAGGTCTACAACAAGGCTGATAAAGCCCTGTACCACGTCAAGCAGAACGGCAAAAACGGCTACAGCTTCTACAGCGAGGAATCCGAGACCGACGACTACAGGCATCCTGACGTGAACAGACTTGTCGCCGGGATCCACAGCAGCGGGAACTATGAGGGTGCGATGGATGTGGATTACCGGCAGTTTGCAAAGCTTTACGAGTACATCTCAAACCTGGAAAAGCGCTTCTCCTGTCCCTTCCAGCTTATCACCATCACGCTGGACGCGGACGGAGCCGAGCCCCCCATGCCGGACGAGATGGAGAGGGCCATGTATTACATGGAGCAGTCCATCCGTCAGACCATCCGCAATGTCGACGTGCTCACGCGCTACAGCCGGCAGTGCTTCCTCATCATTTTGCTCGGCGCGGACGAGGACGGCGTGAAAATCGCGGTCGACCGCATTTTCCGCGGCTACTACAAAATGAACGGCAGCGGCGCCTTCTCCCCCTCATACACCGCGGCCGAACTGTCAAAGACCGCTGAGGTGTGAAACAGGACAGCAGACTCAGCGATTCAGTCTCCCCCCGTCATTCCGCGCCGGTGCTGCGGCACCGGCGCGGAATGACGTTTCTTTTTGTCGGGTAATCCACAAGAAAAAAAGTTCACGCCGTATAAAAGCGTGAACTTTTTTCAAATACGATGTTCTCTGGCCCATTTGAGCGGACTCTCATAAGCAGACGCACCACATCGGAGGTTTTGTATGGTACTGTCAGCCTGCCGCAGCTTGTTCTTCCTGCCGCTGCGAAGACATGCTGCGTTCAGCTTATCTCATTCACCGACGAACGGGATATTGGCCTGTCTGCGCCGGCTTTCGGTCGACCGCCCGCGCGGAGGGCAGAGATTACAAGCAGGGTCTGCGGAACGATCAAGGATTGTGCGGAATGTTATGACCGTCACACCAGGCGGCGGCATAGCTGTCGGCAGTGCAGATCACAGCGATATCCGTTCCGGCAAAGGCGTTTTCCGCAATGTCGTTTACGGAGGTCGGGATCACCGCAATCAGGAGGCTGCCGCAGTCAGCAAAGGCCCGTGCGCCGATGGAGAGCGTGCCCGCCGGGATAACAACCTGCTGGGCGGAGATGCCCGTGAAGGCTTCCGCTTCAATCTGCTTTGCCATCGCCGGGAGCTTCAGAACCTTCTGTGCGGACACTGCCCTGTCCGCCTCCTGTACTGCGCGGCAGACGCTGCAGAAGATACCGCCGCGCACGCCGTCCGTACTCTCTGCGGCGGCGATGCTGGGGCCGTGGGTCCAGCGGTGGATCTGGAGATAGCGCCTGCCGGTGACGGAGCCGTCGCCAGGGTCTTCCGCAAAGCCCTTGCCGATTGCCCAGGTTTTCGCGTAGGAATCACAGCCCACGGTCAGGCAGACGTTGGCGGCGCCGTCGAAGGCGCTGTCCGTGATGCTTGTCACCGTGGCAGGAATGCTGACGCTTTTCAGATTCACGCAGTTGTAGAAAGCCTGTGTCGGGATTGCCGTCAGTCCCTCGCCCAGGGTCGCCGTCTCC
>ONVI01000081.1 GCA_900321275.1 uncultured Eubacteriales bacterium | reverse complement strand
TGGTACGGCTGACGGGATTCGAACCCACGACCTCCAGAGCCGGAGTTATCAGGCCGCATTTGCAAAAAGCCTGATTTGGTGCGGCTTCGCGGGTTTTGCTCCACTTTTGGCTACTATTGCGCCGATTCCCGGAAAGCCGCATGAGCACTGGCTTTTCCGGAAATAAAGGTTTTGCAAAAAATAGTAGTCAAGAGCAAGACGAATCCAGAGTATCTCATCCTTTTATAGCACTCACCAGGAACAAGGGCGTTGACGAAAAATTCAGTTTTTCTTCCTCTGACCACACCTGCTGCCAAATCTGCTCATCCGCCCGGGCATGCAGACCGAGACCGTGCAGCTGCGTCAAATCCCATGCGGGGCGGCGGATGCTGCTGAGCGGGACGCGGCGGGCGATGTCCTCCATCACGTCGAAGTTTTCTCCCACGTTCTGATCCCACACGCCCTGCTCGGCGCTGTTGATCCGATCCTGATCATAGGCTGCCTGTGCCTTCTCGTCAAAGAGGTAGGCGTACCAGTTGGCGTCAAAGTTCAAAAGCAGACCGCCGGGCCTCAGCACACGCGCCCACTCGGCGTATGCCGCGTCCGGGTGTGGAAGATTCCAGGTCAGGTTGCGGCTGATCACCACATCGAAGGAGGCGTCTTCAAAGTCAAGAGCCTCCGCGTTCATCTCCATAAAGCGAATGCTGTCGGCCATGTCGCCTGCGTTTTTCTTTGCCTCGTCAAGCATGGCCGGAGTCAGGTCGATCGCCGTCACGTCATACCCCAACTCACAGAGAAGGATCGCAAAGAAGCCGGGACCGGTGCCGATCTCCAATACACGAAGCTGAGCTGCCGCGATTCCGGGAAAGTGCTGTACAATCTCACCATGAAGGCAGTCGCTCCATTTTTTACGCTGGTCGGTTTCCAGCTCCACCTGATTGACTTCAGAATAACCGGATGCGCGATCGGTCCAGTATGCCTTGTTTTCAGAAAGGATTGTCTGTCGGGACTCCATAGCTCACCATCGGGCCTTTCTCAATAATGTTCAATGACGCGCACTGATACAGTAGTACGCCGTCTGTGGGGGCCGTTTCTGTAAAGAGACTGCGTCCGAAGTAATCGCGGATCTCACCCAGCTTTTCGCCCTTTTGAAACCGGTCGCCCGGCTTTAGCTCGGGATACCAGCAGCCTGTGCAGGGGGCGTCGTCGTTGTATTCAAAAAGCTCCTGCTTTGGATAGACTGTCCAATCGCCATCCAATACACCAAGGCAGCGGAGAATATTCCGCACATCGGCTTTGTCCGCCTCGATTTCCTCACGGCTGAAAAGACTCAGCTGCCCGCGCTCAATGAGAACGCTGGGGATGCCATGGACAGAGGCCAGGTTGTACGCGCCGCCGGTACGGCAGCGGGAGCACACAACGTATTTCACGTTGACACATTCCACCATCCGCTTCGCCGTTTCCTCCGCAGGTGTATCGCCCAGATAGTAGCAGAAGGGGACAAGCGTCTCGTAGCCGTCACCGCAATGGAGGTCAATGTACGCATCTACATTTTTAATGAATACCTCGAAAAGCATATGGGCAAGCCGGTCGGCCTCACTGCCCTCACGGTCACCGGGGAAAACGCGGTTCAGATTCTTCCCATCCTCGTATACCCGGGACATGGTTCGGTTTTCAAAGCCGGAGCGATTGGCAAGCGGCAGAATGATCACGTTGCCGCGCAGCGTTGTCACATCCAGCTCATTGGACAGCTCAATTGCTGCCTGAATCCCCACATACTCGGCATTGTGGATCCCGGCGGAGATCAGCACCGTAGGCCCGGGCCGGGCTCCGCAAAGAAGGACATGCGGGACGTGCAGCCGGCGATCATTTTTACGTTCATTGAAGGCTCCTTGCAATTGTTTTCTCCATACCGTATCACGCACGCCGCACTTTTCACAAGCCCCCCGGGGGGATATTGGAGATCCACAGTCTGGTGCAGACACGTATGGCAGACCTCGGCTTTGTGTTCAGCCGTGTCAGCTACCCGAACATCATCTCTCGCCCGGTCTACCGGGAACTCATGTATCTGATCTGTCGCAAGAATGGGCCATATCACGAAGACATGCCCTGCAAGGAGCTCAAACCGGAGAATGAGATATTTCTTCGCTGGGGACCGGACTACCAGCAGTGGCATGACCGGCATTGGAGCCCGGAGAGCTATGCTGCCATCACGGTCAACACCGGCTCCACACTGCAGCGCTTTTTGAACGAGCCGGAGCGCTGGGCTGTTGCGCCGATGTCTATCATCCATCAAATCAGCCACAACAGCGATTTGACGCACTACCGGCTGCAGACGCCGCCTCCTCCGCGTATCTGCTATGAAATAAGAAACCGCTATCCCACCATGGGACAGCAGCAGGCAATCGATGTTTTCCACCAGGAGCTGGAAGAGTATATTGCACAGAATCCGGATATCTGCTCCTTCGAGGACTGGATGCTGCGTCCGGAGAAATGAATGAAGGGGCTGTCACAAAAACAGCCCTATATAAAGTGTGGCTGCGATTTTCGCTTACAACGTGATTAAGGTGAAATGTAACATGACAAAGGGGCGCCAGCAAAAAGCTGACGCCCCCCCAAAAAAATTATACCCGTATATGCCGCTTGACCAGAGTGGTCAGCTTGACGGGCAGCTGATTCAGATCGGTGATATCCAGAAAAGAATCACCGTAGATACGTTCAATACTGGGCTTGTCGTCACCGATGGCGGCGGCTGCGAAGAGAATCTTTTTGCGGGTGTATTCCTGCTTGATGCCGCGAAGGTCTTCCTCGGCTGCGGTGCCGTAGTAACCAGTGTCCGCGGGCTGGCCGTCGGAAACCAGGATCAGAAGCTTTACCGTTTCGGGACGCCGTGAAAGCTGCTCTGCGACATAGCGAAGAGCGGCGCCGTCACGGTTGCTGTCGCGGGCGGTAATGTCCATGAACCGGTATTTATCATCCCGGTCGATGCTGTCAAACTCGGCGTAGGAGTAGAGCTCAACCGTGTTGCCTCCATCCTTGTATCCTGTGGAATGGCCATAGACCATCACCGGGATGTCCAGACTCTGACAGAAATCATAGAGGATGATCGCCGCTGCTCTGGCATAGGTACAGCGGTCGCGGGACCACATGGAACCGGATTCATCCAGCAGCAGACCCACCGCAAGTTCAGGGATTTCGTTTGGAAGATTATTCTTGCAGAAGACCTTGCCGTCGGTACGGTGCAGCGCGTGGGAATCAAGCCGCCGACCCATAAGAAGGCAGGTCTGTTTTCCGCCGCGCCGGCTGTCCTTGAGCTGTCGAATGATGCTCTTTTGAAGCTGACGGGAGATTGCCAGCAGGGGAGCGGAGATCTCGTCGTACTGCTCAACCAGCGTATCATCCACGCTCGCAATACGATTGACCCGGATCTGAACCCCGCTGTGGATATCCCCATAGGAGATGCTCTGCGCAGCTTCGTTGAGTTCGGTCAGACGCTCATTCTCCAGCTCCGCACAGGCCGCGCGTTCGGCCATCTTGTCCAGGATACGTTCAATATCGCTGGCGGCCTTCTCGCTTTTGAGATGCTCATAGTCCTCATTGTGCTCTACAGAGCCGTCGAGCGGGTTGGAGCAGCGATCAGTCTGTTCGAGCGGGATGCGCCCGTTTTCCTCCTCGCTGGCGCCTTGACTGGAATTATTACCGGAAGCACCGCCTCCAGCATAGTTCCCGAAGGGCGACTGTTCTGATGCACCGGCACCGTCGGATTCTCCAGACTGAGATTCGTCCTCAGACTCACTTTCTTCGGAAACGTCGTCCTCAGACTCACTTTCAGCAGGGGGCTGGGGAGTCTCATCCTCGTCTCCGACCTTCTTTACTCCAGACCCGGAATCTTCTTCAGATCCGGAGCTCTCCTCAGCTTCTTGCCTGGTCCTGGCGCGGGAGGCGGAGGTTGCGCTCGCTTCCTCTGAAGCGCCAGCTTCGGGAACAGGGGAGGAATCACCACTTGCGAGGCCGGAGGAACCGGCGATCGCCCCCAGAACCTCGGAGATCATCTCGGAGGCCGAGGCGGAACCGCCGGATGCGGCGCTGTCCTCCTGACGCTGCTTGCAGATTTCAAGGAAGTCTTTGATGGTATCCCAGCAACGGATCAGGATCAGGCTCACGACCTGGCAGCGTTCCTTCGCGGAGTGTGTGATCAGCGCGTGATCGATCTGATCCATCAGACCGAAAACAGTCTGCACACGCTCATCGGAAAGCGGTTCATCACCGTACTTGATCACGCCGAATTTGGCATAGGAGAGGATGAGCTGCAGGATGCTCTCAAACTTGTGGCAGCTCCCGGATTCCTCATACTCGATAAGCTGAGTCACGGAAGCCATATCCTTCTGCTGGAGGCTCCGAAGCTCCTCAAGTCCATAGCCCAGTGTACCGGGAAAGGCGTTGAGCATACGGTTTTCAATATAGCCGTCCTCCAGCACATTGGAGATGTGATGAGCGGCTGTCTGCACCATGTCCAGGTTTTTCGGATCAGCCTTGACATAGGCCCAGAAATCCGTCTCCCGGCGGAGATCCGCGGAATTGAGTGTGGGGCGCACCGGATACCAGCGACCGGCGGCGAGATTGTTGAGGTAAGTCTGGAAGGTCAGAAAATCCGTGAAGAGAACATGCCCCAGTTCATGGGCGAACATCCCGGTCACAATCTGGTAGCGGTTTTCACGCCCGCGAACCTTCGTCACGGTGGGATGCCCGGCGTTTATGAGTATGCTGTTGTTATCCGTACAGGCGGCGGAGGGGTTTTTCGCGTTCCAGAACAGATTGACCCGGATGCGCCTGTTGTAGTGATAGCGTCTTGTCTGTGCCGCGGCAAGATCTTCATAGTGTCCGGCGAGGATGCGGGAAGTGAAAAACTGCCGGTCGGTGATCTTGCTGCGCTTCTCATTGAGAAGCTGCTTGACGCGCTTATGATTTACCCTGCTCAAGGGTCAAACCTCCTTTATTATTGATGTGCCAATTAAATCTTGAATCAAGACGTGCATTTCTCCGGCACATCAATAATGATTTAATTGCCGTTTCGCTCGCCCCTTGGCGGGGCAACCGCGAAACATGGCAAAATTGCTCCCCAATAATTCAAGAATTTATTGGGGGAGCAATATCTTATGCCGTGGCACGGCGGACCTTGGGAGCGAAGATCGGCTCCAGAATACTGCTGATCAGGGCCTCGCGGTCAGCCTCATCGGCGGTGGCTTTGCTGATGACGGTGTACAGCGCAGACTGATACGGATCACCCGTGATCTGCGTGCTCACGATCCAGTCCAGCAGACTGCGCATGCCGACAGCGCCGTCCGTGATGCTGTTCTTGCGGCAGTAGTCGGACATGTCGTTCACGACCTGCACCATTTGGGAGACCTGGTATTCATCGGTGGCTCCGGTGACGCTCATGGCACGCTGCACCATGACCTCGGGCGCGGGCAGCTCAATGTCCTGCACCAGACTCATGCGGTCGATGATCGACTGGTTGAGCCCACGGCAGCCCTCGTAGGAGATGTTCGTCGTGACGATCACCACCGCGTCGGGATGACGCTCGATGATCTCGCCGGTGGGCAGCGTGATGGAGCCGCCCTGCTCGAGAAGCGAGTTGAGACCGACCATGACGCCGGGCTGGACAATCGTTGTCGGCTCCTGAAGCTCAATGACATAGCCCTTCTTCAGCGCCTCCAGAAAGTCCGTCTGGGTATAGGTAAAGGTCTGACCGCCGGTGACGCGGCTGCTCTCCTCGCGCTTGCTGAGTGCCTGAACCTTTTCGGTCACACGCTCCAGAATGAGTGCCATGCAGTCCTGCGCACTGGCGTCTTCCTTTTCAACACCGGTAAGAGTCTGGTATACGCCGGAGGGATCGTAGTCCATGTCGTCGAGATCCGGCAGCTTCATGAGCTTTGCCACATTGGCATAATTGATCCCGCCCATGGCCTTGAGCTCCTCACGCTCCTGATCCAGCTGCTTGTCCCCGGTAGAGGATGCGGCGGAGTCAGGGAAGAGCTGGCCGATCAGGTCATAGATCTCCGTGTTGGCGTTGCAGGTGTATTTCTTGTACGGCAGACCGAGTCCGGCCGCGACAGCCTTGGCGCCCATGGTCTTGCCGGTTCCGGCAGGGCCACGCAGGAGAAAGTTTCGCATCTGCGTGGGCTGACCGGTGGTATCCTTGGCGTGGCGGCAGATCTGCACGATCTCCTCCGGGATGATGTACCAGGAGGGGAGTACCGGTACCTGCATCTGCTCCAAGGGAGTGAGTGTTCTCGGATGCAGCTGATACTTTCCCACAAAGTCTCCGGGATCGACAATGACAGCAGCTTTCTTATACGTCACGGCGCCGGTCTTGGCGAAGATGGTGAACTCACCGGCTGCAACGCGATTCGGCGTAAGGGCGCCGGAGTCAAGCTGGGCCTGACCGACGCGCATGATGTTCCCAGAGCGATCGAGCGTTACCTTGATGTGTGCCGGGCAGGCGTCATCCTTGATGCGGCGATATGCGTTGTCGCAGAGAATGGCCATGTACTGGGCAGCGAGATTCACGTCCGGGAAACCGGCGGTATACTGGTCGTGATATTTGCTGCAGGTGTCCGAGAACTCCTCATCCATTGTGAGAACAGGGAAGAGGGCCATCATGATCGCGGCGCCGTCGCGTGCGGTCTTGTGAACCGTATAGGTCTCCAGAACCTCGGTGGCTTTGTCATAGACGCTTGCCATCAGGGAGCCGGAGTTACTGTCGTAGACAACCAGGTGATAGGCGTCGGGGCCCATGGAGGACTTGTACTCGGCGACTGTGCGGTGGTCGATCACACCGACTGCGCCTTCGCCGCCGTCCATGCAGCGGAACACCGCATGGATGCCCTTGATCACCGAGGCACAGAGCGTGGAGGCGGTGCCGTCACCGTACTTGGAAGAAACGGAGAGCCGCTTGCTCTTCAAGGTATCAAACGGGGAGGGGAGTGCGCGGTCAAACGCGAAGAGATTGGAGGCATTGGTGCTCATTCTTTATTCCTTTCCGCAGGGCATGCCTGCTTAAAAAAGTACTTTGATGCCGTCGGCATCAATCTTTACATTCTGTAAGCCGTTTCGCTGAAGCTCCTTGCAGACGCAGCTCCAGCTTTCCGGTTTGGGGAGGTCGTTGCGGTCAATATGCAGCCCGGTC
>ONVI01000062.1 GCA_900321275.1 uncultured Eubacteriales bacterium | reverse complement strand
ACAGGTTTCAGCACGTCCACATCGGGCTCCGCCGCTGCGGGTTTCGTCACAGGCTCTGCCGCAGGCATGAAGGGCATGAGCACCAGATCGATATAGTTGTCCCAAAGAAGGTTCGCCTCAGTCAGAAGCTCCTCCCGCACCGCAGGATCCGTCTCCTCTTCCGCCGCGACCGCCGTTGTCAGGAAATTCGTCAGCGTTTCCACGCGCACAGGTTTCATTGTGTCCGCGTCAGGACTCGCCGGGCGCATAGCCGAACTTGCCTTGGCCGCGCCTCCCCGGCACATTCCGGTGCAGCACGGGCACATGCATGTCACAGCGTCCTCCGCGCTGGCCGACGGAATCAGCCCGCACATCAGAACGACAAGCAGAAGAGCGCTCAGAAAATAAACAATTCTCCTGTTTTTCATAATACATTCTCCTTTTATTACAGCGGCATTCTGCCTATTGTATACAGCAATCATACCATAGTGTATATGACGTTTCTGTGAACAACGGCGATCTTTGGAAATCTTATGGATGTCAAAAGGGATAAGCGTCCATAATACAATTTACATAATTGATTATATCACAAGCCGCGCGCGCTGTCCAGTGGAATCCGTCCTCTTTATCCGCATTGCGATTTCCCAAAATATCTGACAATATCTCCGCGTTTTTGTTGTTATAAGTTGTACGTTTTTGTTGTTATAAGTATCGTTGACAGCGGTGGATATCTGTGTTACATTAAGGTATAAATTTGATTTTGCGTCTCATTTGAAGGGAGATTCTTCTTCATGAGCCTGACGGATATGAACGCGCAGAAAAGCAAAAATCTGCGCATTATGCAGCTGAGTGCTGTCGGTATTCTGCTCAATGTACTTCCCTCCCTGCTTGTCTCGAAGCTGGGTCTGCCCTTGTATCTTGACAGCATCGGTACCATTTTATCCGCCGCTGCAGGCGGGATTGTCCCCGGCACCATCGCCGCTTTTCTCACCAATTTGATCAAGGGCTTCTGGGATCTGAGCTCTGTCTATTATATACCGATCAATATTCTGCTGGCGCTGTTGACGGCCTTTCTCGCCCCCAGAAAAATGCTCACGCGTTTTCCGGGAATGCTGCTTGCCGTTATCTGCTTTGCGCTGGCGGGCGGCGTCATCGGCGGTGTTCTGACATGGTATCTCAACGGTTCCGTGTTCGGCGGCAGCGTGCTTTCCTCCCGCCTGCTGGAATCCGGGTTTTCTCCCTTCCTTGCACAGATCGGCGGCGACTTTCTCTATGATCTTGCGGATAAGGCGATTTCCCTGGCGGCGGTCATCCTGCTGCTGCGCATGCTGCCGCAGCATTTTGTGGACAGCTTCTCATCAGACAGTCTGTCATTGATTTTGGGACAGGTCAAGGTTCGAAAGCTCTCGCTGCATACGAAGGTCATGCTTCTGATTGCCGGTCTCATGCTTTTTGTCGGTATCGCGGTCACGGGAATCACGTTGTCGCTGTTTCACAATTCCATTATTGATGAGAACGCCGACTTTGCCTACAGCGCGGCCAGACTCGCCGCGGACGCTTTCGACGCGGATCGGGTGCCCGAGTATCTGGAAAAGGGCGAAGCCGCCGAAGGCTATCTTGAAAGCGAAGCCGCGCTTGCACGCATTGTGGAGAGTGCCGACAACATCGACTACGTCTATGTCTATCAGATCCGGGAGGACGGCTGCCATGTCGTGCTTGACCCCGACACGGCGGCCGGACCGGGCGATGATCCCGGCGACGTCGTCGCATTCGACGAGGCGTTTCTCGGTGTTCTGGACACGCTGCTCAAGGGCGGCGAGATTGACCCCATCATCTCCAATGAGAAGTTTGGCTGGCTTCTGAGCGTGTATCTGCCTGTCACGGATTCGGGGGGCGTCTGTCAGTGTTATGTGGGCGTCGACGTCTCCATGCCGAGGCTGCACGCGACCGAGCGCGTGTTCCAGACGGAAATGATCTCCCTCTTTCTGGGCTTTTCCATGCTGATCACGGTGCTCGCCATCTGGCTTGCGGACAACAGCGTGATCCGTCCCATCAACGACATGGCCGCCGCGACCACCGCCTTTGCCTCGCGCAGCGTCGGCATTCAGGAGGACGATCTGGCCGTCATCAACGCGCTGGATATCCGAACCGGCGACGAGATTGAAAACCTGTATCGCGCAATCGCCTCCACAACGGCGGAGGTTGTGCAGAACGTCGTCGACATTCAGCATAAAAACGACCAGATCACCCGGCTGCAGAGCGGCCTGATCATGGTGCTGGCGGATATGGTCGAAAGCCGCGATAAATGCACCGGCAATCACGTCCGCAATACCGCAAGTTATGTCAACCTCATCCTTCAGCGTATGCGGGAAAAGGGAGAACACCCCGCGCTTTTGACGAACGAATATATCCACGACGTGGTCAGCAGCGCGCCGCTGCATGACGTCGGCAAGATCACCGTGCCGGACGCGCTGCTCAACAAGCCCGGCAAGCTGACGGAAGAGGAGTTCGCCATCATGAAGCAGCACACCGTCGCGGGCGGCGAGATCATTGACAACGCCATTGATCTGGTGGCGGACGCGAATTCCCAGTATCTCAATGAGGCCAAAAAGCTGACGCTGTATCACCACGAGCGCTGGGACGGCAAGGGCTATCCATACGGCATCAGGGGCGAGGATATCCCGCTCTCGGCGCGTGTCATGGCTGTGGCCGACGTGTTTGACGCGCTGGTCTCCCGCCGCAGCTACAAGGAGGGCTTTCCCCCGGATAAAGCCTTCAGCATCATTCAGGAGGAGTCCGGCACGCATTTTGATCCCGACGTTGTGCAGGCCTTCCTGGACTGCCGGCCGCAGGCGACTGCCATCGCAAACGCCGCGACTGTCAAAAACACGAAAGAATACTGATTAAACCATCACCGCCGCCGGGAAAACCCGGCGGCGGCTGTTTTATGCGGCAGCTTCCTCGATTCGGATCTCTGCGGAAGAATCCCCCAGGGCGCTGCGGATCGTTTTCTCGACGCTTTCATCGACCTCGACGGTTTTGAGCGCAGACAGATCTGCCAGCGCCGACCAGTCAAGCTCCGCGCCCGTGCGGATGAGACGCAGGGTGCTGAGCCCGGTAAAGTCATCGAGATTGGCGGTGGAATTGAGCTTGCAGTCCGTAAACGACAGCCTTTGGACGCGCCATTCCCGATCGATGGCGCGGAAGAAATCGCCGCGCAGATCGCAGTCGCAGAAGGCAAGCTCCGTCAGCTCGCTCAGCCCCAGGAGCGGTTTCAGATCGTCGATCCCGCAGTTGGAGATCCCCGCCTCCGTCAGATGGATCAGCGGCTTGACGGCAGACAGATCCGCAGGATTTGCGCCGAGCAGAACCAGCCGCCGAAGCTCGAGGCACTTGTCAAGATCCCCGAGTTCCCGGACGGGCGTCCCCTCGGTTTCTATCTCCCGCAGATCGGTGAGCTTTCCGATCCCCCGGAGGCTTGTCAGCGGACAGTCCCGAATCGTGAGATACTTCACGCCGCTTGCCGGCAGGGTCTCCAGATCCGTGATCGGAAGCTCGGAGAGGGTGAGACGCACAAGGCTTTGGAAAAAGCGCAGATCGGACAGATCCGTCCAGTCACCGCTCTCCCAGGCGGCGGGAACCGGGTCTTCGTCATTGAAGGCCGCGCCCGTGCCGCCAACCGAAAGCCGCGTGATATTGGCAAGGTCGGACACACGGAGGGTTCCCTCCGCAATGCCGCAGAATGCACGCACAGCGCGTTCAAGCTCCGCGCTGCGGAAGCTGACCTCTGCATCGGCTGGCAAACCGATGATTTCCGTCTGCTCCGTCCGAATCTTCAGCCGCCGCGAAATGCCGGTGGCGTATCCGACGATGCCGAGCACAACGCACGCGATCAGGAGCACGCCCAGCACGGAGAGGACCGTGATACGCCTTGCCTTTCTGCGTTTGCGCTTTTTTTCCTCCACCGTCAGATCCACCGGAATCTTCTTCTCCGGTTTCTTTTTCGGCTTTTTCGGGATCGGTCCCCCCGTTTGGAGGCTTGCGTCAAGCTGAGGCGCAGAGAAAAGCTTTTCGTAGAACGCATCCTCGCTCATGCTGTATTTCATAAGCGCAAAGAGATTGCCCACCTGCATCTCCATGCCCGGGGTCAGGCGCGTCTCCTCCAGGAAGATATTGACCGTGCTGATCCGCCTGGACAGGGCGAAGTGCATCTCCCTGCGGCAGTTATCCGAGCGCATGTAGGCGTTGGAGAGGAACGCGATCATCAGCGACGCGCCCGCAAGGTGCTGCGCAATATACTCCGGCCACTCGCTGCCGACCTCAATGCCCTCGTCATACCAGATACGAAAGCCGCGGTCGGCGAGCTCCCGCACCACCTGCATCACGGCGGGGCCGTTCGCATGGGCATAGCTGATAAAGATATAAGGTTCGCCGCCCTCGCAGGGGCGCACGGGTTTATGCTCCATCGGTCTTTCCTCCGGCGCGGGCAGAGCCCGCAGAATAGCTTTGCTTCTATTATATTCCCCGACATGCTTTTTTTCAAGTGAACCTGCCCGGCCGGGCGTGTCCGGCAAAATACTTAAAATTTCTTTTAAATCGGGGTGGAAATCTGTTATATTTTGTAGTATACTACAAAAAAGATGCGAGTCTGTAAAAATATGTTAATTCTTACAGAGATTACCAGTGCTTTTTTCTCTTCCGGATTATCAAGTCTGATGAACAACAGGAGCAGAAAGACATGAAAAAACGGACTATGCTTTCGCTGTGCCTCTTGCTGGCACTGATGTTCGCTCTATTCCCATCCGCGCTGGCGTCCAAGCCGGAGGAAAAGATCGTCCGCGTCGGCTGGTATGAATCGGCCTTCCACCGCACGGATCAGTTCGGGCGGCGCTCCGGCTACGGTTACGAATACCAGCAGCGCATCGCCATCTATACCGGCTGGAAATACGAGTATGTGGAGGGCAGCTGGTCGCAGCTTCTTGAAAAGCTGATCGCGGGTGAGATCGACCTGCTGAGCGACGTGTCCTATACCCCCGAGCGCGCGGAGAAGATCCTCTACTCCGCCGAGGCCATGGGCTCCGAGGATTACCATGTGTTCATCGCGCCCACCAATACCGAGATCAGGCCGGACGATTTCTCCACCTTCAACGGCAAACGCCTGGGCGTCAACAAGAACAGCATTCAGGAGCAGCTCTTTATCGACTGGGCCGAAAAACACGACGTGCACCCCGAAATCATCGAGCTGTCCGTCAAGACACCGGAGATGCTGGAAATGCTGGCCAATGGTGAGATCGACATGCTTGTGACGCTGGATACCTACGGCAACTCCGCCGACATCGTCCCGGTGTGCAAAATCGGCTCCGCCATGTCTTACTTCGGTGTCAGCAAGAGCCGCCCCGACCTCAAACGCGAGCTGGACGTCGCCATGAACCGCATTTTCGAGGATAACCGCGACTTCAACCAGCAGCTCACCGCGAAATTCAACAAGGCCAGCGCCGTCAACAGCTTTCTCACCGCCGAGGAAAAGGACTGGCTCTCTGACCACGGCGTCATCCGCGTGGGCTACCGGGAGGACTTCCTCCCCTACTGCGGTCTGGATGATAAAAGCGGCAATCTCACCGGCGCCCTCGCCGACTATCTCAGCTTTGCGGAAACCTGCGAAAAGAATGCCCGGCTCAGCTTTGAAACCCGCCCCTTCGAGACCACCGAGGGTGCCATGGAGGCGCTCTCCCGCGGCGAGATCGACTGCGTGTTCCCGGTAAATCTCAGCGCCTATGACGCGGAAATCATCGGCGCGATCATCACCGACCCGCTCGTCACCTCCGAGATGTTCGCCCTCATGCGGGAGGCGGATCACCGGGGCGTGTCGCCGGATCAGGAGATGACCGTCGCGGTGCTCAAGGGGCATCCCAACCACGAAACCTTCCTGAAGGACTACTTCCCCAACTGGGAGTTCAAGTATTACGACACCACCCCGGAATGCTTCAGCGCCGTTGCTTCCGGCGACGCGGACTGCACGCTGGTGAGCAATTACCGCTTCAACCGCGTGAGCAAGCTCTGCGCCGAACACAAGCTCGCCGCCCTCGCCACCGGCCAGAGCGTGGAGCTGGGCTTTGCCATGCCGCGTGAGAATGACTGCCTGTACTCGATCCTCAACAAGATCAACCGTCTCATGCCCGATACGCTCATCAATACTTCCCTTACCAACCACGGCTTTCAGGACGAGCGCGTCACCTTCGTCGAGTATCTGCGGGACAACCTGATCTATGTCGTGGCTGTCACCGCCGTCGTCGTCTCCGCCATTCTCCTGCTGCTCCTGCGGAACGTGCGGTCAACAATGAAGGTCAGGGAGGGGCGTCAGATCATCTCCGAGGCGGAATACGACCCGAAGGTTCCGCAGCTTTACAGCCGCAGCTTTTTCCACGTTTATGCCGACCGCTTTTATCAGGAGCATCCCAGCAAACCCATGGACGCGATCATCTTAAACATTGACCGCTTCCACACCATCAACACCCTCAACGGGCGCGACTTCGGAGACGAGGTGCTGCGCGCGCTGGGCAGTGAGATTGCGGCCTTCCTTTCGGAGACCGAGGGCATCGGCGGTCACATTGAGAGCGATCACTTCGATATTTACTGCGCACATCTTGACAACTATCAGGCGATGCTCGACCGTTTTCAGAGCAAGCTGAAGACCCTCTACCCCAACACGGACATCTGTATTCGCATGGGCGTCATGCCCTGGCAGGACGGCCTCCAGCCGAGGGAAATGTTTGACCGCGCATGGCTGGCATGCAGTATGGTGCGGCGCGACTACAAGACCCATCTCATGGTCTACGACGAGGCCACGCGGCAGCGCGACGAATTAAATCAGCTTCTGCTCAACAGCTTTGCCCACGCGCTGGAGTCGGGCGAGCTGGAGGTATATTTCCAGCCCAAGTACAACATTCATTCCAATCCGCCGAAGCTTTCCAGCGCCGAGGCTCTGGTCCGCTGGAATCATCCGACGCTCGGCATGATCTCCCCCGACGCCTTCATCAACCTGTTCGAGCGCAGCGGACAGATCATGATTCTGGACAAATTCGTCTGGGAAGAGGCTGCCAGGCAAATTGCCGAATGGCGCGACAAGTACGGCGTGACCGTTCCGGTATCCGTAAACCTGTCCCGCGTGGATGTTTTCAACCCCGATCTGCCCTCGATCCTCGACGGGATCATTGAAAAATACAAGCTGGACTGCCGGAATCTCATCCTGGAGGTCACCGAGACCGCCTATACCGAAAACGCCGACCATCTGATCCGGATCATCGGGCAGCTCAGGGAAAAGGGCTATATGATCGAGATGGACGATTTCGGCTCCGGCTATTCCTCGCTGAACATGCTCTCCTCCATGCCCATCGACGTGTTGAAGATGGACATCGCCTTCATCCGAAACATTGAGCGCAACGAAAAGGATCTGCGGCTTGTGGAGCTGATTGTGGACATTGCCCGCTATCTCAAGGTGCCGGTCGTGGCCGAAGGCGTGGAGACCGAGAACCAGCTCAGACTGCTGAAGGACGCGGGATGCGATCTGGTGCAGGGCTATTACTTCTCACGTCCGCTCCCGGCGGAAGCGTTTGAAGAGATGATCCTCAGCCGCGCGGAGAAAAAGTCCGGCGTCTGAACAGGCACACCATAGAATATACCGGCTGATTCGCACACGCGAATCAGCCGGTCGCTTTTATTGTTCATTCAAAAATTTGCTTGCCGTCCTTCATCCAGCCATACTGCCTTTTGGCATAGCAGTGATCGCAATAATTGAATATGGAGCCGATCGGCAGCTCCTTCCCGCAGGAGGAGCACTTTCGGATATACTGATCCTTGCTGTCCTTCATCAGCTCCGCGATTCTCTCGCAGATCGCCCGTCTCTCCGCCGCGCAGTCGTCCTCGATCCCGATCCTCCGCAGGAGCTGGTGGTGGATGTCGTACGCCTTATACTGAAGCTCGCAGTCCTGCAAGGTCTCATCTCCGAAATACGGCTCCGGGACATGCTTGTTCTTCAAAATCGCGCTTGCGCATTTCGCCCAGTAGATGATGAGCTCCACCGACCGGGTATCCACCGGGCAGGTGATCAGATCATAGACGAGTTCCCTGTTCTCCGGTGTGATCTGTTTCTTCAGGTTCTGCAAGAGGATTCGCGCGTCCTGCATGCTCTCCCGCACAAACTCCTGCGCCCTGGGCATCTTGTCCCACGCGAGCAGCAGCAGGTCCAGCGGATATTCCGTGGTCAGAACCTCCCGCGGGAAGCCGATGCAGGCCTGCTGGATCGCTCTCACCTTCTGTCCCAGTCTGTTTGCGATAAGCTGGGTATTGCCGACGGCCAGGACCTCTCCAAATTCGTTGAGCCCGTAACGCCCGGCCCGGCCGCCGATCTGGTTGATCTCCGCCGTCGTCAGCGGTCGAAATTCCTTCCCGTCGAACTTCTCGGTCTCGGCGAAGACAACGCGCTTGATCGGCAGGGAGATGCCCATGCCGATGGCGTCCGTTGCCACGACGATGTCGTTCTCGCCGGAGACATATTTCCGCACCTCATTGCGCCTGGCCTCCGGCGGCAGCGCCCCGTAGATAACGCTGGCGCGGAAGCCGTGCTTTTCCAGAATCGCCGCGGTGGACAGGACGCTCTTTCTCGAAAAGCAGATGATGGCGTCGTCAGGCCGGAAGTCCCCGTAGCCTTTGCACAATCCCGCATAGCGCAGCGGCGCGAGCCTGTGGTGCTGCACGACGTTGTAGGGATCGCCGAAGCTTGTAATCAGCTTCTCGATAAACGGCAGCGCCTCGGGCGCCATGCAGATATGCACCAGCTCGGCATTGACAAGGCAGATCGCTTTCAGCCAGGAAGCCCCGCGGTCCTTGTCCGCGATCAGCTGCGCCTCGTCGATGACCGCCGTCTTGTAGGAGGCATTGAAATTGCACAGCTCAATGGTGGAGGAGATGATCTGCGCGCCTTCCACCGGGATGGACTCCTCCCCTGTCAGCATGCTGCACGGGATACCGGCGTCGTTGATCTTGTCGAACATCTCCAGCGCCAGAAGACGGAGCGGGCCGAGATAGGTCCCCGGGGTGTTCTTTTTCAGATCCTCAATCGCGTCGTAGGTCTTTCCGCTGTTGGTGGGGCCGACATGAAGGACAAACATCCGGTGCAGATTGCGCGCCCTTTTCACATAGGCCTCCGGTGAAAAAGCCTCGTACAGCTCCATGATCTCCCGGATCTGGCGGTCACGGATGAGCCTGTCGTCGCGCTCTTTGATGACCTTTTGAATCTCCGGATGCTGAACCGCCCGCTCAGCCACGTCCTCGGGCCAGCCCTCCGTCGTCCACCAGGAGCCGCCGCGCCCGCGGACCCTGATGATCTCCGGTCTCGGAAAATACGCCTGGATAAGTTTTTTTGTGATATTGTATTTTTGAATGATCTGCTGTCGGGTGAGAAGGCTCCCCTTCTTTTTCTTGCTTTTTCCCATAGATAGATTGACTTTCTTTTTGTTATAACGAATCACGCGTCCGGCACGGTGAGCGGGAAGGCCTGCCGCCCGTCGCCGTTGAGATCGGCGTCCGCTGCCCTGCCTGACGCAAATCTGCCTCGGAAATCTTTCAAACCGCCTTATCGGATAATAGTATTATGCAGCGTTTCCTTAGCACAGCGGCGCAACTCGCGTTTTCGTATCAGATTTCAACAAGCGCGCCGCCGGGGATCTCCACATGCTTCTCCCGATCCACCTCGATCCAGACCGGGATGGCGCTCGGATTACAGACCCGGTCGCCCGCCGCCGTGAACTGAAGCCTTTCCGCGGCGTCCATGTAGTCGGCGATTTCAATATTGGTCGCGTACCAGATGTTCTCCTGCCCGCCCATCATGGCGCAGAATTCCTCCATGACGTGCCAGTTGTCGTGATCGGCGAACTCGTAGCTGTGGCCCCAGACGTACATGAGATAGAGATACTGCGTCTTGAAAAGCGCGAGAAAATCCTTTCCTCGCTCCACCAGGCGGTCATTGTGGTGACAGGTGCCGGCCCAGGAATAGAAATCCTCCGGCATGGCAAACTGGCCGGTGGTCTGGACGACCCTGGCATAACGGATGCCGAGCATCGGAAGCAGCGCGCGAATCCTCCCGCTGGTCGATCCGTTGGGATAGGCAAGGCCGCGGACGGGCGCGCCGGTCAGCCGTTCCAGCCCCTCGCGGTCTGAAAGGATCTGCCGGGCGACCTGCTCGATGGGACAGCGGGCAATCGTCGGGTGCGTATAGGTGTGGCAGGCGATCTCATGTCCCTTGTACAGCTCCGCCCACTCTGACTGCGGGATGCGCCGCTTGTCGCTTTCAAGTCCCGCGTTGAGATTGAAGGTGCCGCGGATGCCGTGGCGGTTGAAAAGCTCCACCAGGCGATAGTCCTCCTGCCGTCCGTCGTCATAGCTCATGGTCAGCGCCTTATGTTTTCCCCCGGGAAAGCAGATGTATATGGTTCTGAGCGTATTGTCCGTCATTTTCGATTCTCCTTTTTATATTATTTTATCGGCGGGTAATCGTAAAGCCCTGCAGCTCCGGCGCCGCCGTATCCAGCAGCTCCCGCAGCCACCATCCGTATGCATAGCCCTCGGCACAGCGGAAGAACGGCTCACACCCCGGCATGGCCTCCGCCGTCTCACGCCTGTCGTGCAGCGTCCCCTGCCAGTACGAATCCATCACAAAGTAGAAAAAGTCCGCCGCCTGCCGCTGTTCCCGTTTGCTGATAGGGTTTCGCCCGGACATATAGCGCACATTCTCTTCGGAATAGTCGCGAAGGCCGTCCTGCTGCCATTGCGCAAAATTGCGAAGGATTTTGCTCTTCTGATCTGTCGCCGCCGCCCAGGCGTCCACATCGACGCGCCGGGGCGTATAGCGGATCGTCTCGTCGTCAACGTCCAGGATGCTGTAGCCGGTCGGATATCCCAGCAGATACTCGGTAACCAGCTCACGCAGTTCCCCCTGACGGTAGAAGGCGCGGGTATGGGCGTGCCCGCTCAGGTAAAGCGGGACAGCGTATTGTCTGAGAAGGGCGGCGAGCCTGTCCGCGTTTTCAAAATAAAAGCCGCCGTTTCCCGCATCCCGATTCATGGCCGGGAGAAGATTATAATGCCCGGCGCACAGCACAAGCAGTCCGTTTTCCTTTGCATGGCGCAGCATCGTCTCCGCCCACTTCAGCGTGCTGTCAGAGACAAAGGCGCAGGTATCGGCCGGCGGCTGCGCAAGGTTGATGGCGCCGGTGCTGTATCCCCCGGTATCAAGCATCAGCAGGAGCAGCCCGTCGCGTATCACCGCATAGCTGAGCGAGGAGGAATCCCGGCTGAACGCCTCCCCGTACCCGAAGTCGTCATAGAATTCCGCAAACTCCGTCTGCTTAATCGGGTCCAGATCGTGGTTGCCCGGGAGGACATAGACAGG
>ONVI01000060.1 GCA_900321275.1 uncultured Eubacteriales bacterium | reverse complement strand
TGACTCCGGTCGGGCTACGCCCTCCCTCCATCAACAGCTAACGCGCTCATCTTTCAAACTCAATCTCTTGGTCTCACATCATTGACAAACGTACAAAAAATGGGAATAAACTCTTAATAATTGTATGAATCAGCGCTTTTTCGGCGGCTCAAACGCATAGGAATAGGCAAGCATCACGCCTGTCACGAGGAAAAAGAACAGTTCCCGGAAATCGGTCAGCGCCCGGTCGTCTGCCGAGGCGGTGAAGATCACCGTCTCCAGCATGCCGTAGACGAGAATGCCGCTCACAGGCAGGGTCAGGGTCTTGACGGCGATCGTCGCGCCGGGATGCGCGGAGAAGAACAGACGGATCATGCGGATCACCACCAGCACGCTGAAGGCCAGCACCAGCAGGAACCCGATCAGCCCCGTCAGCATCAACACCTGAAGAAGATAGTTGTGCATGTGCCAGAAGGAGCCGTTTTCGGCGCTGATCTGGTAACGGTGCGGCCCATCCATGACCTTGTGGCTGAGCTTGCCGATCAGAAGCCGCAGCGGTTCGTCCCGGATGGCGGGGATCGCGGCCGCCCACACATGGAAGCGCATGGAGCCGCTGGAGACGCTCTCCTTCAGATCGCGGCTGTCGCTGAAGTTTGCGCCGTCCTCGCCGAGCGATTCGGGCGTCATGAACTGGTCGGAGGTACGCTCGATCTGCACGTCCATCGCGTCGTAAACCTTCGCCGTGCCGGTGCGCAGCCAGTCATAGCTTTTCCAGCACACCAGCAGCGCCGCCGCCGCCAGCACAGCGATCAGGGCGATGCGCAGCGCTTTCTTTTCGGTCCGGATATACCGCATGCCCAGCAGGATCGCAAGCATGGCGGCGTTGATACTCGCCGCGAGCATGACGCTGCGGGTCATGGTAAAGGCGATGGCCAGGTGGAACACAAAGAGCGCAATGCAGATCGGGATGCGCCAGAGCTTGTTTTCGCATTTAAAAAACTCATACACCATCATGCATCCGGCAAGATAGAACCAGACGGCGGAGATGTTGCGCGTGGTCTCCCAGGCGACGATGCGCACATAGCTGTTGCCGTAGGCGGCGTTATCCAGTCCGAAGACCACACCCTCGGGCGGAACGTAGAAGTAGACGCCGAAGATGCAGGCGTAGAGACCCATCAGCGCGGTGACAAAATAGAAGGCCCCGCTGACGGCAATCACAACGTCCAGCATCACGCGCCGCTCCTTTTCCTCCAGCAGCAGACCCACCGGCAGGATCACACAGCACAGGATGCGGCTGATGACCAGATCCAGCTCGTTTTGCAGGTAGAGGTCGGTGTTGAACAGACGGGTGAGAAACAGCCAGATCGTATAGTAAATGACCAGTTTGACCTCCGTAACGCCGTCGAACCGCGCGCGAAAGAAATAGATCGCGGCAAAGGAGATAATCAGAATCTTGCCGTAGGAGGCATACAGATCCGCCCAGCGCAGCGGCGCGACCGGGCAGACCATATAAAAGAGCACCGTCGCGCCGGCGCAGAAGGCGAGAAACCACCGCCAGTGCGTATCGCTCCAGTCATGTTTGAGCATTTGCATGGTTAACACTCCGTAAAGTCGGTTTTCATTCGGTGTCATTCCGAGGCTTTCGTTCGGCGTCATTCTGAGCAACGAAGTGACGAAGAATTTGAAACGGTGATTGCAGACGAAAGATCCTTCGCTCAGAATGGCACAGGGGCGGATTTATTCGTCCGGCAGGGCGGTGGCAAAGTAGAAGATATCGCTCATCTCCCGCTCTGTGCCGAACTGCACGGGGTTGATGAGCTTCCCGCCGATGAGGATGCTGCCGGTTTGCCCGCCGTCGAGGGTATAGGCGTTGACGCAGCCGTGGGCGATCATGGAGTCCGCCGCCTGCCGCAGCGTGACATAGACGTCGTGGTCGGGGTATTCGCAGTTGATGGTCATCATCAGATAGTGCAGCTTGCCGAGCTGACCGACACAGCAGCGGGCGTAGCCCTCCCGCACCTCGCCGAAGAGGTAGTCGTAGGGGGTGACGTCCTGCCCCTCATCAATCAGAACCGGGCCGAAGCTCAGGGAGAAGGGGACATGATTGTCCCGGATAAAGCGCTCGGCCTCTTCAACACTGCCGAACTGATTCTCATAGGTGAAGAGCATGTCGCCCTCGTTGTTAAAGAGGCAGCTCTGCCCGTAGCTGAGATTGCTGCGCATGAGCTCCCCGTTGTAGACGTACAGGCCGTAATCCGCGCGCCCGCTGTTGTAAAAGTCCCCGCTGCAGGCGAGCACCGCGTTGGTCTGGGCGGCAAACTCGCTGGGCGTATAGTATTGCAGCGTGCCGAAGGTGTCGTCCGCAAGCTTGCGGCGAAGCTGGCTCGGATCACTGATCAGCACCTCGGCGAAGGTGCCGACGGCGCCGTGCTCATCCTGCTGCCAGACGAGGGCCAGGATTGTCTCATCAAGGTAGTAATAGAACGGGCGGCCCAGCATGTCACGCTTGGGGTCAAAATCCAGCTCCTGCCCGCCGATGAGTCTCTGCGCCGTCGGAGATTCCAACAGTCTCGCAATATCCTGCGGGTCGCGCGTCTCCCCATAGCAGGCGGGGTTCGGAACCGGTCCCGGCCCCGTGGGCGGCAGGGTGTAGTGCAGATAGACCGGCGTGAGCGCGGTACAGGCCACCTCATATCCGGGCTTGGAAGGTACACGATCCGGGAGAAGCGAGGTGAGATCGGTTTGCCATTCACCGTCTTCAAAAGTCATTGTGACAGGATACTCATCCGTGCGGCAGTAGTCCTCCGCGTGCGCAAGTCTTGCCCGCATCGCGTCAGCATACAAAGTCTCGCACAGCTCCGGCAGAACCGCGCCGTCGGGGGTATAGAGCTCTGCGCTGCGTTTTGCGGCAGAGGCGCGTTCCGTGAGCGCCGCCTGCATCTCGTCGGAAAGGCCGCGGGTCAGCAGCTCTGTGTCCAGACTGGTGCGCACAACAGTACCGGAGGCGCTGCGCGGCTTTTGCGAGAAGGGGCCGCGCGCCTCGAAGCGGAGACAGCGGTCATACGCCTCGGCGATCTCTGCGTCGATCCCGGCGAGAGCTGAGGGCTCCGCGCTGCGCCCCGTTAAGGACGGATCGACCGGGGCAGAGAGCATATCCAGCCGCGCCTGAAGCGCCTGCGCCGGATCGCCCTTCGGCCGCAGCAGCGCCAGCGCCGCGACAGCGCAGATAAGAAAAAGCAGTACAAGTACAGAAAGAAGGGAAATCCTCCGTTTTTTTCTCTGAACCGGCATGGCGGCCTCCTGTGAAAAAGATACAACTATAATATTCTACACTGTCGCGACATCGCCGTCAAGCAAAATGCTTGCAAAACAGGGGAAAGCATTGTAGTATAAGCGGGAAAAGGAGGGAGAAGCGTGTATTTTGACACTCATGCGCACTATGACAGCGGGGCCTTCAACGCCGACAGAGAAGAAATCCTGGCGGCGCTTCCGGAAGCGGGCGTTGCGCTCGTTGTCAATCCCGGCTGCGAAGTGCGATCAAGCGAGGCGGCGATCGGACTGGCGGAGCGTTTTTCGCATGTCTGGGCGGCGGTCGGCATCCACCCCGAGGATATGAACGACATGAGCGACGGAGACCTCGATAAAATCGAAGCGCTCACCAGGCACCCAAGATGCGTCGCTGTCGGTGAGATCGGCCTGGACTACTACTGGGACGCAAGCCGCAAGGAAGAACAGAAGGCGCTGTTTATCGAACAGCTCAGGCTTGCGCTGCGGCGGGATCTGCCTGTCATCGTGCATGACAGGGAGGCGCACGGCGACTGTCTGGATATTGTGCGGCGATTTCCCGGGCTGCGCGGCGTGTTCCACTGCTATTCCGGCTCGGTCGAGATGGCGCAGGAGCTTTTGAAACGCGGCTGGTATCTGGGCTTCGACGGGCCGATCACCTACAAAAACGCCCGCAAAGCCCTGGAGGTGCTGGAGATCTGCCCGCTTGACCGTGTCCTGATCGAGACGGACAGCCCCTACCTCAGTCCTGTTCCCATGCGCGGCAAGCGGAACGATTCGCGCAATCTCGTCTATGTGACGGAAAAGATCGCGGAAATCAAGGGAATCACGCCGGAAGAGGCGGCGGCGATCACAATGGAGAACGGAAAGAAACTGTTCAATATATAGAATACAGTATGTATTCTGTCAGAAAATACAGCGGTTTTTCAGATGAATTGCGAATTGACCGCCTAAGTCTTGCATGGTAAGATAAACTTGCCCCCATGTAAGACTTTATTATACAGGGAGAAAAATATGGGTATTTCCAATATCATCACGCTGTTTGGCGGCGTGGCGCTCTTCCTCTTCGGCATGTCGCTGATGGGAGATGGGCTGAAAAAAGTCGCCGGCAGCAAGCTGGAGCTTGTGCTGTACAAGCTTTCCAGCACCCCGCTCAAGGGCTTGCTCCTGGGCGCGGGCGTCACGGCAATCATTCAATCCTCCTCGGCGACCTCCGTCATGGTGGTCGGTTTTGTCAACTCCGGCATGATGAAGGTACGGCAGGCCATGGCGGTCATCATGGGCGCCATCGTCGGCACCAGCATCACCGGCTGGATTATCTGCCTGTCCTATGTGGAGGGCAGCGGCGGGATCGTCTCGCTGCTTTCAACCTCCTCCATCAGCGCGATGGTCGCGGTTGTCGGCATCATTCTGCGCATGTTCTCCAAGAAGCAGAGCAAGCGCCATGTGGGCGACATCCTGCTGGGCTTCTCAGTTTTGATGTTCGGCATGCAGGCGATGAGCGGGGCGGTCGCGCCGCTCAAGGAGAGCCCGGCCTTCATCCGCTTCATGACGGCTTTCTCCAACCCCCTGCTCGGCATTGTTGTCGGTACGGTCTTCACCGCCATTTTGCAGAGCGCTTCCGCCGCCGTCGGTATTCTGCAGGCCCTCTCCGTCACCGGGGCGATCGGTTTTGCCGAAGCTTTTCCGATCATCCTCGGTATCAGCATCGGCGCCGCGGTGCCCGTGCTGCTCTCCGCCCTCGGCGCGCGTACGGACGGCCGCCGTACCGCCTGGTCGTATCTCGTCATGCAGGGGATCGGCGCTGTGATCGTTGCCCTTGTGTTTTATATCGCAGACGCCGCCGTCCATTTCAGCTTTACGGGTATGGTCATGAGCCCCGTGAGCATCGCCCTTGTGAACACGGTCTACCGTGTGATCTGCGCGGTGCTGGTGATGCCCTTCCTCGGCAGCATTGAAAAGCTGCTCAACGCCCTCATCAAGGAGAGCGATCAGGAGCGTGAGGCAAACGCCGACTTCGACCGCCTGGACGAGCGCTTCCTCAGGCACCCGGCCCTCGCCGTTGAGCAGAGCCGCCTGACCATCAACGCCATGGCCAAAAAGGCGCGCGAGAATGTGGGCGACGCGATGGTGCTCCTTTACGAGTATACGGATGAGCTGGCAAAAAAGGTCGAGCAGGACGAGGATCTGGTTGACCGCTACGAGGACAAGATCGGCACCTACCTCATGAAGCTTTCTCAGTCCGAGCTGAGTCCCGAAGAGAACGAGCGCGTCTCCGAATACCTGCACACCCTCAGCGACTTTGAGCGAATCAGCGACCACGCCATGAACATCCGCCAGGTGGCACAGGAGAAGCACGACAAAAAAATCAGCTTTTCCGACAAGGGCGAGCATGAGATGGACGTGCTGCTCAGCGCGGTCAACGAGATCCTGGCGCTGGCCATTACCGCCTTCATTGAAGAAAATTACGATAAGGCCTACCGGGTCGAGCCTCTGGAGGAGCATATCGACGTGCTGTGCGACGAGCTCAAGCTCCGCCATGTCGAGCGTCTGCAGAAGGGCGAGTGCTCCCTGCAGATCGGCTTCGTGTTCAATGATCTGCTGACAAATTTTGAGCGCGTGGCCGACCACTGCTCCAACATCGCCATCGCCATGATCGAGCTCAAGAAGGACGAGTTCCAGACCCACGACTATGTCATCAACCTCAAGGAGCTCCATGCCCACAACTTTGAGAAGCTCTACAACGAGTACGCGGAGAAATACAGGGTATAAAGACAACAGAATAACAGGCTACAGGGGCCGATCCGGGGATCGACCCCTTCTTGTTATTTATCAAACTTCGCGTCCGCGTCCAGCGGTGCGTTGGCAAACAGCGCTGAGACTGCCGCGCGGTAATCCGGGAGACTGCGCGCTTTTAGTATAGCCTTGCCTGCTTTTTCTCCGCCGGGGAAGAGGCAGAGCTGGTAAAACCACAGCTCCTTCATGCGCGGCACGGCATGCTGCGGCGCAAGTCCCCGTGCAAGGTATTCCTCCAGCAGCCGGTCGTGAAAGGCCCGCAGCTCCTCCGGACGCAGCTTCTCCCCGTCTTTGAGCTGACGGAAAAGCGCGGGATTTGTTACCGCGCCGCGCCCGAGCATCACCGCACCCAGCGACGGATATTGCGCCGCGAGCGCGGTAAAATCGTCGGGAGAAAAGACGTTGCCGTTGAATTCCGTGGGGAAGGGGCAGTCCAGCGCCGCTTCAAAAGCTTCAATGTCCGGCGGGCTTTTGTACATCCCGTCCCGGACGCGCACATGCACGATGAGGCGCGAGAGCGGGTATTTACGGTAAACGTCCAGAATTGCGGAAAACTCTCCGGCGTCATGCAGACCGAGGCGGGTCTTGATCGAGACACGCAGGGGACAGCGCGTGAAGATCTCTTCCAGGCAGGCGTCAAGACTCTCAAGGTCGCCCAGCATCCCGGCGCCCTTGTGCTTGGCGACCACGGTGCCTGAGGGGCATCCGGCGTTGAGGTTTACTTCCTCATACCCCAGATCGCCGAGCTCCGCCGCCACCGCCAGAAAGGGCGCCGCGGCATTGCACAGAAGCTGGGGGACGAGCCGCACGCCGGCATTGTTCTCCGGCAGCACGTCCCGCAGATTGCCCGCCTTGAAGCGTCCCGCGCTGTCCGGCGCGATAAAGGGCGCGTAATACCGGTCTGCCCCCGGAAACATTTCGGCGTGAATCCGTCGATAAACGCTGTATGTGATCCCCTCCATGGGGGCAAAGCTCAGCTCCATACATCTCACTCCCTGCGCGCATTATACATGACAGCACGGCAAAAGAAAAGGCGGAAGTGATTACCCGAGAAACAATTCACTTTTCTGTAACTTCTCTGTAACTGCGAAGATGTATAATACAACGATTTCATAGATAAAAAAGGAGGGGAGCCCGAATGAAACATCCTGCGCTTGCGCGTGTTTTCTCTGTCGTATTTGCAATTCTGGGCCTGCTCCTTCTGATAAGCGGCGTCAGAGGCTTCGGAAAAGCGGACGCCGAGTACGAGGATCGCACGGCTTACGCCGAAAAATATGAGGACCGTATCGAAAACTACGAACGCCTCCATGCGAAACTGGAAAACAGCGCGGACTATGACGAGACGATGGCGGCATTGAAGACCTTCCTGAACGAACACGAAAAATCCGCCGCCAAACACAAGACAGATACCGCAATCTACAGCGCCACCAGGGGTGGGCTCAAAATGGGCGAAACCATGATTGTCTCGGCGCGCGCGGAGATGGATGAGATCGGTCGGCAGCTCAAGGACGCAAAATCCCGCCAGGCTTTTCTGGAAGGCCTGCTGACGGAGCTGATTGCCTCCAACAAGAGCAAGATGCCCTGGCTGGACGCGCTGGCCAACACCGCCGCGGGCTATGCCGTGGATTGCTGGATGGCGGACGCAAAGCTTACCCTTACGATCGAAATGCTCAAGGCGCTTATGGAAGCGGAGCCCTCGCCCTATGACATCCCGCCCTACGAACCGCCGGCGCCTCCGGAGATGCCTGTGCTCCCGATGATGCCCGGCCTGGATGCAGGCAGCTTTGACGCCATGCAGTCTGCCTATCAAAACGCCATGGCACAGTATCAGAGCGCGGCGGACGCCTGGCAGCAGGCAGGGGAAAGTTACGTACAGGATATGCAGCGCTATTATGATGATGTGGCGCAGGCACAGATGGAGCGGTACAATCAGCGCTGGGATCAAACGCTGAACGACGCAAGCGACATTGTTTACTCCGCGCAGTATCTGTATGAGCACGCGCTGTGGGAAAAGGAGTGCGTCGAGGTAAAGAAGGAAGTGGATCTCCGCGCCCCGTGCGATGAAATCCGCAGACTCGGCGCGGCGCTTGCTTCGCTTGTTCGACAGGCAAACAGCCAGATGGCGTCTCTCGCCGCGGAGACGGGCGGCATCTATCCGGGGATGGAGGAGCTGTCGGAGCTTGCAGACACCACGGCAGATTATCTGGATGCCATAAGCCGCTCGGATCTCTCTCATCTGAGCAATGAAGAATTCCTGCGCGTCATCGAACGGGCGCAGGAGATCCTGAACATGCTGGGGGACGCTTTTCAGGTGATCGCGGCCAATCTGAACAATCCCGCAGGTCTGATCGCGGAGCTGATGGAGAAGCTGCATATCACCGAGATGCTTGTACCATATCTGGAGGGCATGCTCAAGAAGGCGGATCATCAGATGCAGGAGGCACTGGAGGAGCTGTGGTATCAGATGGGCCAGCTGGAAAAGGATCAGCTCAAGCTGGAGGCGGAAAAGCTGGGCCTGGATAAAGAGGCGGTGCTGCTGTCCAGGGACACGCTGAATGCGGACGAGCTGAAGGAACTCAAGAACAACTATACTTCCGCCAGACAGCTGCTGCTCAGTGTGCCGGAGGTGAAAAAAACCGCGGATGAGACCGGCGAGCTTGTCGCCGCCGCCCAGAGTTTTCTGTATTCTTATGAAACGAAAACGTTGAAACTGTACCGGGGCAGATTTGTCGTGAACGTCCTTTCGGTGATTGGCGGCGTGATGGCGCTTGTTGAGATTTTGGCTGCCTACGAACTCATCAAAAAACGCTTCCTCCTGATCGCACCGCCGCTGATCTGCCTGCTCTGCGCCGTGGGCGCGGAGGTGATCGACGTACATCTCGGCCTCAGACAGTTGTATGTCGCGATCGTAACAGCGATTTTTGCACTGGTTCAACTGATGATCGTATTGCCGAAGAAAAAGCGGCCGCTGTACAACGCAAGACATTAAAGAAACGCTGAATAAATCCCCCGCGCACATCCTGACGACGGATTTTCCGCCTGACTTTGCCTGAAAAGCTCAAAATATACAAAGTATTCCGTCGCTTTTCAGACTTCGTCAGACGAAAAATCCGCTCGCCAGTCTGCACACGTTGATTTAATCAGCGCTTCCTTAAATCACAACGGAGAAGGCACCGGCCTTCTCCGTTGTTTCAGTATACTTCCGTTTCGGTGACACAGAACTGCTTGATTTCACCGACAAGACTCTGCAGGGCGTCGATCACGTGCGGGCGGATATCGCCGCCGACCAGCACCAGCATGATATCGTCGCCGACCTTGAGCTCCCCGCTGTTGAGCCAGACGCGGACATACTGAATCCCCGGCATGGCGAGCGCCGCGTTCCTGGCCGTTTCCACCTTTTCCGCGTCATAGGAGAAACGCATGCCCCTGACCGGGGCGGTATTCTCCGCGCCCTCGCGCACGGCGGCCTTTGCCGTCTCACGTACGACGCCGTTGTGAAACAGATACATGCCGCAGCCCGCCGCGCCCGCTTCCTCCTTCGCCTCTTTGAGCCAGGCGTCGAGAGAGGGAAGGGGTTCTTTTTCCGGAATCGGCTTTGCGGCGCAGTCTGCGGAGCCGGAGGAGGCCAGCATATCCAGCCCATGGGTGACAGCGTCCAGCACTGCGTTCAGGTTCTCTTTCGCGGCCTTCTCGCTGCCGGGGAGATTCACGATCAGCGTCCTGCCGCGAATGCCTGCCGCGCTCCTGGAAAGACAGCCGCGTGGTGTGATTTTCAGGCTCTCGGCGCGCATGGCTTCGGGGATGCCGCGGGTCTCGCGCTCCACAACGTCGAGAGTTGCCTCCGGCGTGACGTCGCGCGGGGAAAAGCCGGTGCCGCCCGTGGTGAGTACCAGCGGGATTTTCAGATCATCCGCACATTTGCGGAGATCTGCCTGGATCATGTCAAATTCGTCCGGGACGATGGAGGTATACGATATCTCAAATCCATGCTCTTTCAGCATAGCGCAGACGGCGGGACCGCTGGTGTCGACGCGCTCGCCCCGATAGCCCTTGTCGCTGACGGTGATGACTGCTGCCTGATAACTCATGCTTCGTCCTTCCTTTCATAATCCCCGTGGATGCCGCCGGTCTTGGAGACAAGGCGGATATCCGTGATGACCATATCCTTCTGTACAGCCTTGCACATGTCGTAGACCGTGAGCGCGGCGGTGCTGACGGCGGTCAGCGCCTCCATCTCCACACCGGTGCGTCCGGCGCAGGAGACCGTCGCCCGAATTTCCACCGAGCACCGCTGCTCGTCCAGATGCAGCTCCAAATTGATGCCGTCAATCAGGATCGGGTGGCACATCGGGATCAGATCCGGTGTGCGCTTGGCCCCCATGACGCCCGCAACCTGTGCCACTGTCAGCACGTCGCCCTTCTTCATCCCGCCGCTTTTGATGAGGGCGAAGGTATTATCGTTCACCAGAACACGAGCAGCCGCGACGGCGGTACGGACGCTGACGGGCTTTTCGCCGACGTCGACCATTTTGGCGCGGCCCTGCTCGTTAAAATGCGTAAAATCCTGCATCGCTCAGCCTCCGATCTGGTTCATGTCGCGCCCGGCGCGGCTGCGGTTGGCAGCGTCCAGCGCACCGTGCCAGGAAGGTTTACATAATATTGACCGCTTGATCGTTTCTGTCATCCCATCGTAATCCAAACCCTTGAGGGAGTATTCATCCCCGGAGTGAAGGCAGGGCTTGAGCTTGCCGTCCGCTGTCAGGCGGATGCGGTTGCAGTCCCTGCAGAAGTGGGAGCTCACGGGACTGATGAGCCCGATGCTGCCCTGCGCGCCGGGAAGCCGGTAGAGCTTTGCGACGCCGCCGTCGGGCTCGACCGCTTGAAGCTCCGGCAGCTTGTCCTGCACGACGGTGCAGGGGATGAATGCCTCCGGACCGAAATCCCGGCTGTCAACCATGGGCATAAGCTCTATAAAGCGCACGTCCAGGGGATAGCGCCTTGTCAGCTCCGCGAGGGCGGGGATCTCATCGTCGTTAAAGCCGCCGATCAGCACCGCGTTGAGTTTGACCTTCTCAAATCCGGCGTCCAGCGCGGCATGGATGCCGTCGACAGCCTGCGAAAGCTCACCGCGGCGGGTGATATAGCGGAATTTTTCCGCATCGAGCGTATCAAGGCTGATGTTGACACGGCTGACGCCCGCTTCCCGCAGGGGTTTGGCAAGCTCCGGCAGCAGCGTGCCGTTGGTGGTGACGCAGATCTCACGGATGCCCGGGATCTGCGCTGCGCGGCGGCAGATCGAGGCGATGTTCTTTTTCACCAGCGGCTCGCCCCCAGTGATGCGCAGCTTGGTGATCCCAAGCGAGGCGGCGGCTTTCATGGCGGTGATGATCTCATCCTCGGTCAGCATCTCCGCGTGCGTCCTTTTGCACACGCCGTCTTCCGGCATGCAGTAGCGGCAGCGCAGATTGCAGAGATCCGTCACCGACACGCGCATGTATGTGATATTGCGGCCAAAGCTGTCGAGCATGGCGCATCGCCTCCTGATTCAAATTGCTTCCTTGATTATAGCTTTTTTCCGCACAGCTTACAAGGGGAAAATAAAACGCGTCATCCTTGGCGCTGTAGCGTTACAATAGATGTGAGACTAAGGGAATAGAAAAAAGCGGTTGAGTTTGTTAGAATGAAGCTACCACACAACACCACTAACAAAAGGAGCTC
>ONVI01000037.1 GCA_900321275.1 uncultured Eubacteriales bacterium | reverse complement strand
GGGCGCATTCGCCGGACGTGGCCTCTGCCGCCGGGCGATTCGTGAATCGCCCCTACAGTCATACAGAGAAGCTTGCTGTGTCAAGCCGATACCCATATTAATTTATATACGCAGAGACTGAATTTATACCGTAGGGGAGGGTCTTGACCCTCCCGTGCGGAAAAAACCGAATCAACGCAGAAACGTGGGGCAAATCCGTAGAAATGTTCGGATTCGCCCCACGTTTTTTCGAGATTTATTTAACTGCCGGGAGGGGCAAGCCCCTCCCCTACGGTGAAATACCATTGTTTTCAGACTTATTCACGTTTTGAGACAACCCCTTGTGTTTATATGCACGCGTCCTCGACCAGCACCTTCAATGTCGACGAGCTTGTAGCGCCCGGTGCCGATGATGCGCACCGCGTCCTGGATGACCGCCGCTTCGCTGCATCCGCCGCCGATGCTGCCCGTGACCTTGCCGAGCGGGCTCACGGCCATCTTCGCCCCTGTCCCGCGGGGGGTGGAGCCCTTGGTCTCGATCACCGTGACGACGGCCTTCGGCTCGTGATTTTCCGCCAGATATCGGAGCGTCGAGAGCTCCACGTCGGAGTCGTTGCAGTAACGGTTTGGATCGCCGTGTTCCGGCAGGCGCTTGTAGGCGATGACCTCCGAGAGGATGGAGACCGCGATTTCCCCCGGCGTGACCGCGCCGATGTTCAAACCGATGGGTGTGCAGATGCGGGCAAGCCTGTCCTCGTCAAAGCCCTCATCCTTCAGCATCTCCAGAAGCCCCTTCGTCCGCCGCCGCGAGCCGATCATGCCCAGATAGGCGGGGAAGACGCCCGGCAGCAGGGCGCGCAGACAGTCCGCGTCGTGCCGGTGGCCGCGGGTGATGACCACCACATAGTCAAAGGGCGTGATGTTGAGCCGCCGGATGCCGTTTTCAAAGCTGTCACAGAGCACCTCGGCGGCGTCGGGGAAGCGGCTGCGGTTTGCAAAGTCCGGGCGGTCGTCGATCACGGTGACCGTGAAGCCGCACTTTGCACCAAACTCACAGACCGGCAGCGCAATGTGCCCGCCGCCGAGGACGATCAGACGCTCCTGCGGCAGCACGGGTTCGAGTACGACGAGGCCGTTCTCCGCTGCCTCCGTCGTCACGCGGGCAAAGCTGCGGCCTTTCGCGTCCGTCACGGGCGTGACAGCGGTGAGTCTCCGGCGCAGCCCGCCTTTGATTTCCCCGGCTTCGCCGTGGATGACCGTTTCCAACGCGACGGCCTGATTGTCCGAAAGCCGGTTTATGATTTCCCGATAGATGTTTTCCATTGATATCCCTCTATTCCACAACGGTTTTCCCGCAGATTTCGTTGATCTGATCCCGCAGCCGCAGCGCGCTTTCCCGTCTCTCCGCATGGGCGGCCTTCGCCTCCGGAGTTCGGCAGCGATCTGCGCTCCCGGCAAAGCGTTCTTCGACCGTCACGCGCCGGGCCTCCTTCACGCACTTGTCCGCAAGGAACAGAACCGCCGCCTCGTCGACGGTCTCACCATGCCGGTCGTGATGCCGCACAATGAGCTCGGCCGCCTCATGATAACCGAGTTCCCGCAGCCAGGCCGCGCCCAGACGCGCGTGGTCTTTTTCTTTTCGGGCAATATCGTGCAGCAGCGCCGCCGAGGCAAGCAGCTCTTTGTCCAACGCGAAGGGCAGCGCCTCCGCGATGCGCAGCGCTTCCGCCGACACAGCCCGGCAGTGCGCCTCGACAGAATCTCCCGGCGCGGCGGCTTTTAACAGCCGTTCCGCCAGTTCCGGCGTCATGGGCGGACAGGGAAGCACAGCCCCATGCTCCATCGTGATCGCGTCGTCACAGCGCAGAACGGTGAAGGAGGCGTAGGGTACCCGCAGCGGACGGCTTTCCTCCAGGGGTACGCAGCAGACCTCCGCCAAAATCGCCTGGATCACCGAGGCGTGGGCGACGACGGCGAGATCGCCGTCACAAGAATTCACACAGTCCCGCAGGGCGGGCATCACACGCCGCCGTACCTCGGAAAGCGTCTCCGCCCCGGGCGGAACAAGCAGGGGTTCTGCCGCGCGCCGGGCGTAAAGCTCCGGCCAGCGCTGTTTGATTTCCGTAAAATCCAATCCGTCCCAGGGCCCCATATCCTGCTCGGCCAGATCGGGGACGAGAATCGCCTTGCCGCCGAGGGGCGCCGCCGTCTCCCGGCAGCGGGTCAGCGGGCTTGCAAACACCGTGCGTTTCTTATCACGCAGTACCTCGCCCAACAGACAGGCCTGCATCCGTCCCAGGGGGCCGAGGGGCGTATCGGTCCTGCCGAGGCACATGTGCGCGCCCAGCGGGAAATCCGGGTGCCCGTGTCGGATCAACCAGAGCTTTCTCATCAGAACAGCCCCCCGAAGTAAGACGCAAACAGCTCTCCGGCCTTTTCCCGCAGAGCGTCGACATAGGCGTCGTAACGGTCCAGCAGCAACTTCCCGTCGTCGGTCAGGCTGCTGTTGCCGCCGCCCGCGCCGCCCTGACTGCGGAGAATCAGCGTCCGGTTGAGCTGACCTTCCAGCGTGCGGATCACATTCCAACCGCTGGAATAGGACATCTGTATTCGCTGGCAGGCCTGACGGACGGAGCGCGTCTCGTCAATAAGACGGAGCAGCATGGCCGTGCGGCTGTCAAAAAAAACCTTCTCCCGCGCAAGCTCCACATTCAGCACCGGCCGCACAAGCTGTTCATTGTGATAGCGAAGCAGAGCCTTGTAATCCTCGGGCGTGTCCGCGTCGTGCAGAATGCCGCGATCCTCCACCGGAATCAGCGTCAGCTCCGCGCCGCAGCGGTTAAGCGCCCCGCGCAGCCCCTGATCCCCGCTGTCAGAGAGAATACGATCAAAGAGCGACGCCCCGATCAGCGTGGGGTGGCCGGTCTCCCCGTCCACGGCGGGGCAGGCGAGAGGCGCGTCCGTCTCCAGAAGCCGACGCACCGTGTCCGCGGTGAAGAGCGGGATGTCCACCGGCGTGAAGAGGACGCGGCCGCATTTGTCCCGCAGATAGCTGAGACCGATGCAGACGGAGTCAAACATCTGTGTGGTCTCGTATTTTTCGTTGCGCAGGAAAACCACCCCGTTGCCCGCAAGATGGCGTTCCAGCATCACGGCGTTGTAGCCCGTGACCATCACAATTTTTTCCACACCCGCCTGCTGGAAGGTGGCCACCACCCGCTGGGCGATGGAGATGGAGCCGATATTGAGCAAGGGCTTAAAGTCCCCCATGCGGGAGGACATGCCCGCGGCGACGATGAGCGCGGCGGTCGTCATGGAGAATCACACTCCTTTTCGCGTTCAGTATACCCGATTGCTTTTTATTTGTAAATCGCCGTGTGCATTTTTTCGTGTTATACTGTCTCTGAGAAATCGCGGGAGGCGGAGCGGATGAACATCTATGTATACGGCACGGGCTGCGGCGCGGGCGATCTGACGGATGAAGCGCTGCCGGCTTCGCGGGTCGAAGCCTTTGTGGAGCGGGAGGGCGGCGGGCTTTTTCTCGGCAGGCCGGTCATTTCGCCGGAAGTGCTGGCGGGACGCGACTTCGATCTTCTGATCGTCGCGAGCCGGGAAACGGAGCGGATTGCGCGGGAGCTGGAAGAGCTGGGCATCGATCCCGGCAAGGTCTTTTATCTCAAAAACCACCTTGTCCCCGTCGACCGAAACCGCGATGAAACGCCGGCGGCCAGAGCATTGGGAAAGGATTATGTAAACCAAGTCCGCGCCTCCGAGCGCCTGATCCGCATTCCGCTTTGGACGAAACGGGAGCGTATCGAGGGCGAGGGGGCCGACAATGATTATGTGCGCCTCAAGACGCTGGAGGCAATCTGCATGCGGCTGGAATCCGTTCCCGGCGCGGCGGCGGAACTCGGCGTTTACCGGGGCGGCTTCGCGCGCTGGATCAATCTGCTGCTGCCGGAGCGGCGGCTGTACCTTTTTGATACCTTCAAGGGCTTCGACGCGGCGGAGAGCACGGACTTCGGTACGGGCTTCACACAGGCACACCGCAATACGGCGGCTGAGGGCGTGCTGTCCGTGATGCCGCATCCGGAGCGGATCGAAATCCGCAAAGGGCTGTTCCCGCAGACTGCGGTGGGACTGGAAGGGGAGCGCTTTGCCCTGGTCTCTCTTGATGTCGATTTGGAGGAGAGTACGCTTCGCGGCCTGCGGTTCTTCCTGCCGCGCATGTGTGAGGGCGGGTATCTGCTGCTGCACGATTACTTGAACCCGAAGCTTCCCGGCGTGAAGCGGGCGCTGGAGCGATATGAGGCGGAGGCTGGGCGCGTCCGTGCCGTGCCGCTCTGCGACGTGAACGGCACGCTGGTTATTTCGGTGTAGTTTACCGCCGCGACTTTACATTTCTTGTATAAATGTAACAAAAAGCAAGCCGCAAGTTCTGCGACTTGCTTTTTATTACAACTTGATTCTTTCAGTTTTTGAAGAGTACAATGGATATATAAAAGAGTGTCCAAAAGGAGGCTTGCGTCTGTGAGCGAAGAAATGTTTGAGATTATCGCGCATGAAGTGACCGTGGAAGTCCGGGATGAGAAGACCGGGGAGATCATCCGCCGTGAGCTGCCCATCGACTACTACGAAAACGCAAACTTCCTGAGACTGTCCGGAGAGAACATGGACGGCAGCGTTTCGCAGCTCGTCTTTCTGTCGGCCCGCGGCATCGAACGGGTGAAGGACATCACGGGAAAAGGCCCCGACCATGACCGCTGCGGCACCCACGGACACGAATAAGAGCCAAACCTTCAACAGGTTCCAGATAAAACTTACAATATATCAAGGAGGTACAAACATGATCCGGAAAACACTTGTCATCAACGGCGTTACACGGAATCTGGTCCTCGACAGGGACGAGACTCTGGCGACCGTCCTGCGTGAGCACCTGCTGCTGACCGGCTGCAAGATCGGCTGCGGCGAGGGCCACTGCGGCGCATGTAACGTCATCCTGGACGGCAAGGTCGCCAAGGCCTGCCTGATGAAGATGTCCAAGATCAAGGACAATGCCCAGATCACCACCATTGAGGGCGTCGGCACCCTGACCGATATGCACCCCCTGCAGGTCGCATGGATGGCCTACGGGTGCGCTCAGTGCGGTTTCTGCACGCCCGGCTTCATCATCAGCGCCAAGGTCCTGCTCGAGCAGAACCCCAGCCCCACCCGCGAGCAGGTGCGCGACTGGTTCAACAAGCAGCGCAACCTCTGCCGCTGCACCGGCTACAAGCCCCTCATCGACGCCACCATGGCCGCCGCCGCTGTTTTGCGCGGTGAGTTGAGCAAGGAAGACCTGATCTTTAAGCCCACCGGTGACTCCATCAAGGGCACCAAGTACATCCGTCCCTCCGCCGCCCAGAAGGTCACCGGCACCTGGGACTTCGGCGCCGACGACGCGCTCAAGATGCCCGGCTGCCTGCGTCTTGCTCTGACCCAGGCCAAGGTCTCCCACGCGAACATCAAGTCCATCGACACTTCCGAGGCCGAGAAGATGCCCGGCGTTGTGAAGGTCATCACCTACAAGGATATCCTCGCCGCCGGCGGCACCAACCAGATCAACGGTCTCGTCATGCTGCCCAAGCACAACAAGACCGACGGCTTTGAGCGCCCCGTCCTCTGCTCCGACAAGATCTTCCAGTTCGGCGACGCCATCGCCATCGTCGCGGCCGACACCGAGGCGCACGCGCGTGCCGCGGCCGACGCCGTCAAGGTCGAGATCGAGGAGCTGCCCGCCTACATGAACGCCCTCGATGCCATGGCTCCCGACGCCATTGAGATCCACCCGGGCACCCCGAACGTCTTCTACGAGACCAACTGCATCAAGGGCCCGGACTTCGACTGGGACAGCATCCCCGACGCCCAGCAGGTCGAGATCGAGAGCTACTGCTCCCGTCAGCCCCACCTGCACCTTGAGCCGGACTGCGGCTACGGTTACATTGACGAGGACGGCATGGTCACCGTGCACTCCAAGTCCATCGGCATCCACCTGCACATGCCCATGATCGCCGCCGGTATCGGCGTCCCGATGGAGAACCTGCGTCTCATCCAGAACCACGCGGGCGGCACCTTCGGCTACAAGTTCTCCCCGACGAACGAGGCCCTGATCGGCGCGGCCGCGAAGATCATCGGCAAGCCCGTCAGCCTGAACTTCACCCAGTACCAGAACATCACCTACACCGGCAAGCGCTCTCCTGCCTTCATGCACATCAAGCTGGCGGCAGACAAGAACGGCAAGCTGCTGGCCATGTGGGGCGACAACTACGTCGACCACGGCCCGTACTCCGAGTTCGGCGATCTGCTCACCATGCGTCTGAGCCAGTTCACCGGCGCGGGCTATGGCATCGCCTCCATCCGCAACAAGAGCCAGACCGTCTTCACCAACCACGCCTGGGGCTCCGCCTTCCGCGCCTACGGCTCTCCCCAGTCCTTCATGGGCTCCGAGATCGCCATCGACTGCCTGGCCGCCAAGATGGGCATCGACCCCTTCGAGATGCGCGCCATGAACTGCTACAAGGCGTCCGAGAAGACCACCATCCCCACCGGCTACGCGCCCGACGTCTACTGTGAGGAAGACCTCTTCAACAAGGCAAGACCTCTGTATGAGGCCGGCAAGAAGAGAGTCGCGGAGAAGAACGCCGCCTCCGACGGCCGCTACAAATACGGCATCGGCGTCGCTCTCGGCGTATACGGCTGCGGCCTTGACGGTGTGGACTCCTCCTCCGCCTATGCCGAGCTCAACCCCGACGGCACCGTGACGATCTACGTCTCCTGGGAGGATCACGGCCAGGGCGCCGATATGGGCGCACTCGTCTCCGCGCATGAGACCCTGCGCCAGGCCGGCATCAGGCCCGACCAGGTCCGCCTTGTCATGAACGACACCAAGTACACCCCGAACTCCGGCCCTGCGGGCGGCTCCCGCTCTCAGGTCATGTCCGGCAACGCCTGCCGTCTCGCGGCGGAGGCATTGCTTGCCGAGATGAAGAAGGACGACGGCACCTGGCGCACCTATGACGAGATGGTCGCCGACGGCAAGAAGCTGAAGGTCGAGGGCAACTGGGTCACCACCTACTGCGCCGACCATCCGGTGGATCAGGACACCGCCCAGGGCGAGCCCTTTGCCACCTACATGTACACCATCTTCCTGCCCGAGGTCTGCGTCGACACCCAGACCGGCAAGGTCAAGGTTGAGAAGTTCACGGCGGTCGCCGACGTCGGCACCATCATGAACAGGCTCCTGGTGGACGGCAACTTCTACGGCGGCCTGACTCAGGGCATCGGCCTTGCCCTCAGCGAGGACTTCGACGATCTGGAGAAGGAGACGAGCCTGCTCAAGTGCGGCATCCCGTACCCGAACGACGTTCCCGATGATATTGAGGTCTTCTATAACGAGACCTACCGCCCGAACGGCCCCTACGGTGCCGCCGGCTGCGGCGAGGCTCCGCTGGACGCCCCGCACCCCGCCATCCTGAACGCCATCTACAACGCCACCGGCGCGCGCATCACCCGCATCCCGGCCCGCCCGGACAAGGTGCTCGCCGCCCTCAAGACCCTTGAGAAGTAAGACTTTTCGAGTAAGGAAACCCATGCTATAATAGAGAGGCCCAACCGGGCCTCTCTATTGGTATCGAATGGATGATCCGCAGGGGTCGATCCCCTGATCGACCCGGGGCATGGAAACGCGCAACGGGCCTATGAGGGCAGAAGGTGAATTGTCCCGAAGGGACAAGAGAAGCTGGCCTGGGCCATCGGCCCCTGCGGGATGAACGATAATAAGGGGGAATCCCCATGAGTCAGATTCAGGAGCGCGGCTCAACCCATGTGTACAAAGTCAACAAAATATCCAAGGAAGAGATGGAGAGCATGGTGGCGCGCTGCGTGTACGAGCATCCGCCCTTTTGCAGCGCGGCCTGCCCTTTGAAGCTGGACGCGCGCGCCTTTCTCGAGGCTGCCGCCGCCGGGAACTTCAGAAAAGCCCTCCAGCTCTATGAGAAGATCGCCCCCTTCCCGCTGGTTCTCTCCGCGGGCTGCGAAGCCCCCTGCGAGGGAAAGTGCCGCCTGTCGGAAATCGGCGACGCTGTTGCGATCCGGGAAGTGGAAAGTGCTGTCGCGCGCTGTGGCGAGGCATCGAAGCTCGGCGGGATCTTCCGCAGCAAGAAGCGCAAAAGCACTGCTGTTTTGGGTTCCGGTCTGTTTGCCCTCTTCCTTGCGGGGGAGCTGGAGAAGAAAGCCTATCCCGTCACCGTGTTCTGTGAGCAGGATTCCCATGAAAGCTGGCTGCGCGTCTGTGCGCCCTTTCTGGGGGACGAGGCGTTCGCGGCGGAACTCAAACGCCTCAAGGGCAAGGACATTCAATTTGAATTTAACTGCACGCTTGACGCGGTATTTTACGGAGAAAAGCGCGCCTCCTTCGACGTACTCTGCGCCTCCGACGAGGTCCGGGCGCACCTTTTCCCGGAATCGAACCCAGTCCCGGAGCTGATGTTCTGCGAGGCGGAAAAGTTTGTCACCGGCAAGACCGACGGCGTTCTCGGCGCGGCCTTCGGCGCAAAAAAGGCGGCGCTGACCGTGGACAGGCTGGCGCAGAACCTCGACCCGCGCAACACAAGGGGGCAGGAGGGCACAGTCGAAAGTCAGCTCTATACCGATCTCAGCGAGGCAAAACAGCTCTCCCGCGTCCCCATGACGGGCGAGGGCTTTACCAGGGAGGAAGCGATTGAGGAGGCGGGGCGCTGCATCCAATGCCATTGTGAGGAGTGCATGAAATCCTGCGCCTATCTCAAGCACTATAAAAAGCATCCGGGCCTTCTTTCCAAGGAAATCTACAACAACACCCAGATCATCATGGGCGACCACCAGCTCAACAAGCCCATGAATTCCTGTTCCCTCTGCGGACAGTGCACGGTGGTCTGTCCCAACGGCTTCGACATGGCCCGCGTCTGCCATCTGGCGCGGCAGAACATGGTGTCGACCGATAAAATGCCCCTCGCGCCCCATGAATTTGCGCTGCTGGACATGCTGTTTTCCAACAACGAAGCATTTCTCGCACGTCCACAGCCCGGATTTGAAACATGCAAATATGTCTTCTTCCCCGGCTGTCAGGCCTCCGCAATTGCCCCTGAAACGGTAAAGGCCGCCTACCTCGACCTCTGCGAAAGGCTTGAGGGCGGCGTTGCCCTGATGCTGGGCTGCTGCGGCGCGATCGGCGACTGGGCGGGCCGTTACGAGATGCAGGAGCAGACAAAAAAATTCCTGATGCAGGAGCTTTCAAAGCTCGGCAACCCCATCGTGATCGCGGGCTGTCCGACTTGCCGGAAGGAGCTCTCGGAACTTGAGAGAACGGAAACCGTCGGCATTTGGGACATCCTGCTGAAGCTCGGTCTGCCGAAGGGCGGGCACGCTCTTGAACGTCCCGCGGCGATGCACGATTCCTGCGGCGCGCGCGGGGACGCGCAGACGCAGGCGGCAATCCGCGAGCTTGCGGAGCGCCTCGGCTGCGAGCTGGTGGATACGCCATATTCCGGCGACCGCTCGCCCTGCTGCGGGTATGGCGGCCTCGCCTCCTTCGCAAACCGCGAGGTGGCCGCGGAGATGACCGAAAAATGCCTGGAGCGCTCCGACGCGCCGTATATCTCCTACTGCATGGCCTGCCGGGACCGCTTCGCAAGGCAGGGGCGGGAGTCGCGCCACATCCTGGAGCTGGTTTACGGCACGGATGCGGGCGCGCCGCCGGATATCAGCGAGAAACGCTATAACCGCCTGACCCTGAAAAACGGGCTGCTGCATGAGCTCTGGGGAGAGGAAGCGAAAGAGATGAAGCTTGATTATGATCTCATATTTACCGACGCGGCGCGGCAGATGATGGACGAGCGCATGATCCTTGTCGAGGATGTGATCGCGGTGATCGAGGGCTTCCGGCAAAACGGCGAGGCCATCGAGGATGAGGACGGCCTGCTGGTCGCCCGCAGGCGCGTCGGCAACGCCACCTTCTGGGTGAAGTTCAGCCGCACGGAAAACGGTTTTCTCGTGCTCCGCGCGTGGAGCCACAGGATGCGAATCGAGAAGCGGGAGGGATGAGTGATGGCCGAGAAAAACTACTACACCATAGACCCGCAGGGGAAGCTCACATGCGTCAAGTGCGGCGTGCCCCTTGTCAAGGGCAAGGCCAAATTCCTGTACCTTGACAACGGCTTTCCCGTGGAGCTGCCCGTCTGCCCCGTCTGCGGCTTCGTCTATGTGCCGGAGGAGCTGGCGCTGGGCAAGGTGGCGTCCGTGGAGCGGGCGCTGGAGGATAAATGAAGGGGCATCCGGGCGGAGAGGCCCATACCCGCCGCATGATCGAGCTTGCCGCTCTGCCCGGGGGCGCGCGCGTGCTCGATATGGGCGCGGGCGCGGGGGAGGGCGTTCGTTTCCTGCGTTCGCTCGGCCTCGACGCGCGCGGCATTGACCTCGAACCGCGCGGCGAAGGTGTGGAGCGGGGAGACCTCCTGCATACGCCCTGCCCGGACGCAGGCTTCGACGCGGTGTTGAGCCAGTGTGCGTTCTTCATCTCCGGCGATCAGCCGGGGGCGCTGTGGGAGGCGAACCGCATCCTGCGTCCCGGGGGAAAGCTGCTGATGTCGGACGTGTTCTTTGAAGCGCCGGAACCGCTGCTTTATCAAGCCGGCTTTGAAAGCCTGCACGCGGAGAACCTGACGGCGCTCTGGCGGGAGTACTATCTGGACGCCCTCTGGCGGGATGACGCTCCCGGTTGTGAGCTTCCGCGCGGAAAGTGCGAATATTGGCTGATTATCGGAAAGAAGGTCTGAAAATGGATTTATTCGACCGGATCATGGAGCTGAGCCGCTATGGGTATTTCTGCGGCCAGATTCTGGCGATTCTGACACTGGAGACCGTCGGGGAAGAAAACCCCGGCCTTGTCAGGGCCATGGGCGGGCTCAACGGCGGCGTGGGCTTTTCGCAGGGCTGCTGCGGCTGCATGACCGGCGGGGCCTGCGTGATCTCCTGGTTTACCGGCAAGGGCGAGGATACCGGCATGGACCACCCCGAACACAAGAGCGCCCTGGGGGAGTTTACGCGCTGGTTTGAGGAGGAGATGACCGCGGATTACGGCGGAATCGACTGCCACGACATCACGAAAGGCAACCCCGCCAACCGCGTGGAGCTCTGCCCGCAGATCATCGCCGCGACCTACGAGAAGTGCATGGAAATTCTGAGTGAGAAGGGCTTGCTGTGAACAGAAGCAGGATCGACGCCTATATCAGAGAAAAAGAGGCTCTCCCGGATATTACGCGGGAGAGCCTTGACGCGCTGAAGCTGAAGAAGCTCAACGCCCTGTTAAAACGGGAGAAGGAGCGCGGCGGCTTTTATCGGCATCTGCCGGAGCGTCTGGGCAGTCTCGAAGAGCTGAAAACCCTTCCCTTTACGACGGAAGAAGAGCTTGCCCGGAACGCGCCGGGCCTGCTGCTCTGCTCTCAGGCGCAGATTCAGCGCGTCCTCTCCGACGCGACCTCCGGCACCACGGGGGCGGCGAAACGTGTTTTCTATACCGAGGGCGATCTGGAAAACACCGTGCGGCTCTACACGGCGGGGCTGGGCGAGCTGATTTTCCCCGGCGGCGTCACGCTGATCTGCTTTCCCTTCTCCGGCCCCTTCGGCCTTGGGGAGCTGATCGCGGAGGCGATCGCGAGGCTCGGCGCAAGGCCGGTCAAAGCGGGGCCTTTTCTCAGCTTCGGGGAATACGCCGCCTTGCTGGAGCGGGAGAAGCCCGACACCTTCGTCGGCATGCCCGCGCAGCTTTTGGGCATCCTGCGCACCGCGGGCCGGGGGAGCCTGCGCCGTGCCCTGGTCAGCGGGGACGCCTGCCCGGACAGCGTGACGGAGGCCTGCGAGGCGATACTCGGGACAAGGCTCTTCCCGCACTACGGCTCCCGGGAGATGGGCATGGCCGGCGCGATAAGCTGTGAAGCCCACGAGGGCATGCACCTGCGGGAAAACGACGTGATCGCGGAGATCGTGGACGAGGCGGGGCGCGTACTCCCGACAGGGGAGTGGGGTGAGCTTGTCGTCACGACGATCGGGATGGAGGCCATGCCCCTCATCCGCTACCGCACCGGGGACTGTACGCGCATCCTGCCCGGCCCCTGCCCCTGCGGCAGCGCGGCGCTGAGACTGGACCGCGTCACACGAAAGGCGAGGGCCCTGAGCGCGGACGCGCTGGACGAGATCGTGTTTGCGGACCCGGCTGTTGTGGATTGCCTCTATGAACAGGTCGGGGAGAGACTTCTCATAACCGCGCTCACAAACGGCGCCTCGGATGAGGCGGCGCTGCTGTTGCGGCTTCGCGCAGCCTGTCCGGGGCTTCGGATCGTGTTGACCGCCCGCCCCGCAGGCCCGGAGGATCATGCGCTGCATATCGGCAAACGAACAATCTCCCGGCAGCTTTGCCCGCCGGGATCCTGAATGAGAATCCGTGAAACGCTCTGAATTCCGTATCGTTCTCCGCGCAGAGATCCGTTGCCGTTTTATCGACGCGGATTGTAATTAACGCAGCGCCTCTGCGATCAGCGTGTCCCGAATCAGCGGAAGGATCGTCCGGTCGGCCGGAAGCCAGTCCACGCTGTCGAGGTCTTCAGGCCCCAGCCAGCGCGCGGCCTCGTGCTCCTTCAGGACGGGCGTGCCCTCCACGATCCGGCACCGGAAGCACTGCATACGGAGATGAAACGCCGGATAGTCGTATTCGATCACCGTGAGAAGCTCACCGACCGCGATCCGGGTATCCAGCTCTTCCCCGATCTCCCGCGCCAGCGCCTGCTGCGGCGTTTCGCCGGGCTCGATTTTTCCGCCGGGAAATTCCCAGCCGTCTTTGTTCTCGCCGTATCCGCGCTGTGTGGCGAATACCCTGCCGCGCTCACAGATCACAGCCGCCACGACATTTACTGTTTTCATACTGCCTGAACCTCAAATCGTTTTCGGTCGGAAAACGCCCGGCCAGCGTGTTTATCCTTCACCGTGCAGGCTGCCGTTTTGCTTCGGCAAAGTCATAGGACGCCCGGACCCAGGACATCATCTCTTCGTCAAGCTCCTCTGTGCGGCTCAAAACAAAATGGTGCATCCAGCGGCCGGGACAGGCCTCCGTTCTGACCGCGACGCGCGGGGAGTCCAGCGGCGCGGGAAAACCGAGCGTGAGCGTCAGCCAGCCCTCCGGCAGCTCCGCCTTCCGCCTGACCCGCGCAAAGGATACGCAGGCAAACAGGTGCCGGTTGTAAAAGCTGATCTGCGTTTTCTTCACGCGCTTTTCCACATGGGGAAAGGCCTCATACAGCCGCGTCTCCAGTGCCTGATACAGCCCCAGCGCGTCCGGATGCCCGCTGAAAAACAGCAGGGTATCGTCGTCGGGGGTCTCATGCGGCGCGGCGTCATTTTCGTATGTTCTTTCGTTCATGATTCACTCAGATCAAAATGCCGCAGCAGTGGTCGATCTCGTGCTGGATGATCTGCGCCGTCCAGCCGGTGTAGGTTTTGAGGCGGGTTTCAAAGCGCTCGTTTTGATACTGCACCTTGATCGAGCGAAAGCGCCTGGCCTTTCGCGTGCCGCTGAGGGACAGGCAGCCCTCCTCCGCCTCATACGGGCCGGAGCATTTGACGATCTCCGGATTGAACATGACGACAGCGGTCCCGTTGTCGTCAAAGATGATGATGCGCTTGCTGACGCCGATCATGTTCGCCGCCATGCCGACGCAGCCGCCGCAGTGCGCCTCCAGCGTGTCCCGCAGATCCTGCGCGACCGGCAGGTCGAGCATGGTCGCCGGGGCGGACTTCTGCGCGAGGAAAATCGGGTCCTTCATAATGGGTTTAATCATGGCGTGTACCTCGTATCCTTCATGGCAGAGCGGCCGGAGCAGCGCGCAGGACAGGCCTGCGTTTTTATCCGTTCGCTCATTGTTTTGCAGAAACAGAAGATATCCTATTTTACCACATCCGGGGAAACTCCGCCAGTATTTCATAACGGGGCAAAACCGCACTGTTTTCAAAGCTGAAAAAACCTGACCCACGCGGCGGAAGTAAGGTTATACGCCGCGAATATGGGGCTTCCAAAAAATACAGCCTCCCTTGTGAAAACATCATTTCATAAGGGAGGCTTGTTTTGATTATGGAGAATCTGATCAACTGCATCGGTCTGAAAACGGAGTTCCCGAAGAGCCTGTTCAGGCGCACGTATGTGTACGCCGACAGCGCGGAGCCGAAGTCCTTCCGAATCCTTGAGCGAAGCGGCATCCGCAGCTTCCGGCTCCGCGCGGTCTTTCGCCATGAGGCAAGCGAAAAATACTGCCTGATCGGCTGCGAGCTGAACAAGAGGGAAGAACAGGCGTTCTTCGAGGCGCTTGATGAGCTGGATCATGATCTGCTGGTCATGGGGTATCGGGATTACGAGGGGTACTGTGATGAGGTGTTTGGGGAGATGATGTCGTCTGACTAAAGAATATGCGTACGCTTTACGACTGCACCGAACGGGTACAGGGCGAGCTTTGCGATCTTGAAGAACTGCTTGCCATAACCACATCAAAAAGCCTATATCAAACTGGCAAAGCATTCCAGTTAATCGTTCAGGCCACTGTAAACAGCTCCAGCAAACCAGGCCTGTGATAGCATCATTGATAGCTTTTTGATAGCAAAAGTCCGCAGACCTCATGGGTTGAGGATAATGGGAATCAAACGGAGTCACGTCGAGACAAATCTCCTAAACAAAAGCAGTTAAAGTAGGGATTTGCTTGGCAAGTGGGAATCATTGCATAACGCCGCATACAATCGACAAATCCGGAATCATAATCTGGATTTGTCGATTTTTTAGCCGTTCTTTTTTTTCTGCCTGAGTCCGTTGCGTTGTGGCCAATTTTATGCTATGATACCAAGCACTACCAATAAAGCAAACTTTGCATAGGAGGCAAAGAGTATGGAACTGGTCGGCAATACTTTTTTCTTTGATTGGGAGGTTTCCCTGATCATCTGGCTGCAGGCGCATATGGGAAGCTTCGGGACGTCGCTGGCATCTTTCATTTCCGCATTTGGGGAGGAGCTGGCCTGCGTGGCTGTGATCGGCTTTTTGTTCTGGTGCTATGACAAGCGCTTCGGGCGTTTTGTAGGCGTGAACGTGCTGGTCGGCCTGGTGGCAAATCCCATGATCAAAAACGTCTTCGACCGCCGCAGACCTTATTTTGACACCCCCGAGATCAAGTGCCTCAAACCGATAAAAAAGGACGCGGATATTTACAACATCGCCGCCCAGGAATTCTCCTTCCCGAGCGGACATTCCACCAATGCCGTGGCCGTCTATGGCTCTACCGCGGCTTACAGGAAGAACAACAAGGTGCTTGCAGTGATCGGCGTAGTCCTGCCGCTGCTGGTCGGTGTGTCCCGCTTCTGCCTGGGTGTGCACTATCCCACGGACGTGATCGTCGGCTGGCTTTTGGGCCTTGTGATCATCGTCGCGGTCCCCTGGCTGCAAAATAAGATCAACAATGACGTGCGTTTTTATATTGTGCTGCTGCTCATCGGGCTGCCCGGCTTTTTCTACTGCAAGAGCCAGGACTTTTTCTCGGGCTACGGGATGATGCTGGGCTTCATCCTGGGCGATCTGTATGAGCGGAAATACGTCAACTTTGAAAACATCCGCGGTACGCTGCGTTCGGTGCTTCGGGTCGCAGGCGGCGTGGCTGTCTTCTTTGGGCTGAACGAGCTGCTGAAGCTGCCCTTCAGCAAGGAGTTTTTGAACTCCGCCGCCATGTCGGCCATGCTCGTGCGCACGGCGCGGTACACCCTGGTGATCTTCGCGGATATCGGCCTGTACCCGATGCTTTTCAAGTATACGGCGAAATGGTTTGAAAAGGGTGCGCAAAAGAATAGCTGACCGGTTTTGGCTGTGCTCTGCTGATGCTCGGAATACCGGGCAGATGGAAGGACTATATGTACATCATCATCTACGATTTTGGCACCAGCAATGTAAAAACCTGCCTGTTTGAAATCGCATCGGAAATAAAGCTTGTGGCCGGCGCTTCGGCTTCCTACGGGCTCTATATCACGGACGACGGCGGTGCGGAGCAGGATACGGAGGAATGGTGGGCAGCCCTTTGTTCCACCACAAGGGAGCTATTTCAAAAATCGGATGTCAAGCCCGGGGAAATCCAGGGCCTGGCCTTTTGCTCCCAGATGCAGGGCGCGGTTTTCGTCGACGAATCCGGCAGCGCGCTCAGGCCGCCGATGAACTACCTGGATCAAAGGGGCGTCAGGGAATACCGGGACTGTATGGGCAAGGGGTTCATCAAGGTGTCCGGCTGCAATGTGTTTAAGCTTGCGCGGAATGTGATGGTGAATTACGCCGCTTCAGCCAGTGTCAAGGACCCGGTCTGGAAGTACAAGTGGGTGGAGAACAACGAGCCCGAGATCTTCCACAGAATGTATAAATGGCTGGATGTCGGCGACTATCTCACGGCGCGCTGCACAGGCAGGATCGTAAGAACCGCCGATACCGCGTTTGCGACCTTCCTCTATGACACGCGCAAAGGAAAAGAGAGCTGGAACAAGGGGCTTCTGAAAATGTACGGGGTAAGGCCTGAGCACATGCCGGAGATCATTGACTGTACAGATCTGGCCGGCAGGCTGACGAAAAAGGTCGCAGAGGAGCTTGGCCTCACAGAAGGGATCCCGGTTTTCGGCGGCGGCGGGGATACGACCTTCGTCAGCATCGGTGCCGGAAGTACAAGGCCGGGAGACACCCATATCTATGTCGGAACGTCCGGATGGGTTTCGACCTGTCTGGATCATCAGACGGCTGACATCAGCGCGATGATAACCGGTGTTCTGTCAGCCAAACGCGGTTACTTTAGCTATTATGCCGAATTGGAAACAGCCGGAAAGTGCTTTGAATGGGTCATGAATCATCTTGCTCTGGATGAGGTCGGCCTTTATTTGAACCAGACCAAGGTAAGCGATGTGGAAGGCAAATATCAAAGCCTCTACGATTATCTGTCCGCAGAGGTCGACAGGGTCCCGCCCGGAGCAAACGGTGTGATCTTTACCCCGTGGCTGCACGGCAACCGCTGCCCGTTTGAGGATTCCAGGGCAGGAGGCATGTTTTTCAATATCCGTGTTGAAAATGGCAAGAGAGACATGATTCGCGCGGTGCTTGAGGGGATCTGCTATCACCTGCGCTGGCTTTTGGAATGTGAAGCGAAGAAGGTAAAAACCTCCGACCCGATCCGCTTTGTCGGCGGCGGTGCGCTGTCGCCCATTACCTGTCAGATGCTGGCTGATATTACCGGCCGGACGATCGAGACGATCGACAACACCCAGTCGGTGGGCGCGATCGGCGCCGCACTTACAGTTGCGGCAGGCATCAAGGGCGAGGACGTGATGGAGCTTTCACGCCGGCTTGTAAAAACAAATCACGCTTACATACCCGATCCTCAGAATAAAGAAGTATATGAACGCAACTATAAGGTATTCAAAAAGCTCTACAAGGCCAACGCCTCAAGCTTCAGGGTGCTGAATACATGATACACTCAACGCCGACGGGATCACAGCCATGACGCGGACGGCAGCTTCCGCCGCATAATGGGCTGGGAATAAAAGACTTCAGGGCCTGTTTCCCCTTGATGGGGAAGCAGGCTTTTTATTTTGCAAATGTGATATAATTTCAGGGAATCTTTTAAAACCTTCCCCGCGTTTTGTTGTCTATACGGGTGAGAGCTCTTGAAAAGAAGGAGGTTCAGTATGGAAGACAGAGAGATTGTTGATCTGTACTGGCAGCGTTCCGATCTGGCCATATCGGAAACGGAACAAAAATACGGCAGATACTGCCGCACGACGGGTGCGGACTTGGCAGCGTATGAGCCTTGGAGCATCCTGGAGGATAAGGTCTGCATCGAAACAAAGCTCATCTTCTCCGACGGATCAGAGTTTTCCACCGGCGGCGCACTGACCTGCCCCTGCGAGGATGGCGTGGTCAAGCTCCACTGCGGTTGGGGCGGCGCGATTAATATTGACGACGTTCAGCGAATTGTCCTCGGTGATCTTGTGCTCTGGGAGAAAGAGCAGGAAAACGCATTCAGCACACTGCTAAATCAAGTTGTGTGCCGTCCAAAATGAATTCGAGGTGTCGATTTAAGATATAAAAGCCGGTAAAAACTGCGTATCTAAACAAAGAAATATTGACAGAATGACACTCCGCTTCATGCACAGGCATTTGAAAAATAGGCCAGTAGAATGAATGGGTTCTTTTTCAAAAACGAATTATTGACAATTAGGGACAAATTGTTTTCTCTCACTATCCAGTGCTTTCCACCCCTTTCCGCACATTTCCGCATTTGGGTCGGCATTTGGGTCAGGCGGGTTGACCCAAACCCTGACCCAAACCGTTTCGAGGCAAAACTGTGAAAAAAGTGACCGGAATCGACGATTCCGGTCACTATAGTGGTTGCGGGGGAAGGATTCGAACCAACGACCTCCGGGTTATGAGCCCGACGAGCTACCAGCTGCTCTACCCCGCGATATTTACCTTTGCTCCTGAAAGCTTAGATATAATACCACGGAATACCGGCGTTGTCAATAGCAAATTGCCTTTCTTTGGAAGCGTTAACGAATTGTTCACGGATGCTCGTCCGTGCCTTTTTCTTTGTCCTCGCTGTGCTCCGACTCGTAATCCAGCACCTGCCTGAACTGCGTCTCGTAGAGCTCACGGTAGACCCCGCCGCGGGCGAGCAGCTCGTCGTGCGTGCCCTGCTCGGCGATGACCCCGTCCTTGACGACGAGGATGCTGTCCGCCTTGAGAATGGTGGTCAGACGGTGGGCGATCACAATATTGGTCCTGCCGCGCATGACGGCCTCCAGCGCGTCCTGAATGGCGTTTTCGGAGATGGAATCGAGGGCGGAGGTGGCCTCGTCCAGAATCAGGATGCGCGGGTCCTTCAGCACCACGCGCGCGATGGACAGGCGCTGCTTCTCGCCGCCGGAGAGCTTCAGGCCCCGGTTGCCGACCTCGGTATTGTAGCCGTCCGGCTGATTCATGATGAAGTCGTGGATGTTCGCAATGCGGCAGGCGGCCTCCAGTTCCTCTTCCGTGGCGTCTTCCTTGGCATAGAGCAGATTGTCGCGGATGGTGCCGTTGAAGAGATAGCTCTCCTGCGTCACGACGCCGATGTTCGAGCGCAGGAACGTGAGGTCATAGCTCTTGACGTTGATGTCGTTGATGTACACCGCGCCGCCGGTCACGTCGTACAGGCGCGGGATCAGATTGACCATCGTGGATTTGCCGGAGCCGGACGGGCCGACCACGGCGTACATCCTGCCCGTCGGGATGGTGAAGTTGATGTCCGTGAGCAGGGGCTTTTCCGGCAGATAGGAAAACTGTACATGCTCAAAGCGGATCTCGCAGTTTTCGTCCATGGAGGCCCTGCGCCCGTGCGGCGGGGAGACGATGGCAAGCTCCCGGTCGAAATAGTCGAAAATGCGGGTGAACAGGGCGAGGGAGCGGGTGAAGTCCACATGGATGTTCAGCAGGGACTCCACCGGGCGGTACAGGCGGTTGATGAGCGAGACGGAGGCCGTAACCGTGCCGACCGTGAGCGTAGGATCCTTCCCGGTGATGATGAGCCAGCCGCCCGCAAAGTAGATGAGCAGGGGGCCGAGCTGGGTGAACATCCCCATCACCACGCGAAACCATTTGCCGCTGCGCTGTTCCTTGAGGGCAAGCTGCGTGACCTCCTCGTTGACGTTGACAAAGCGGTCATACTCCCGCTTTTCGCGGGTGAAAAGCTTGACCAGCAGGGAACCGGAGACCGACAGCGTCTCGTTGATGAGCTGGTTCATCTCATCGTTCTTGGCCTGACTCTCATTGAGAAGCTGCCAGCGCGTGCGGCCGACGCTGCGGGTCGGGAGGATCAGCAGGGGAATGACCAGAACGCCCACGATCGCAAGCTGCCAGCTCATGGTAAAGAGGGCGACCAGGGTGGTCACCACCGTGGCGATATTGCTCACGATGCTCGAAAGCGTCCCGGAGATCACGGAGCTGACGCCGGAGATGTCGGTATTCATGCGGGTTATGATGTCGCCCTGCTTTTCGGTAGAGAAGAAGGAGTGCGGCATGTGCTGCAGATGGTCGTACATCTGGTTTTTCATATCGAAGATGATGCGCTGGGAGATCCAGGCGTTAATATAGCTCTCCAGCACGCTGATCACCTGCGACAAAGCCAGCGTGAAAAAGGCCATGAGCAGAAGCTGAACCAGCAGCTTCATATCCTTGCCGACCAGCGCCTCGTCCACGATGCGCCCGGTGATGATCGAGGGCAGCAAGCCCACCGTCGCCGACAGCACAATGGCGATAAGCACCAGCAGGAGCTGGAGCCAGTAGGGACGCAGATAGGAGAGAATGCGCAGCATGAGCTCCTTCGTCACCTTCGGCATGCTCTGTTTTTCCTCTTCCGTGAGGAACTTGATCGGCCCGCGAGGGCCCGGCCCGGGCGCCATGGCATACACCTCCGCGTCAGATTTATGTTTGTTTCGGATAATAGCATATTAAACAGGTATTCATTATAGCATACGGGAAATGAAAAGTGTACAATTTTTAGGGATGAAATGCGTTAAGACTCAACAAAATTTGCCGGGGCGTTTTGGTTGCGCTTTACAAAGCGGCAAAAATACGGTATTCTATTCACGTATGTCGGCAACAAACACGACGAATAAATAGAATGGAGATGACTGTATGGAGAGACACTACAAGACCATGGACGGCAATAACGCGGCCGCCCATGTATCGTATGCGTTTACGGAAGTAGCGGCGATCTACC
>ONVI01000092.1 GCA_900321275.1 uncultured Eubacteriales bacterium | reverse complement strand
CTTTTTGCCAAAAAAGCGAACAGCTCCTCCTCTTCCATTACCGCCGGCGCCTGTCCCGTCGCCAGCTCGTAGTTGTGGCAGTAAGGGCAGCGCAGATCGCACCCGCCCAGAAAAACCGTGCAGGCCACATGACCGGGAAAGTCAAGCAGCGTCATCTTCTGAAGTCCGTGTATTTTCATAAAACTCTCCAATCCAATCTGTTATTTCCTGCGCATCTAAGCGCCCTCACACCGCCGCAAGGATGTGCATGTTGCGGATCTGCGCGTCGCCGATCCTGTCGTTGACCGTATAAGCGCACTTCTCCAGATCCGCGCCGACTGCCCCGGTCAGTCCCTGCTCCCGCAGTTCTCCAATGACATCCGCCGCAATGCCTTCCATTACCCTGGATTTTTCCTCCGCGGTATCCGGCTCGTTGTCCGTCGTCAGGAGGTACTCCAGCAGTTCCGCTGTGAGCGCAAGCTTCGGAAGTGCCCGCATAGCCCGGAAACACCACTTGTAATAAGGCTGGTACACATCGTTCAGTAAAAAGACTGCGGCCATCGTGCTTTTGACAAATTCCACTGCGGCTAACTGCGCGGCCGCGGTCTCACCGTGCTGCAGGCACCTTCGGTAATTATACTGCCCCGACTGCCCCATGAGAAGGAGCTGCCCGGCCAGTTTTTTGAGCCGCACGTCCTCCGGCCGGCGCCTCAGCCGCTCCCGGATCGCGGTCACCTCGCCGTAACCATCCATGAAGATCTCCCCGTTCACAGCCTCTGCCAGTGAAAACTCCGGCATATACAGCCACTCCATAAGGCTCAGATTGCCGTCCGCTTTCCCGACTTTGTCCGTCATAAACTCAGCCGTCCGCAGAACGCCGTGCCGCGGGCCGCCCACCGGCGCGACCAGAGACCTCCGCAGCCCCATAAACTCTTTGGGCAATGCCGCATAAGCCCTCTCCAGCTCGAAAGCAGTCCTCCTGTCCACCACATCTTCTCCCGGCAGGAACAGGCTAAAACCCGGTTCAAAATCGTGATCCCTGGAGATCTCGTCGTCAAAGCCCCAGCACTCCGATCCGCTGCCAGCAAGACCCGCCGCGACAAACGGCATCAGCCCGGGAAACCTCTCCCGGAGCATCGGCTCTCCGTATTGTTCATAATAAGCCCTGGCGATCTCCAGTCCCTTCATTCCCGAATAATCCTTTCCGGCGTTCTATTTGCCGCTTAGATTCTCTCAATCGGCGCCTCATTCGGCCGCATAGATCTTCTCAGCCGTCTCCCTGAGCTTATTCGCCGTCAGGAAATAGCCGTAATATTCAAAAACAGGCGCGCATTTCTCGCATACAAAAGCATAATAGCCGACCCGCGCCCTCTCCTCAGCCGGAAACGCCTTCAGCGCTCCGGGCGCTTCCAAAACTGACCGCCCGTCATCCGCTCGCCCCGGCGCCTCGCCGTCCGGCCTCCGAAGCAGTTCCCTGCCTTTGTTGTCCAGCAGTTCCTCCGCGCGCTCCACCAGCTCATAAATCCTGCTCTCTCCCTCTTCCATTCCGGCTCCGGCTTCCACCGCGTCGGCCATGTTGAGACAGGTGATCGCCTGCTCCAGCTCGCCGTCCTGCACCTTCGCCATGACAGCGATCGCTTTTTCGTAGAGATCCAGAGCTTCATCATATTTTGACAGAGCAGTGCATGTCAACGCCATATTGTTGTAAAGGCCGCCCAGAAGCCGCGGCTCCACATAAGCGCTGCCTTCATAGACCGCCCGCGCTTTCTCAAACAGCTCCAGCGACCGCTCGTACTCGCCAAAAGCATTGCACGCCGTCGCAATATTGACATAAGTCGTACCCGCGGAGATAGAATCCTCCATCCCGAGCTCCGCCAGCAGTTCCAACGCCTTCCCTGCGCTCTCCATTGCCTTTTCGCGCTGCGCGGTCTTGCGATAGTGCCCTACCATCTCATTTCGGAGCATCAACTGCCCCTGCAGGTCCCGTCCCAGTTCCGCCTCCGCGAGCCAGTAGAGCAGATGCCGCTCCGCCCCCGCGTAGTCCCGGCGGCTCATGTACTCATTCATCTTATCCGCAATGCGCCTCTGCGGCACCGGTTTGATAGTCTCCATAGACTCATCGTTCAGCATCTCGTCTCCCTTCCCGGTCAAAATATCGCCTCCCCAGTCACCCGGTTGACCGGACGCCCTTCGAGGGCTTACAATTCTCCCAACAGTACTCAAGGAGGCTCCTCAAAATGACATTTCCCGCCATTTTATTCACGATAATCGGAATACTTTGCGTCCTGTACGGCATCGCGGTCTTCCTGATCCGCAGCGGCACCATGTTCTACGCCGTCTGGCTCGCCCTGGGTACCTGTTTCCTTCTCATGAGCTTCCTCATCAGGATCCGCTTCTTCGATAAATTGCCCAAAATAGCGAGAGCACTCCTTCTCATAGCCGCAGCCTCCGTGATAGTTCTCTTTCTCATCTGTGAGGGATTTGTTCTGCGCGGCTTCGGCAGCCGCGCTCCGGAAGGCCTCGATTACCTGATCGTTCTCGGAGCCCAGGTCCGCGAAGACGGCCCCAGCGCCGTTCTCAAATACCGCCTCGACGCGGCCGTCGACTACCTGAAAGAAAACGAATCCACCCTCTGCATCGTCACCGGCGGCAAAGGAGAAAGCGAGCCCCTCTGCATCGTCACCGGCGGCAAAGGAGAAAGCGAGCCCCTCACCGAAGGCGAAGGCATGAAACAATACCTCACAGCGCAGGGCATCGATCCCGCTCGCATCCTCGTCGAAGACCAGGCTCGCAACACAGTCCAGAACATTCAGTTCAGCAAGCAGCTCATGACCTCTCCGGGCGCCTCCACCGCACTGGTAACCAACAACTTCCACGTCACCCGCGCGACAGCCCTCGCCCGCAAACAGGGCCTTACCAACGTATATGCGATCGCGGCTCCGTCAGACCCCGTCTATCTCCCCAACAACATGTTCAGGGAGTTCTTCGGGCTGACCAAGGATTTCCTGGCAGGCAACCTGTAACCTTCCGGCTTCCTCCCGCTTTAAGGCCGCAGCAATCGCAATCCCGCGCATTAACCATACCCCTTTCACAGCCGGCCCCATAAAGCCGTTCTGTAGCCGAAAGCGTGTCCATATGATAACATTATACGAGAATTATATGCTCATCACAAACAGGAGTAATTAATGAACCGCAAAAGATATCTCTTTTTTGACATCGACGGAACGCTGCTCGCCGGCGGGTATCACGACACCTACATCCCCGACTCCACAGTCCTCGCACTTGAAAAATGCCGCGCAGCGGGCCATTTTCTCTGCATTGCCACCGGCCGCCTCCAGGCGATGGCCGTCGACTGCATGCACGAACTCGGCTTCACGAACATGGTCAGCGACGGCGGCTACGGAATCACCATTGACGACAAATTCTATGGTGCGATCCCGCTGCCGGGGGAACCTGTCGTCCGCCTCATCGCCGAATGCGTCGCCCTCAGCATG
>ONVI01000032.1 GCA_900321275.1 uncultured Eubacteriales bacterium | reverse complement strand
TGAGCGCTGGGCCCCCGTCAACACCCCCGGCGACTTCAAGGATCTGCTGACCGGGGAGCATGTGGATTACGGCGGTGTGCTGCTCCCGCCGGGCGGCTTTGCGTGGCTGATCTGCGACTTCGGGATGGACGAAAAACGATGAACAGGAAGCTGCTCTTTCCGGACATCGACGGTACCCTTCCCTCTACGGGCAACAATGTCCCGCCGGAAAGCGCACTGGAGGCCATACCCAGCTTCGCGCACCGTTCTTCCGCTGCGCCGGAAGGTGTGCGAGACCACCGTCGCCGACGTGAAAGAAAAACGCGTCGTCAATCTCATGAGCGACGAGAACGATGTCTGGATAGGAAGTATAACAATGCAAAATATAAAATATGACGTTGTCGCCCTGGGCGAGCTGCTGGTCGATTTTACCCAGAATGGTCTGAGCGAACAGGGCAATCTTCTCTTCGAGGCAAACCCCGGCGGCGCGCCCGCAAATGTGCTGGCGATGCTGCGCAAGCTCGGCAAAAACTGCGCCTTCATCGGCAAGGTGGGACAGGACAGCTTCGGCGATATGCTGGCCGCCACGGTGCAGGAGGCGGGAATTGACATTTCCTCTCTCAGACGCGACCCGGAGATCCCCACGACGCTGGCGGTGGTGCACACCTTCCCCAACGGCGACCGGGATTTCAGCTTCTACCGCAAGCCCGGCGCCGACATCATGCTGCGCCCGGACGAGCTGGACGAGGAGATGCTGAAAAGCTGCCGCATTTTCCATTTCGGCACCCTTTCCCTGACGGACGAGCCGTGCAAGAGCGCCACGATCCGCGCCTGGGAGATTGCCAAGGAGGCCGGGGCGCTGATCTCCTTCGATCCGAACCTCCGCCCGCCCCTCTGGCCGGACGATAAGAGCGCGAAGGAAGCCATTCAGTGGGGACTCGCCCGCTGTGACGTTCTCAAGATCGCGGATAACGAGATTGAGTTCATGACAGGCGAGACGGATTTCGACAAGGGCGCGGCCGCGCTGAAGGAGCGCTTCCCCAACATCCGCGTGCTGAACGTCACCGCCGGGGGCGACGGGAGCCACAGCTTTTATGACGGCAGGCACGTCTTTGTCCCGGCCTGCAAGCTGGGCGGCGTGATCGAGACCACCGGCGCGGGCGATACCTTCTGCGCAAGTGTGCTGAGCTTCGTGCTGGAGCATGGGATCGACGGGCTCACCGACGACGATCTGCGCGCAATGCTGCGCTTTGCCAACACCGCCGCCTATATCGTCACCACGAAGAAGGGCGCGATCCGTTCCATGCCCGAGCGGGAGCAGGTAAACGAGCTGCTGGCAAGAATTTGAATGAACACAACAGGGGAGCCCGGACGGGCTCCCCTGTTGTGTTCATTTGTCTTTTTTCTTTTTCGGCGTCTCTGCCGCTTCTTCTTGCGCTTCTTCTTTCGCGTCCTCTTCATCGTCGCCCTCGATGTCCAGATCCTCGGGCAGGACGGTCATGAGATCCTCCTTGCTCGGGTTCTCCATCGCGGCTACGCGGTTGGACTGCGAGACCACCATGTCCTCGAAGCAGTTGCGCACGTCGCGGCCGTTGCCGAAGTTTTCGCCGCGATTGGCATAAAGCTCCGTGAAGAACGCGGTCGCTTTTTTGTCGGCCTCCTCGGTGAGCGTGTAGCCGTTCTTTTTGCACTGGATGCGGAAGATCGCCATGAGCTGCTCCCCGTTGTAGTCAGGGAAGAAGAAGTACTTGTTGAAGCGGGATTCGAGGCCCGGATTGGAGTTCATGAAACGCTCCATCGGCCCGGTGTAGCCCGCGACGATGACGACCAGATCTTTGCGGTGATCCTCCATCGCCTTGAGGATGGTTTCGATGGCTTCGCGGCCGAAGTCGTTCTCCCCGCCGGAGGAAAGGGAATACGCCTCGTCGATGAACAATACGCCGCCGAGGGCCTTTTTGATGACCTCCTGCGTCTTGAGCGCGGTCTGCCCCACATAGCCCGCCACCAGGCCGGAGCGGTCGACCTCCACAAGCTGGCCCTTCTCCAATACGCCGATGGCGGCGTAGAGACCGGCGACGATGCGGGCGACGGTTGTCTTGCCGGTGCCGGGATTGCCCAGGAAAACCATGTGCAGGCTCATGGGCGGGACAGGCAGCTCGTTCTGCTCGCGCAGCTTGCGGACCTTCACAAGGTTCATGAGATTTTTGATATCCTTCTTGATATCCTCCAGGCCGACCAGATCCTCAAGCTGGCTCATGAGCTCGTCATAGCTGGGCTTCGGGGCCTCTTCCTCTTTTTCGTCGGACTTTGAAGCCTCCTCGCCGCCGGTGGTCTGGGTCTGCTGCTTGTGCTTTTCCAGGAAGCTCGGCTCCCCGCTGGTGACAAACTCCAGGGGATCGAGCGGCTCCTTGCTCTTGCGCACGCCGGTGGTGTCGCAGATGGCGCCGAGCTTGTCGGTGCATTCGGTAATGAACGCGGCCTCCTCATAGGTCACGTCGTCGTCTACGGCGGCGAGGTACAGGAGGATATTGGTCAGCATGCGGATGAACGTGCGCGAAGCCTCGGTGCCGCGCTTTGCGTCGCTCTCGGCGAGGTTCCAGAAGAAAACGGGAGGCATGAAGACCTCGCCCTCCACGATGGAGCCCGTCAGCGACCAGAGCAGCCACTTGGGCTGGGGCTGATTGCGGGAATAGATCTGGTTCGCCATATCCACATGGCGCTGGGTGATGCCGCCGCCTTTGCTCCACAGATTCAGGGCGCAGCGGGTCATAAACTCGTCCAGCTCCTTCGCCATCGAATAGCCGCCGAGACGGTAGAAGGCGTCGGTATTGGCGATATAGATTTTATGAAATTCATCCGGGGTACGGGTCCAGGTGGTAGGCATGGCGGACATCTCCTTTATATGTTAGCATACTTGGTTATTATAATATTCCCTTTGTTCTGACGCAAGGAGTTTTTCCGAAAATTGACGGATAGGGCGAAGGGGATCAGTCCGTTCGCATCTCACGCAGCAGCATGAGCAAAAGATCACTCACGCCCTGGGCGAGCTGGTTGGCCTTCTGGATGCGCACGTAGGCGTGACCGTAGATGCGGTGTATGTTCTCCAGATGGGAGCTGTTGCCGTGGAAGACCGCGCCGACGCGCACGCCCTTTTCGCGCAGACGCTTGACTGCCTCCTGCGCGGATTTGACCGCCGCCTCGCCCTCGTACTCGCGCTCCATCAACAGGCCGGAGGAAGGAAGCGGCGTGGAATCATTGGGGCTGCCGTCGGTCAGCACAAGCAGGATGCGTTGTTTGCCGCGCATGGCGTCATCATCGTCCAGCCGTCCGAGCGTTTCAACCGCCAGGCCGTCGCGGTTCCAGCCGCCCGCAAAGTAGCGCAGCAGTCCGCGGCAGTCCGCCTGCTTCCGGTCCTTGAGAATTTCCAGCACCGTATAGCTTCGGATGCTGCGAAACGCACTGACCCGCACGGGGATGTGCAGCTTTGCAAGGCTTTTGGCGATGATGAAGCCCTCGGCGGACAGCACTTCCTGCGAGTGCATGCGCGACTGCGAGGCGTCCAGCAGCAGGTCGACGCAGAGCTCCGGCTCCGTATCCTCGCCGTTTTTGAGGAAGACCATGGCGTCGTCCAGCACCGGCAGACGCCAGGCGGCTTCCGGCCGGATGCGCCCGGCTTTTGCGGCCTCCGGCAGATGCTTGAAGTATGAGGAAAAGATGGTCTCGATCCGGGTGGAGAGCGCGCGGACGCTGCCCTCGACCATTGCGGCGTGCTCCGCAAGAAACGCCTCGTTGCGTTTTTGCTGACGCCGGGCGCTTTCGCGCACCTCCAGCGCGTCTTTATCGGCGGTATCCACCGACTCGCCCTTCGTGACCCAGAGGCGGCAAAGCTCATCGTCGCCGACGCAGAGCTCATTTTCCAGGATGCGCATCTCCTGATCGGAGAGGCAGCACCGGCCGAAGACCGCGCGGATATACGCCTCATCCTCCGGCCCGGGGCCGACGTGACGGCCGAGCCCGGCATGCCGCTGCTGCCGCGCCTTTTCATGGTCGCCCTCGCCGGTGCCGGCACGGACCAGAAGCCGGTCGCGGCGTTTGGTTTCGTGCCTGAAAAGCAGCTTTGAGAGCGGCGTGGCCTTGCGGATTCTAATTTCGTCGCCGGGCGTAAAGCGGAAAAAGCCCTGGAGAAAATTCCGCATGGCCGCGATCACGCCGTCGGTGTCCAGATCGCCTGAAAACCGGAGCGCCTCGGCGATCTTGTTTTCGCGCGGCGTGAGCAGAGGAGGGCGCTTGCCGCAGACGCTCGCCCAGCGGTATTCCTGCTGGGTGAAGACCGGCATGCTCTGGTATTCCATCTGCTGGCGGGACATCTGCTGCTGCTCGACGAAAAACAGCTCGCCCCGTTTGCGGCGCAGCGCCTCGAGGATCGGGCGCTCCTTCAGCTCCTTCTCATAGACGCAGTTTTCCAGCCCCAGCCAGAGGTAATCGTCAAACTCGTCGGAACGGCGGTCGCCCTCATAGCTGAGGAAAAAATCCCACAGCCGCGGCATGTCCAGCCATTTCTGAACCAGCCCCGCAACCATGTTGAAATACTGATCGGGATGACCGTTGGCAAAGAAGGCCATGAAGGGCGGATCGAAGTCGTAGCGCCCCGCGGCGTTCCAGATGATGTTCCGGGCCCTGCGCGCAGAGCCCGAATACTGTTTCTTAATCATTTCACAAATACGTCGCCGCGCGTGAGGTCGGCGGGAATGCGGGCGCTGATCACGTCGCGGATCAGCCCGCGCTCGTATGCGTCAAAGCTCTTGTTGACGATGCACATGTCCAGCGCGTCGCCGGAGCGGAGCCCCTGCTCCATAAGCGCGATGGCGTCCAGCAGGCCGCGGAGGTCGAGGGCGGAGTCGGAAATCTCGGCGCTCTCGGCCTTGCGCTCCAGCTCTCCGTAGAGCTTCACAAGCTGATCGCGGATCTTGACGCTGATGGCGGGATAGCGGCGGGAGATGAGCTTTTGCAGATTCTCCTCGGAGATGACCGGCATATCCAGCACCGCGAAGCGGCTCGTCAAGGCCTCGTTCAGATCGCGCGTCCCGGCGTAGCCGTAGTTCATCGTGGCGATGAAGCGCGTCTCGGGGCGCAGGTCGATCTTCTCATAGCCCGCCACGTCCAGGCTGCGGCGGAAGTCAAGCGCCGCGTGCAGCACGGCGAGGGCTTCGTTCTTCGCCATGTTGATCTCGTCGAGGATGCCAAAGCCGCCCTTCGCCGCGCAGAGCCAGATCGGCCCGGGGCGGAAGGTGACGCGGTTTCCGTCGTAGGTGTCGGTGCCGACCAGATAGGCGGCGTCGGTATTGATATGGAAGGAGACGTTCCAGACCGGGCGGCCGAACAGCGCGCCGAGGTTTTCGCTCAGCACGTTCTTGCCGGTGGCCTTGGGCCCGGCCAGCAGGAGGTTCTTTCCCGCCAGAATCGCGGCCAGTGCCAGCTCCCAGGTCTTTATGCCGTAGTAATAATATTCGGGATTCGGGACGCGGGGGGCGCTTTCTGCCTCGGTCGGGTACTTTGCGCGGAAGGCGCGCACCCCGTCGAGCAGGGTCTTGTCCACGCCCTCGGATTCAAGAAAAGAAAGTATCTGTTCCATGGTTGTTATCCTTTTCAGATCTCATTCTGATAATCGCAGACGAGGAAGAGGGGCTTGACCGCTACCACCTCGTCGTATTCCTTCTGGGAGACCTTGACGGAGGAGTTGAGGGCGCGCAGATCCTGCTTGACGACGTCCAGCGCCTCGCCGGAGGACTGTGCGCGGCCCTCACGCAGCACACGGATCATGCGTGTGAGCACGACGGGGTGCGCGTATTGGGGCGGCACGTCGACGGACGGGCGGCCCTTCAGATAATCGCGCATGGCGGAGACGGCGCCCTGCCACTGAAGCTGCGCGTACTTTTTGCTGTTGTATTTGCCGGGGAAGGTGTTGCTGGACAGCGCCATAAAGAAGGCTGCGCCGCCCCCGATGATGAAATACAGCGCATAAGGGGAGCCGACAATCAGGCCGTATACGCCGTACAGCGCGGCGGCAATGCCGAGAAAGCCGAGCGCTGCGCCGATTATGCGGTGCATCGGGGAGAGATTGTCAACAACGCGCTTCTGCTTGGCGGTATTGACCAGCGCGTCACAGAGCGAGGGGCGGATCTCCAGATAATCGCGGTCCTCCGTGAGCTTTCTGACCGCGGCGTCCGCGTCCGGCGAGAGCTCCTTGAGATAGCGTGCCTCCTCTTCGGCTTCCGCCTTCGCAAGCTTGTTCTGCGCCTTGACGCTGTGCGTGGGGATGTCGGGGTGCTCCTGCTCCACGCAGGCAAGCAGCCGGTCGACGTCGGCCTCAAATTTGAAGGGGCATTCCTTCTCAGTCCCGCCGCCGAGCTGCACGACCAGAAAGGCCATCGAGCCGAACATGCCCTTGCCGGTAAAGCCGCCCTGACTCATGGCGACGCGCTTGAACACGCGCTTGACTTCCTTCCAGGGGACGTAGTAGCGCCTGTCCAGAAAGCGCCCGCCCAGATACAGCGCCAGCTCTCCGACCCCGCAGGGGCCGAATTTGCGACATGCCTTATAATCTTTTTTTAAGCTTTCCTCATCGAGCGTTTTCTTCCCGATGGGGGATGGGGAGAAGATCATGGGGTTGCCTCCTGTATTCTAAGAGTGAAGAGATCTCCGTAGGGGCCGTTCACGAACGGCCCGCGCGGGGTGACCGCGGTTTTACGCATTCGCCCGGGCGAACACGGAAAGCGCAGCCTGCACCGCCGGGCGATTCGTGAATCGCCCCTACGATGTGGAGTCAATGCGGGCTGTCCGCGACATGTATTATACCAAACAAAAGGGCCTGTGAAAAGAGCTTTTCACAGGCCCGAGGATTATGTTTTTGTATTGCGCTTGGGCACAGGTCAGAATTACGCGACCTTTGCAGCCTGGGCGACAGCCCTCTTGGCCTTGGTCAGGAACAGGGCGAGGCAGCCGGCGGCGAAGATAAGGCCGACGGGGTAGCCGATCGTCTTGTTGTTCTTGAAGAGCTCGATAAGGCCCATGCACTCGCCGGCCATCATGAAGTAGGTGCAGGAGACGGCGCTCATGAAGGTGGCGGGGACGGCGCAGATCCAGTAGTTGCGCTTGTTCTGGGCCAGGTACATCGCGCCCGCCCACAGAACGATCATGGCGAGGGTCTGGTTGGACCAGGAGAAGTAACGCCAGATGATCTGGTAGTCGATGAAGCCGAGGGTGTTGCCGAAGCCGAGGATGGCGCCGATGCCAAGCACGGGGACGCAGAGGGCCAGACGGGTCTTCCAGTTGCCCATGTCGAGCTTGAACCAGTCGGCGAGGGTCAGACGGGCGGAGCGGAACGCGGTATCGCCGGAGGTGATGGGGCAGGCGATAACGCCGAGCATGGCGAGGATGATGCCGATCTTGCCCATGGTCATGGTGCAGATGGTGTAGACGGAGTTGGCGTTGCCGCCGCCCATCTCGGAGAGTTTGTCGACGCCGAGCAGGGTCACGCCGGCGGCGGCCCAGATCAGGGCGATGATGCCTTCGGCGACCATGGCGCCGTAGAACACGAAGTGGCCCTGGCGCTCAGACTTCAGGCAGCGGGCCATCAGAGGAGACTGGGTGGCATGGAAGCCGGAGATAGCGCCGCAGGCGACGGTGATGAACATGAAGGCCCAGATCGGGGTTCCCTTGGGGTGCATGTTGGTGAAGTTGGCGAAGATCTCGGGGATGCCGCCGTGGACGACGGTGCCGAAAGCAACGCCGACAGCCATGACGATCAGGCAGATGCCGAACAGGGGGTAAATCTTGCCGATGACCTTGTCAACGGAGATGAAGGTCGCGATGAAGTAGTAGATCAGGATGATCGCGAGCCAGAAGGCGGGCTTGAGGACGATACCGCTCTCGACGCCGCTGTTCTTGAACAGGGTGACAAGCAGGCCGGCGGGGCCGACGGCGAAGACGGTGCCGACCATGATCAGCAGGATGACGGAGAAGACGCGCATGACGTTCTTCATCGTGCCGCCGAGGTAGATGCCGGTGACCTCGGAGATGGAGGCGCCGTTGTTGCGCTCGGACAGCATGCCGGCAAAGTAGTCATGAACAGCGCCGGCGAAAACAGTACCGAAGGTGATCCACAGGAAAACCACAGGTCCCCACATGGCGCCGGACAGAGCGCCGAAGATGGGGCCGAGGCCCGCGATATTCAGAAGCTGAATCATGAACAGCTTCCACTGGGGCAGCACGACATAGTCGATACCGTCGTTAATGGCGACAGCGGGAGTCTCGCGGTCGTCAGGATTGAAGACGCTGTCTACGAACTTGCCATAGAAGAAATAGCCGCAGACAAGGATTGCAAAACATGCGAAAAAGCTTACCATTGTTTCTTCCTCCTAACAGAAGTTAATGATTCCGGGTATTCACAAAATGTTCATATCCCTTGCGCCTATATTAGTACAATACTACAAAAAAATCAAGTGCTTAATACAATTCTTTTTTCAGATATTATAACGAAATCGATTAATTGTGAAAAACGGGCACTGTCCGGACAATCCGATGAAAACCGACAAGACGGGCAGACAGGGTAGAAAACGGGGCGGGGATGGCTTTTTTGAACGCGTGCTTGCCTTTTGCAAAGAACATGTTATAATGAAAAGCCAAACGGAAAAGCCGGGGAAAAGATTCATTTCCGAAACATTTCGGCATAAGATAACGTCATATCCGCATAGAACGTCAATCACGAGGAGGATTCCCATGAAGAAGAATATAATCATCATATTTTCCCTGCTGCTCTGCTGCGCGCTGCTTTGCGCCTGCGCGGCAAAACAGGCAGAGACGGTGCCTCTGCCCGCGCCGACGGAGGTTCCGACAGCCTCGCCCGCGCCGACCCCGGCCTCCCCTGTTCTGCCGGAGAGTGACCAGCGCGCCCTCATTGAGCGCAGCCGCAGCATCTGGCTGCCGGAGGGGCTTGAATACGAGACCTGGTATTACGCCATCACAGATCTTGACCGCAACGGCAGGCTTGAGGTGCTGACCGCGTCCCTGCAGGGCTCGGGGCTCTACACCTACGTCAACTGCTGGGAGGTCAGCGAGCAGGGTACCGCCCTTGTCCAATGCCCGGACAACACCGGCGAGGGCGAGGCCTGGCCGGATATCATCAAGGACAGACTGACCGGCTACCGCGATCCGGTGAGCGGGCGCATGACCTATGTCTGCGAGGACGTGACGCGCGACGGCGCGGCCCACTATCTTACCTCGAAGAAGAGCTTCTGCCTCGACCGCGGTCAGATCACGCTCCAGGTGCTTGCCACGATGGATGAAGTCTATACCACCGAGACCGTCTCCATGAAGAACTACTATGACGGCAGCGACGCGCCCATCACCGAGCAGGAATACAACAGCGCGGAGGAGCGGGCTTTCGCGGGACAGGAGCAGGGAGAGATTTCCCTGAGCTGGACGCAGCTTGAAGCACAGCCCACGCCGCAGCCGCAGATTACCGCCCAGCCGCAGGTCATCCAGCCGCAGATCACCGCGGCGCCGCAGTATGCGCAGCCCCAGAGCAGCGGCCCTGTGACCATCACCAAAAATCCCACCAGTGAGTCGATCGCGGCGGGCGGCAAGACCTGGTTCATCGCCCATGCAGACAACGCTTCAAGCCTCACCTGGCTCTTCACCAGCCCGCAGGGGCAGCTCTGCGATCTCCGGCAGGCCATGCAGGCAAACCCCGGCCTCCAGCTTCAGGAGCTGGAACAGGACACCCTGGCTGTGAGCAACGTGCCCGTAAGCTTTGACGGCTGGAGCATTCAGGCCCGCTTTGACGGTCCCGGCGGCAGCGCCACCACCTCGCCCGCCATGATCTATGTGGATGACTATGTGACCGCCTATGGCCCCGTGCTGTCCAATTACTATTACGCATATACAAACGGTGTCGCCGACCCTGCCTTCGCTTACGAGAGGGGCATCTCCGAATACATTACCTACAGCAATCACGCGGGCTATGCTCTGCAGGATCTCAACGGCGACGGCACGCCTGAGCTGATTATCGCGGGCATGGGCGACGGCAACAACTCCAACGGCGTGATCTATGAGATCGACACGCTGGTAAACGGGCAGCCTGTCCAAATCGCGTGTTCTTCCGCGCGTGACCGCTATCTGCTCCGCACGGACGGCACCGTACTCAACGAGGGCTCCGGCGGCGCGGGCCATTCCGCGTATGTCCTCAACAGCGTCACGGGGGACGGGCTCGTCCCCTCCGAGTCTGTCTTCACCTACTTCGACGGTCAGCCGAATGACGGTTATTACCATGCCCGCGACGGCTACCGCTATGAGCCGACCTCTTACGACGAGTATCTGACCGAGCAGCAGTTCAGCTACTTTGTCGGCGCGTGGGAGGACAGCGTCTATGTCCCGCAGCTGACGATGATCGCGTGAACCGATCAGGTTTGATAAAAACAAAAAACTGTAAAGATAAAGGACCGGGTGCTGTTTGTACACCCGGCCCTTTTTCCTTATTGAAACCATACAAATGCCCGCTGTTTTGATTGTGAAACATCCCCATTTTCCCAGGGGGCTCTTGTCGGGAGATTGACAATTCAAGCGATTTTTCATAAAATAAATGCATTCTCAGGCGGAGCGATCCGCCTTTTCTTGCTGAATGCTGTGACCGACTGAAAGTGAGGGAGAAAACGTAATTTATGAGAGATCTGAAGTATCTGAACTATTTTGAAAAGCTCCTGCAGGAGGCCAACAACGAGCTGGTCGCCAAGGCCAGGGAGGACGGAAAAATCTGCGTCTCCTACACCTGCGAGAACGTGCCGGAGCCGCTTTTGAATCTGGGCAACTGCGTGTCCATCCGCCTCTCCGCGCCGAATACCGGCTCCCTCGACATCGCGACCTATTACATGACGGCCCTGCTGTGCGAGCCCAGCCGCGCCCTTCTGGAGCGCGCCATCGAGGGCGGCTTCAATTTCTCCGACTGCGTCATCACGCCGGACGGCTGCACCATGATGAACCGCGCCGTGGAAAACATGGAGCTGCTGCGGACCATGGGCAAGGACAACCCGAAGTTCTTCCATGAGTATATGGAAATCGCCTTCAAGAACACCGAAAACGACGTGAACCTCGCCGTGCTCCAGTGCACCAACCACATCCTCAAGCCCCTGCATGAAAACTACGGTGTGGACGTGTCCGACACCGCCATCCGCGAATCGGTTGAGCGGCACAACCGCCTCTGCCGCGTCATCCGCGCGATCGGGGAGTTTCGCAAGGGGGACAGGCCCCGCATCACGGGCTATGAATTCCACGTGCTTTGCCTTGCGACTTACGTCTGCCCCAAGTATCTCATCCTCGACAAGCTGGAGGAAACGCTGGAAGAACTCAAGACGCGCGAGCCGGACGACAGGCCCTGGCGCGCCCGGGTGCTGCTGGTCGGCTCCGAGGTGGACGATCCCGGCTTCGTCAAGCTCATCGAGGAGCAGGGCGCCTTCGTCTGCTGCGACCGCTTCTGCTTCGGCTCCTATCCCGGACGCACGGAGATCGTCCTCAACGACGAGGAGGACGCGCTGCGCCAGGTCTGCCGCCATTATGTGCAGAACTGCCAGTGCCCGCGCATGATGAACCAGGAGAAGGTATACAGCCGCAAACAGTATGTGGCGGAGCTTGCGAAGGAGTACAGCGCCGACGGCGTGATCTACGAGCAGGTCAAGTTCTGCGATCCCTGGGCGTACGAGCGCACGCTCGGCTCGTCCATGCTGAAGCTCGACTACGGCTACCCGGTTCTGTCCGTTGACCGCCCCTACAACATCGCCTCCTCCGCCGGCCAGATGCGCACCCGCGTCCAGGCCTTCGTGGAGAGCATTGAGATCAAGAATATTCAGAGAGGTGGGAAGGCATGAAGACTGTCGAAAAAGTCGTCAATCCCGTCCGCCGCGCGGGCGAACAGTCCCCCGGCAGGATCTATGACGAGAAGCTGAAGGTCCGCGCCCGCCGTGAGTGGCGCGGCGTGAAGGACACCTTCTACGATTACACCCGCTGGCTCTATCTGCTGAGCGTGCTGGGCCGCTTTATCCTGGTTCCGCGCAACGTCAAGGGCTTCTTCCGCTACCGCTGGATGATGAGCTATCTCTTTGTCCCCCACGGCATGGACAAGTTCACCATCGGCCTGAGAGACGAGGCGCTGCGCATCGCCCACACCTCCTTCAACTTCGTCATTGCCGACGTGACCCAGGCCATCGCCAACTGCTTCCGCGGCGACCGGAGAGTCGGCAACGACAAGGCGTATTCCGACAAGTGCGTCATCACCGACGAGAACTCCATGGTCACCTTCATGATGGGCTTTGACCGCGACAAGGTGCACACCATCCTGCGCGAGGTGCCCACAATGTTCGCGTCCAACATTTTCCACCAGTTCAACGTCATGCACTATCTGGACATTGCCCAGCAGTACGGCATCCCCGGCGACGTCTGCCCCATGCCCGAGGCCGAGGCCGGCATCTCCATTGAGGACGACTTCTGCGTGCTCGGCTGCTGCGCGGTGCAGAACAACACCACCTGCGACGGCTCCCTCATGGGCAACGGCATTATTGCCAAACGCCTTGACCGCGAGTACGGCATCCCCACCTTCCAGCTCGCCACTCCCCTGCGCCACAAGGAGCCGGACGTGCTGGAGTACGCCGCGCAGGAGATCAGAAACGCCATCGCCTTTGTCGAAGAGCACACCGGCGAGAAGTGGGACTGGGATCTCTACTTCAAGGCCGCCAGGCGCGTCAACTACGCCACAAAATGCCGCATCGCCCAGCTGGAGATCAACTCCACGCCCTATCCCCAGTTCTTCGGCGCGGCCTTCTCCCTGTATAACGACACCAACTACATGGGCAACTCCGGCCGTGATCCCGCGTTCGTGGGCATCGACCGCAAGCTTCTGGAGCTGGCGGAGCAGGGCTACAAGGCCAAACGCATGTACGCCGGGGAGTACCGCCACCGCGCCATCGTCTGGGGCGTGCAGCCGCAGTATGTCATCGACATGCTCTACTGGATGGTGCAGTGCTGGGGCGTCGTGCCGCTGGCCGATATGCTCTCCATCATCAACACCGACATGATCGCCGACGAGGATACGCCCGAAAACCGGGAGCAGGCCTACCGCGATATGGCGATGCTGAACATGGAGATGATCATGCGCAACCACACCCACGGCGGCTACAAGGTGCTGCTGGACGACCTGTGGGATCTGTGCGAGAAGATGAACGCCGACGTCGTCATGATGTGGGAGCACATGTCCTGCAAGGCCCTCACCGGCATGCACGGCATGTTTGAGGAGCAGGGCCGCGCCCGCGGCATCCACGTCATGTGGGTCACCCACGACCTGTGCGACCCGCGCGTCTTCACCCGTCAGGCCATCCGCGACCAGGTCAACAACTACATGCGCACCGTCATGCGGGAGGAGCCGCTCGATCCCTCGCTCGAAAACATTCCCGACAACGAAGCATATTGATCTTCGGAGGAAAGCAATATGAAAAACCTTTTGAAAATTCCGCTTTACCTGCTGTTGATTGCCCTCGGCTTTTTCGTGGTCACCTTCACGGTTTATTTCTTCAACCTCGACATGAAGGCCACCGCCATGCTCGCGCCGCTGCTTGAGAAGTGGTACGACCGTCTGGAGAGGAAGCAGTATATTTGACGAAGCGCGCAAGCTTGACAATCGCGCCCGCGGCGGGTATCATTGAATCATCCTCTTTTCGGGAGCATGAAAAAAATGGACAAATTCCGCGCCTTTCTCAGACATAAAAACATTATCTTTTCCGGCAGACGCTATGGGATCGTCGCGCTGAGCGCGATGGCGCAGGGCCTGTTCTGCTCGCTGCTCATCGGCACGATCATCAAGACCCTCGGCACGCAGTTCGGCGTCCAGATGTTCGTCGATATCGGCACTTACGCGATGGCCGTCTCCGGCCCCGCGATGGCCGTCGCAATCGGCTACGCGCTCCAGGCGCCGCCGATGGTGCTCTTCTCCCTCGCGGCAGTCGGCTGGGCCGCCAATGCCGAGGGCGGCGCCGGCGGCCCGCTGGCGGTGCTGATCATCGCCATCATTGCCGCCGAGTGCGGCAAGGCCGTCAGCAAGGAGACCAAGATCGACCTGCTGGTGACGCCTGCCGTGACCATCATGATCGGCGTGGCGCTTGCCAAGCTTATCGCCCCGCCTATCGGCACGGCAGCTTCCGCTTTCGGCCTCATGATCGACCGCGCCACCAGGCTCCGTCCCTTCTGGATGGGCATTGCGGTGTCGGTGCTGGTCGGTGTTGCGCTGACGCTGCCGATCTCTTCGGCGGCAATCTGCTCGGTTCTGCAGCTCACGGGTCTTGCGGGCGGCGCGGCGGTGGCCGGCTGCTGCGCGCAGATGGTGGGCTTCGCGGTCATGAGCTTTAAGGAAAACCGCTGGGGCGGGCTTGTGTCCCAGGGGCTCGGCACCTCCATGCTGCAGATGCCGAACATCATCCGCAACCCCCGTATCTGGATTGCGCCCATCGTCTGCTCCGCGATCACGGGGCCGCTTGCGACCTGCCTGTTTCATCTGGAAATGAACGGCGCGCCCATCAACTCCGGCATGGGCACCTGCGGCCTGTGCGGACAGATCGGCGTCTGGACGGGCTGGGTCGCGCCGAGCGCCGAAGCCGCCGCCAAGGGCGCTGTCGCCATTCAGCCGACGGGCTTTGACTGGCTCGGCCTTGTGCTCATCAGCTTCGTCCTGCCCGCGATCCTGTGCCCGCTGCTCAACGCGGTATGCAGAAAGCTCGGCTGGGTCAAGGACGGAGACCTGACTCTGAACTGAAATAAAGCGGCAAGGCCCGCGCGCCAGGCGCGGGCCTTGTTGACGTTCTGGACATTTTTCCCAAATGGCAGGGCAAATAATACAAAAAATTTGGTGAAAACTGCTTCAAATATTCTTGCCAAATTGGGAAGAATGCTATATAATACAAAACAATGGTGAATATACATGTATAGGTTTTACGCGAGAAAATGAAAAAAGAAAAATCCGACAGTTCACGCGCAACAATTGAAAAAACGCTGCATGAGCTCTTTGAGAATGTCAGGTTTTCAAAGCTCGGCTTTTTTGTGCTTATTTTTCTCTATATAGGAAGCTATGTGCTCGTCGTGCTGACCTCCCACTCGGAAGCCGCGATCATGCTTGGGGGACAGCCGATTCCTTACAGATCGATTACGGGCGTCTTTTCAGCCATCGGCAATCTCTGCATTGTCCTGTTGGTGGTTCTGTACAAAAAACCAGGCTTTCTCGTATCCATGTGCTTTCTTCTGGTTTCTTTCCCCTCGGCGTTGACGGGCATTATCAAGAACGGAAACTACATCAGCATTGCGGGCATCTTCACCAATATGCTGACGCTGATTGCCATTTACATGATCTATTCCACCAACACCAAGGCTGAAAAAGCGCAGGCCCGTCTGCGTGATCAGGCTGTCACGGATTCGCTGACGGGACTGCCGAACCGCTTTGCAAGCTCGGAGCTGATGGGGGCGCTGGCCGCGAAGGGCGAAAAATTTGCCGTGGCGGTGCTGAATCTGAAGAACTTTAAAGGCGTCAACAACACCATGGGACACAGCGCAGGCAACGCCGTACTCAAGGAGGTAGCTTTCCGCCTGAAAAAAGCCGCTGACAGCAGGCAGACAAACACGCACGATTTTGTTGCCAGCCAGGGCGGGGATGAATTTCTGCTGATCATCCGCGATTTCCGGAACAACGATGAGATCCTCGAAACGCTCGAGCAGTACGAGAACGTGCTGAAGGACAGGATCACGGTGGACGGCTGCGATTTCTTCTTCTCCGCCAGCATCGGCTGGGCCGTCTATCCCGAAGACGCGGATACGGTTGACGCGCTGCTTGCCTGCACAAGTACGGCGATGGCCGAGGTCAAGCGCGGCGACAGCGGAAGTCATATATTGCGCTACACCCCCGAAATTGCCAATATTGAGCATACTTTGGAGATTGAGCGCAAAATCCGCACCGCGCTTGAAAACGACACCCTGTTCTTTGAGCTCCAGCCGCAGTTTGACATGAAGCATCAGCTCAGCGGCTTTGAAGCCCTTGCCCGCATGAAGGACGAGGACGGGAACTGCATCGTGCCGGGCGAGTTTATCCCTGTTGCCGAGGAACTGGGGCTGATCGACCAGATCGACTATGTCGTTTTCAGGAAGGCGGCAGGCTTCTTCGGAAAGCTCATTCGGGAGACGAACACGAAGAGCGTCCTGAGCGTGAACGTCTCCGTGCGCCACCTGATGCGAAACGGCTTTCTGGACGAACTGCGGGAGGTGCTGAAAAGTACAGGCATGCCGCCCGAGCAGCTTGAGGTCGAGATTACCGAGTCGATCATGATCGACTCCGTTGACAAGGCGCTTGACTGCATCAACGAGATCAAAAAGCTGGGCATCAAAATCGCCATCGACGATTTTGGCACGGGCTATTCCTCCCTGAGCTATCTGAATGACTTCCCTGCGGACATGCTGAAGGTGGACAAATCCTTTATCGACCGGATGAACACCAACGACTCCTCCAAGCAGTATGTGGCGGCGATCATTTCCATCGGCCATGTCATGAACTTTACCGTGATTTCCGAAGGCGTCGAGCAGCCGGATCAGCTCGATACCCTGCGTAACATCGGCTGCGATTACATCCAGGGCTTTATCTGGGGCCGTCCGATGGCGCCGGACGACGCGGAGAATCTGGTAAAATCGGCAATGAAGAGCGCGTAAAAAAGCGTGGTCAAATGAATAGCGCAAAACCCCGCAGCTTGACCTGGGCTGCGGGGTTTTGCGCGCAGGGGAACTTTTCGGCACGAAAACAGTCATGTCCTATGGCAGAGGAGCCGGACTTTTTCAGAGATTCCATAACTTCTTTACAGAATCCAGCAAAATCCGCTTGTCACAGGGAAAGGCTTATGGTAAAATATCTTGGTACTTTGGACAGTTATGTAAATAAGACAAACACTATAATGTGAAGGTGCAGAAGTGAAGAAGAATAATTACGACGAAACGGAAAACAGGCAGGAGGCTGTCTGCGAAAAGAAAAAGCTGATCCACCGCCTGAAAACCCGGCGCTTCTGGGACAGGCTGGCCGGATTCGCCATCGTCCTGGTGCTTGTGGTCGGCTGCGGCCTGCTGGGGCTGGAGTATGTGATTCTGAAAGGCCCCTCTCCCGCGCTGCGCGATTTGTTTATCAGCACTATGGACGAGACGCGGCGCTTCCGCTTTATTCCGCAGATTTTCATGACCGCGGACGAGCTTGAAGTGCTGCGGACGAAAAAGAAGATGGAGACCGATATCGCAACGGACAAAAACCTGATCACCATCGCCGCCAATCAGGAGCGAACGGTGACGCAGATCGGCTCTGCCGGCGGAACGGGTGAGGCTTCGGGGACCGACTCCTACGGCCTGGTGGATGAGGACGGCGACGGCATCATCTTTACCGAGGTCAAGGGCAACGGTTACCTCGGCTATATGACCGTGATTCTCGACCCCAAGCGCGTCTTTGTCGGCATGCCCGACAGCTACGGCGGCGTGGGTCTCACGCTTGAGCAGATGGTGCAGAAGTACGGGGCCATCGGCGGCATCAACGCCGGCGGTTTCAAGGATGACGGCGGCGGCGGTCTCGGCGGCATGCCCGAGGGCCTGACCATTATCGACGGCGTCTGCTATAATCAGGATTCGGACGTAACGGAGGGCTTTGCCGGTCTGGATACGGACGGTATTCTGCATGTGGGCTTCTATAATTATGAGGACTGCCTTGCAAACAACATCGTCCATGCCGTGTCCTTCGGCCCGATCCTCATCTCCAACGGCGTGCCCACCGATCCCGAATATCTGACCAGCAGCGTCAATCCCCGCACCGCCATTGCCCAGCGCGCGGACGGCGCAATCATCATGCTGGTCATCGACGGCCGCCAGGTGCATTCCATCGGCGCGACCTATCAGGATATGGTGGATCTGCTATTGAGCTACGGCGCGGTCAACGCCTGCAACATGGACGGCGGCTCCTCCACCGTCATGTACTACGATGGGCGCTATGTCAACAGCTGCTCTGCCGAGGGCGGCAACCCGCGCCCGCTGCCCAACGCATTTCTGTTCAAGTAAGGGTGAGGAATACACTCTATGAGACAAAAGCAAAGGCGCCTGGGGAGAATTCTGTATACCCTCTTCCTGTGCCTGTGGGGGCTGCTCCTCAGCTATGCCGTATATTACGGCCTGGGCAGGGTATGGGAATACGCCGGGGAATATGAAGCGTCCCGCCCCAATCACACCATGGACGCCTACATTCATGAGCTCAGTCAGAACCTGTGGGACGAGGGGATTGAGGAAACCGTCAAGGCCATGCCGCATGAGGTCCAGTCCGACGACGAGGTGGCGGAGCATGTGCGTGAGATGCTCTCCGGCGGAATCAGTTATGTCCGCAAGGGAGGCGGCGGCAACGGCAGGGCGGTTTACGGTCTGCGCTGCAACGGCCATGAGTTCGGCACCGTCACCATCACGGAGGTGGACGACTACGTCAGCGCTTTCGACACGTCAAAATTTCCGTGGAGTCTGCTCCCCTGGAGCATCCGTCCCTGGAAGGTGGAAAGCGAGACCTTCGATTTCAACGGGCTCTACAGCTCTATCGAAATCGTCATTCCCCGCAGTTATACGGTCCTGCTCAATGGTTTTAAGCTGAGCGAGGATTACATCATCGAACGAAACATCCCCTACGACGTACTGCGAAAGTACTATGAGCGCTATGACGGGCTGCCTACAAAGGTGCGCTATCGCTTCGACAATGTGATCGGCAGCATCAACCCCGAGATCCGTGACGAAAATGGCGAAGTTTTTATCATCGACCTCAAACGGGACGATTCGCAGTTTATCAAAGCCGTCACCCCGGAGAAGATGGAGCGGCTTGCGGGCTTTACGGCCGCCTTTGTCGACCGCTACCTCAAGTTTACCTCGGGTGCGATCGACCCACAACACGGGTACCAGCGGCTGCTGCCGTATATGCTGAAGGGCTCCGATCTGGAGGGGCGCATGTTTGACGCGATGGACGGGCTGAGCTGGGCCCATACCTCGTCCATTACGATTGACTCTTCACAGCTCAACGGCGCGCTCGACCTCGGAGAGGGGTTTTATATCCTGGACATCAGCGCCGTCGCCACCACCTATGAAAAAGGCAAGGGTGAAGTGGAAAATGTCAGCAATATGCGTGTGATCGTCCGCGAGAGAAACGACGATATCAGGGCAATATCCTTGGAACTGTATTGACGAGAGTGTTTGAAACAAAAGAAAGAGGACAGAGAGATGGCCGGAAAGAGTAAAAAGAGAAGGCGCATACTGGGAAAATTCGTCTATACGATGCTGCTGCTGGCCCTTATGGCGGTATTGGCCTATGGAGCCTATACCTGGCTCACAAGGGTGTACGACTATGCCGAGCAGTATGAGCTTTCAAGACCGCAGAAGGCCGTCGACGCCTATCTGGAGACGCTTAACCGCGACAAGTGGAACGACGGAATGGCGCGGGCGGTTTCACAGATGCCCCATGAGACCCAGAGCGACGAGGAGATCAAGGCCTTTGTCCAGTCAAAGCTCACCGACAATATCATCGCCGTGCGAAAAAGCGGCGCAACGGATTCCGGTATGCTTAGCTACAGCCTGCGCTGCGCCAACCGCGAGATCGGCAGCATGTCCATCATGGAGGATCAGAACTATCGCGGCAAGGTGAATCTGGACGAGATGCCCTGGCCGCTGGTCAGCCGTTTCCTTCCCGGCATTCTCGAATGGGGTCTCAAGCCCTGGGTGGTGAATGGCGACAGCTTTGACTTCACCAACCTTTACAGCTCCATGGAGATTACCGTCCCGAGTACATACAGCGTCTATCTCAACGGTACGCCCCTCGGTGAGGAGTACATCGTGGCGGACGGCATCCACTACGACATTTATGAGGATTATTATTACGACCTGCCCAATCTGCCCACCAAGGTCACCTATCGCTTTGACAACGTGATCGGCGATGTGAATGTGGAGATCCGGGACGAGGACGGCAACGTCGTCAACATCGACCCGAACAAGGGCGACGTCCAGTTCGTCAAACCCGTGGACGAGGAGACGCAGCAGCGCCTCATGGCTTTGATGGAGCCGTTTACCGAGAAATATCTGGTCTTCCGCTCCGGCGCGACCGACAGCGGTCTGGCACTCGCCAATCTCAAGCCCTATATCATTCCGGGCTCCGATATCGACAAGCGCGCGCAGAACGCGCTGGACGGCCTGAGCTGGGCGCACACCAACTCCTTCAAGCTGACCGATTACAAATTCAACGGCGTGCTGCCGCTGATGAACGGCTGCTATGTCTGCAGCGTCACCGCAACGACCGATACCTATACCTACGGCAAGGGCGAGGTCACCGATATCATGGAGCTGAACGTAATCGTCTATGACGACGGAGAGACTACGCTGGCCTTCCAGGTCAACTGATGGGGAGGAAGAATCCCTTGGACGAGAATAGAAAAGCGGACTGCCGGAGCTGTACGGCCATTGTGCTGCCGTCTCTGGATCCGGACGTCAAATTTATAAAAGTGCTCGAAGGCCTCCTGCGGGAGGGCTTCGAGCATATCGTCGTTGTGGACGACGGAAGCTGCGCAGAGCGCAGGCACTTTTTTGAAGAAGCCGCCGCGATGCCCACATGCACGGTGCTGACGCATGAGGTCAATAAGGGCAAGGGCCGGGCGCTGAAAACCGCCTTCGGCTATGTAAGGGATGCGCTGCCGGAGCTTCTTGGCGTTATCACCATCGACGGCGACGGTCAGCATCTGACCAAGGACATCATCGCCTGCGGGCAGAAAATGCTGGAGAACAAAGACAGCGTCGTTCTCGGCTGCCGCGACTTCAGCCTCCCCGGCATCCCGCCGCGCTCTGTCGCGGGGAACCGCACCACCTCGCGTTTCTTCCGCCTGATCTTCGGCATCCGCCTTTCCGATACGCAGACAGGCCTGCGCGCGATCCCGGCACAGTATCTGAAAACCTTCTGCGAAATCGAGGGTGAGCGCTTTGAGTATGAGACCAACATGCTCCTGTACATGAAACGCCTCGGAATCCCCTTTTTGGAGCAGCCCATCGAGACGGTCTATGACCCGGACGACTACAGTTCGCACTACAACGCGGTCAAGGACTCCTGGCGCATTACCAAGGTGATGGCCCGCTTTTTTGCCACGGGTTCGGGCTTTCGCTACGCGGTAAGCTCGCTGCTGTCCTTCGTGCTGGACAACGGGCTGTATCGCCTCCTGTTCTCCGGGCTTCTCGGAACAGTCGCGTTCAGGCTTGTCTCCCCTCTCTCTCAGGGCATTGCCCGCGCGCTGTCCTCATTATTCAACTTTACGCTGAATGACCGCTGGGTTTTCCAAAACAAGCTCGATCACGGGAAAGCATTTGTCAAGTATTACTGCCTTTGCATCCCCCAGACGCTGATCTCCATGGTCTGCCTGTCGGCGCTTGTTCGTCGGCTGGAGATCGCCTCCCCGGATCTTGCGACTGTTATCAAGATTCTGGTCGAAACCGCGCTGTTTTTCATCAGCTACTTTATCCAGAAAAAATGGGTGTTCAGGAAGAAATAAAGACTGCATCATGATCTGCCGATTATGGTTCAAGACCACTGTGTCTTGTTAACGCATAAAGCTTTGTGTCATCCTGAGCAAAGTGAAGGATCCCCGGTAGCGCGCATTCCATACGGGATTCCAAGCTTCGCTCAGAATGGCATTTTGCGTTATTTCCCGTTTTTTGTCTTTCCCGGAATCCGCTCTTTATACTATTCCTTATACTATTATCCGATAGAACAGTTTGAATCTGTCCGGCCTGATTTGTGCCAGGCTTCGTTGGAGCTTTTTCGGAAACGCAGGGAGAATGAATCTTGCAATTGCGCGCGTTTTGTCCGATAATAGAGACGTTCAAAATCTGACCGCAAAGGGGTCTTATTCATGTTCAATATTATGGAAGCGCGAGAGGCGGCGGAACTGATTCGGGACGGAGACGTAATCGGCCTGAACTCCTTCGTCGGCACGGCGAATCCCGAAAAAATCCACGACGCGATTACGGAACGTTTTCGGCATACCGGCCATCCGAACAACCTGACGCTGGTCTCCTCCGCGGGCTTCGGCCTGTTCGACCCCGACCGGGGTGCGGAGAATTATATCCGCGAGGGCGCCGTCGGCAAAATCATCTGCGGTCATTACGGCTCCATGCCCAGCACCAAGCGGCTGGTTCTGCAGGATCGCTTCGAGGCTTACAACCTGCCCCTCGGCCCCATGTCCCACGCGATGCGGGCACAGGCCGGCGGACACGACGGGTATATTACCAAGCTGGGGCTCGGGATTTTCGCCGACCCGCGGATCGAAGGCCCCGCGCTCAACAGCATTTCACACGACGACACGCTGGTAAAGCTTGTAGAGATCGATGGTGAAGAGTATCTGTGCTATCGTCTCCCCGCCTTCGACATCGCCATCATCAAGGCGACGAGCGTGGACGCCAAGGGCAACATTTCCTTTGAAGCGGAGTACAGCACCATCGACGCCCTCTCCATCGCGCAGCTCACCCGCCGCAATCACGGCAAGGTCATCGTCCAGGTAGATCGGGTGAAGTCGGACTTCAGTCGTCCGCGGGACGTGATCATCCCCGCGGTTCTGGTTGACGCCGTCGTGGTCTGTGAGCCGGATCGGGACAGCGACGCCTTCGGCACCTTGTCCGGCGATATTCACGTCCCGGCAAGCCATATGCAGTACTGGTACCGGCGACTTGAAAAGGAAAACGCCCGCAGCGGCAAGGTGCGGGACGATTTCTCGGCAGACATCATCGGCCGCCGCGCGGCGCAGGAGCTGCAGCGGGGCGACATCATCAACATCGGTGTGGGCATTCCGGAGAAGGTCAGCAAATACGCGGCCGCGCGTGGTATTTTGCAGGATCTCACGCTTTCGGTGGAATCCGGCGGCACCGGCGGGCTCCCCGCAGGCGGGCCGGAATTCGGCGCCATGATCGGCGCGGATTCGATCTGCGACATGTCCATGCAGTTTGATTTTTATGACGGCGGCGGGCTGGACTGCTGTTTTATGGGCGCGCTTGAGATGGATCGCTTCGGAAACGTCAACGCCCATCGGGGCGTGGATCAGGCCTCCGGCATCGGCGGCTTCGGCAATATCACCGCCGCGACGCGCAATGTGGTTTTCTGCCTCACCTTCAATACGAAGGGGCTGAACGTCACGGAGGAAAACGGCAGCGTGAAAATCAATCAGGAGGGCGCAATCCCGAAGATTGTGGGTTCAAACCGGGCAGCGCGTGCTGTACGTGACGGAGCGCTGCGTCTTTATGCTGAGGCCGGAGGGGCTTGCGCTGGTTGAAGTCTATCCCGGCGTCGATAAAAAGCGGGATATTCTTGACCGGCTGCCGTTTCCGGTTCTGGATGAGACGGTATAATAAATGAATAAATCCCTAAAGAAGCAGCCCTCGCGCCGCTTTACGCGCGTCCCATGTGAATAGTTCCGGATTCTTAATTATTGTTTATTTGTTTTTTACGTCCCGGCACTTGACGTGTATTTGCCCTTGTGGTAAAGTAAATACACTATGGTCTATGAACAGGAGACTACATAAAGATGAAAAAAATGATTTGCTTTGTTCTGCTCATGTGCTTCTGCCTGAGCATGGCCGCCTGCGGTGCCTCCAACAACGCCTCCGCCGCGTCGGACAAGTCCTCTGCGTCCCCGGTCGCCTCTGAGGTTGCACCGTCCGCTGCTCCGACTGACGCCGCTGCTCCGTCCGCCGCGCCTGCTGCGCCGACCCCCTCCCCCGTGCCGGTGGTTTCCGAGCTTCAGTCGATCGTGGATTCCCTCAATGAGGAAGAGGTTGCCCAGCGCACGGAAGACGATCCTTCCATCGGCGTTTTTGAAGTCGCCAAGGCTCCGAATACCATCAACTATAAGTTCGCCATGAACATCTTCCAGTATGTTATCCTGATGGCGGAAATGGGTGACGCTGAGAGTCTCAACGCATACAACCGCCTGGTCGATTCCCTGCCCCCGCTGGAGGGTTCCCTTGAAAACGCGCTGCGGGAATCCATTCCGGATATCAATGTGGACGTACTGCTGATGGTTGACGAGTACTCTGACGAAGTTGCCGCCCTTGTCCATAACGGTCAGATCATCTACGACCGGGTCAACGGTGTCGGCACCGCTCCCGAAGGCATCACCTCCATCCTTAAAGCGGAAGATCTGCCGCCTGAGGTGCAGGAGAAGATTAATGAGATGCTTTCCAGCGAAGCCCCCGCTTCCCAGGGCTGACAAAACCGCATAGTCTGAGAGCCTTCCGAAATCATCGGAAGGCTCTTTTTTCAATGAAAATGCGCCGGAACCGTGCGGTTCCGACGCGTTTTCACAATGGCTTGTATGATACTAACTTTCAATAAAAACAAGACAATCTTTGTCTACTTTCTATTGAAACTTAGTATGAGTCCAATTACTTGATGCCGTACTTCTTGTTGAACTTATCAACACGGCCGCTGGTGTCGACCAGCTTCTGCTTGCCGGTGTAGAAGGGGTGGCACTTGGAGCAGATTTCAACGGTGATGTCCTTCTTGGTGGAGCCGGTCTCGATGACGGCGCCGCAGGCGCAGCGGATCGTGGTCTGCTGGTAATTGGGATGGATGCCAGACTTCATTTGTATAATCTCCTCATTCTCAGGGCTGTCTTGATTGTGCCCGCGAAAAGGCATAGTTACAAGACGCAAAATGGATTGTAACACAGCAAGGGCCGCTTTGCAAGTGTTTTTGAAAAAGATTTTTACACCAGGTCTACAAGGCGCTTACCGTAAAAAAAGTCGTGCGTGAGCTTGTCGTACTCCGCCCAGAGGGGCAGGGTCCGGCACTCCGCCGCCCGCGGGCAGGGCGCGGAATCCCCCGCCAGGCACGCCACGGGAGCAAGCGGCCCCTCGGTTGCCTCCAGGATTTCACCAACGGAGTAGTCCTCCGGCGCTTTTTGCAGACAGTAGCCGCCGCCCTTGCCGCTGACGCCGGTCACAAGATTTCCGTTGACGAGATCCTTCACGATGATCTCCAGGTACTTTTTGGAGATCATCTGCCGCTCGGCAATATCCTTCAGCGGGACATACCCCTCGCCGTCGTGCCCTGCCAGGTCGATCATCACCCGCAGCGCATAGCGCCCTTTCGTCGATATCATCGTCAGCTTCCTCCTGTGAAAAAGATTTTTAGGGAAACGCCGGATAAATCCCCGCGCACATCGTTAGCTTCACTCAGAATGCCACGGGAAATACATGCCTATTATACCAATAGGCGAGTAGAAAATGCAAGTTCTTTTTGGCATTTTCGCATATTGACATAGTAGGTGAATAGGTGTATAGTGTGACCATCCAAAGAAACATACCGATATGAAAGGAAACGCAGCCATGCAGATATACGCAGACAACGCGGCCACGACAAAGATGAGCCGCGCCGCAATCGACGCGATGCTCCGATGTATGGAGGAGGAGTACGGCAATCCCTCCAGCCTCTACGGCATCGGCCAGCGGGCAAAAGATATTATGGAGCAGGCGCGCGCAGACGTCGCCGGGGTGATCGGCGCCGAGCCGGGCGAGATCTATTTCACCTCTGGCGGCAGCGAGGCCGACAATCAGGCCATCCGCTCTGCGGCGGAGATGGGGAAAAAGCAGGGCAAGCGCCACATCATCTCCACCGCCTTTGAGCACCACGCGGTGCTCCATACGCTCAAGAAGCTGGAACAGGAGGGCTTCGCGGTGACGCTTCTGGACGTGCACGAGGACGGCCTCGTCCGGGTCGACGAGCTGGAAGCCGCCATCCGGGAGGACACCTGTCTTGTCACGGTGATGTTTGCCAACAACGAGATCGGTACGATCCAGCCCATCCGCGAGATCGGCGCCGTCTGTAAAAAGCACGGCGTACTGTTCCATACCGACGCGGTGCAGGCTGCGGGGCATCTGCCCATCGACGTAAAGGCGGACAACATAGACATGCTCTCCGCCTCCGCCCATAAGTTCCACGGACCCAAGGGCGTGGGTTTCCTGTATGCGCGAAAGGGCATCCGCCTCGTCAATCTCATCGAGGGCGGCGCGCAGGAAAAAGGCAGGCGCGCCGGGACGGAGAATGTCGCCGGAGTTGCGGGCATGGCTGCCGCCTTGAAGGAGTCCGCCGCGCACATGCAGGAAAACGCGGCGCACATGCAAAAGATCCGCGACAGGCTGATCAAAGGGCTCAGCGAGATCCCCCACTCCGCCCTGAACGGCGACGCGTCAAAACGTCTGCCCGGCAACGTGAACTTCTGTTTTGAGGGCATTGAGGGCGAATCCCTCCTGCTCCTGCTGGACGACCGGGGCATCTCCGCCTCCTCCGGCAGCGCGTGCACCTCCGGCTCCCTCGACCCCAGCCATGTGCTTCTGGCGATCGGTCGGGTGCACGACGTGGCCCACGGCTCCCTGCGCCTGAGCATCGGGGAGGCCACGACCGAGGAAGAGGCGGCATACATCGTGCGGAACGTGAAGGAAGTCGTCGAATATCTGCGCGGCTTCTCCCCGGTGTGGCGGGATCTGACGAGCGGCAAAACGCCGTTTATACTTTAAGGAGGGATCACGATGGCTTTATACAGCGAAAAGGTGATGGATCATTTCCGCAATCCCCGCAACGTGGGCGTCATTGAAGACGCCGACGGCGTGGGCGAGGTGGGCAACGCCAAGTGCGGCGACATCATGAAAATGTACCTCAGGATCGAGGACGATATCGTGCAGGACGTGAAGTTCGAGACCTTCGGCTGCGCCAGCGCGGTGGCCTCCAGCTCCATGGCGACGGAGCTCATCAAGGGCAAGCCGGTTTCCGAGGCGCTGAAACTCACCAACAAGGCGGTGGCCGAGGCGCTGGACGGTCTTCCCGCCTATAAAATGCACTGCAGCGTGCTGGCTGAGGAAGCGATTCAGTCGGCGCTGGACGATTATTACAGCAAGCATCCGGAGAAGAAGCCGGAGGCGTAAGGCTTGTCCCGTCTCTGCGGGGAAGCGCGAATCAGACCCTCTCAGTCACGGCGCTTGCGTGAGATGCGCCGCGGCAGCTCCCCCAGAGGGGGAGCCAAGGCTTGCCTCTCCCTTTGGGAGAGGTGTCCCAGTTCGTAAACCGGGGCGGAGAGGGGGCTTAAAAAAGAAAGGAGCTTTGTAAAATGGCTAACATATACAAAGGTACGCTGGGACTCATAGGCAACACTCCCCTTGTGGAGGTCACCAATCTGGAGAAGGAATTCGGCCTTGAGGCGACACTGCTGGTGAAGCTTGAGTATTTTAACCCCGCGGGCAGCGTCAAGGACAGGATCGCCAAGGCGATGATCGAGGACGCGGAGGCAAAGGGGCTGCTCAAGCCCGGCTCCGTCATCATTGAGCCCACCTCCGGCAACACGGGCATCGGCCTCGCGGCGATCGCGGCGGCCAAGGGCTACCGCATCATCCTCACCATGCCCGAGACCATGAGCGTCGAGCGGCGCAACATTCTCAAGGCCTATGGCGCGGAGCTGGTACTCACCGAGGGCGCCAAAGGCATGAAGGGCGCCATCGCCAAGGCAGAGGAGCTGGCGAAGGAGCTGCCGAACAGCTTCATTCCCGGTCAGTTCGTCAACCCCGCAAACCCTGCGATCCACAAGGCGACCACCGGCCCCGAGATCTGGAAGGACACCGACGGCGCGGTCGATATCTTCATCGCGGGCGTAGGCACCGGCGGCACCGTGACCGGCACCGGCGAATACCTCAAGGAGCAGAAGCCCTCTGTCAAGGTCGTGGCTGTCGAGCCTGCGGACTCCCCCGTTCTCTCCGAGGGGCGCGCGGGCGGCCATAAGATTCAGGGTATCGGCGCAGGCTTCGTGCCGGACGTGCTCAATACCAAGGTGTACGATCAGGTATTCCCCGTAAAGAACGAGGACGCCTTCGCCGCGGCAAAACTGCTGGCGAAGAAAGAGGGCATCTCCGTCGGTATTTCCTCCGGCGCGGCGCTCCACGCCGGGATCGAGCTTGCCAGGCTCCCCGAGAACAAGGGCAAGACCATCGTCGCCCTCCTGCCAGACAGCGGCGATCGCTACTATTCCACCGCATTGTTCACCGAATAATTTCTCCATACGAAAGCCATGATGAGGCCTCCCGGGTTTCTTCCCGGGAGGCCGATTCCTGTTCTGTCCGCTTTTTCTTGACAATGCTGCCGCAAACGAATAAACTGTTAATTAGACCGTTTTGTTTTCCTATATATAAATTAAGGAGGGAACCCCTTTGGAAGTCAGAGAGAATCTGATCAAGCTCTGCGAAAAAATCAACGGCGGCCACTACAAGATCACGCCCGACTGCGCCGAGTACAAGGTATTCGAGCAGTGGATCACGGACGAGCAGATCGCCGTCATGCTGGCCATGACCGACATGAAGCCGGCCTTCGTCCCCATCATCGCCTACAAAGCGGGCATGAGCGTCAAGCGCACGCGCGAGGTGCTGCATGAGATCTATGATATCGGCCTCGTTGTACAGGTCGTGGTGCCGAAGGTGAATCTGGAGATTTACCTGCTGCCGCCGTACACCCCCGGCGTTTTTGAGTTCCTGCTGATCAATGAGAAATTCTGCATTGCCCATCCCGAAATCGCCTATGCCTTCCACCAGCACGCCACCACCAGCCAGATCGAGCATGCGCCGAACACCCCCATGGGCGCTGGCATCATGCGCGTCATCCCCATTGAGAGCGCCATCCCCGCCGGGACAACGGCCATCGACAATGAACGCGTCAGCAAATATCTTGAGGAAAACGAAGGCCACCTGAGCATTACGCCCTGCCAGTGTCGCCGCGTGCGCCGGATGATGGGCGAGGGCAGCGGCGATCTGGACGAGGGTCTGTGCATCTTCATGGGCCATGTGGGCGACATGTTCAACCGCAGCGGCAAGGGCAAGCCCTGCACGGTCGAGGAGGCCAAGGCGCTGGTCAAAAAGTGTGACGAGCGCGGCTGCGTCCATCAGATCACCACGCTCCACCAGGGTGAGACCTTCGCCATCTGCAACTGCATGCCCGAGAGCTGCCTGGCCCTCGGCGTGACGCAGTATTACAACACCCCCGCCACCTCCAAGAGCAACTACATCGCCGAGATCGACCAGGAAAAGTGCGTGGCCTGCGGCCAGTGCACCGACCGCTGCGCCAACAACGCCATCCAGATGGGCCAGAAGCTCTGCGCGAAGACGCCCATCGAGCACCCGCACAAGGAACTGCCCGACGATATTGAGTGGACGCCGGAGCACTGGAACCCCGAACACCGCACCAACCGCGAGTACGTCGCGCCCGAGGGCACCGCGCCCTGCAAGACCGCATGTCCCGCGCATATCGCCGTGCAGGGTTATCTGAAGCTCGCCGCCCAGGGCAAATACCTCGACGCGCTGGAGCTCATCAAGAAGGAGAATCCCCTGCCCGCCGTCTGCGGCCGCGTCTGCAACCGCAAATGTGAGGACGTCTGCACCCGCGGCGATATCGACCGCGCCGTCGCCATCGACGAGGTCAAGAAGTTCATCGCCGACCGCGAGCTTGAGCGCGACACCCGTTTTGTGCCGAAGAAGCTCTATGACTATTCGGACAAAAAGATCGCCGTTATCGGCGCGGGCCCCGCGGGTCTGAGCTGCGCATACTACCTCGCCGCCGACAACTACAAGGTCACCGTTTTCGATAAGAACGAGCAGCCCGGCGGTATGCTGCGCTACGGCATCCCGAGCTTCCGTCTCGAAAAGACCGTGCTTGACGCTGAGATCGACGTTTTGAAGGAGCTGGGCGTGATCTTCCGCTGCGGCGTGGAGGTCGGCAGGGACGTCACCATCGACGAGCTGCGCAAGCAGGGCTATGACGCTTTCTATCTCGCCGTCGGCGCGCAGAAGTCCGCCTCTCTCGGCATCCCGGGCGAGGATCTCAAGGGCGTTTACGGCGGCATTGACTTCCTGCGTGAGGTCAATTCCGGCGCGCGTCCCGAGATCGGCAAAAAGGTCGTCGTTGTCGGCGGCGGCAACGTCGCCATGGATGTGGCCCGCACCGCCGCAAGGCTCGGCGCGCAGGTGACGGTCGCCTACCGCCGCAAAGAGAGCGATATGCCCGCCGATCCCGCCGAGGTTCAGGAGGCGAAGGACGAGGGCGTAAAGTTCGTCTTCGAGCATAAACCCGTGGAGATCGAAGGCAAAAACGGCAAGGTCACGGCGCTCAAATGTGAGGGCGACAAGCTTATCAAGTGCGACGCCATCCTCGCCGCCGTCGGTCAGCGCATCGACCTGGGGGGTCTGGATCTCGGCACGCTCGCATGTGACGAGAAGGGCCGCGTGATTGCGGACGAGGTCACCTACCAGACCGCACAGCCCGATATCTTCGTCGGCGGCGACGCCCACACCGGGCCGAAGTTCGCCATTGACGCCATCGCCCAGGGCAAACAGGCGGCCATCTCCATCCACCGCTTTGTCCAGCCGGGCCAGAGCCTGACCATCGGCCGCGACCGGCTCACCTATCGCGCCTTCGACAAGGAGAACGTGGACTTCGACACGGTCAAGCGCGATTACGATGCCACCGCCCGCCAGATTCCGGAGAAGGACGAGGCCAAAGCTTCCACCTTCAAGGACGACCGCAAGACCTTCACCGAGGAGCAGATGAAGAAGGAGACCGCCCGCTGCCTCGGCTGTGGCGCGTCCTTCGTCGATCCCAACAAGTGCCTCGGCTGCGGCGTCTGCACCACAAGATGCAAGTTCGACGCAATCCACCTCCGCAAGCGCACCTATGTGGAGAGCATCGATTACTTCGACCGCCCGAAGGTCCTCCCCGTCTTCTCCGAAGGCCGCCGTAAGCGCATCGAGATCCGCAAAATGAGCGAAGGGAAATAACCATGTAACGCAGCAAAACCCAGGCGCGGCGCGCCTGGGTTTTGCTATCTGATTTTTACAGTACGTGCACCGACGCGGGATCGAAGACCAGGTGGCAGGTGTCGCCGACCTGATAGATTTTCTTGTTCTTGGGGTTATGCTCCTCGAGCTTGACGAGGGTCTTGCCGACCATGACGTGGTAGTTCTGGTAGGAGCCCATGAAGCAGCTCAGCACCACCTTGCAGGGCATGCCGCCCGCGTCGGCCAGCGTTGCCGCCTCGGGACGGAGGACGACGGTGTACTCCTTCCCCTTCTCCATGTCCGGGCGGCCCTCCACGGTGAGGGGATTGCCCTCGATGTCGAGCGTAACGTTCTTTCCGTCCCGTCCGGTCATGGGTCCCTTGAGGAAGTTTGCCTCGCCGATGAAGTCCGCCACGAACTCGTTGACCGGGTGGTAGTAGATTTCCTGCGGCGTACCCATCTGCGCCACGACGCCCTTGGACATGATGATGATGTTGTCGGACAGGGCCATGGCCTCAGACTGGTCGTGGGTGACATAGATGGCGGTGATGCCGACCTCCTGCTGGATGCGGCGGATCTCCGTGCGCATCGTGACGCGCAGCTTCGCGTCGAGGTTTGAAAGCGGCTCGTCAAAGAGGAGGACAGACGGCTCGATCACCAAAGCCCTCGCCAAGGCGACGCGCTGCTGCTGGCCGCCGGAGAGCTGGTTGGTCATGCGCCCCTCCATACCGGTGAGCTCCACCAGGTCGAGGATCTTCATGACGCGCTTTTTGATCTCCTCCGCGGGCACCTTGCGCAGCTTCAGGCCATAGGCCACGTTATCAAACACGTTGTAGTGCGGCAGCAGGGCGTAGCTCTGGAACACCATGGCGGTGTCGCGCTTGTTCGGGGTCAGCTCGTTGATCGGCTCGTCCCCGATGTAGATTTCGCCTTCGTCCGGGCTTTCAAAGCCCGCGATCATGCGCAGGGTGGTGGTCTTGCCGCAGCCGGAGGGGCCCAGCAGCGTCACGAAGGAGCCCGGCTCAATGACCAGCGAGGTATCCTTGACCGCGTAAAACTCCTTGCCCGTCTTGGGGTCCTGATAGATTTTGGAGATATGTTCGAGGCGAACGCCTTTTTTCTCTTTAGCCATGGACTCAATCCTCCTTCATGTTCTTGCTGGTGCCGAAGTGCTTGATGAACAGATTCATCAGCAGCACCGCGCTGTAGGTGATGATGATCAGAATGGTGGCGAATGCACAGGCCAGGCTGTACGCGCCCTTCTCGGCGAACTCGTTGATCTGCACGGTGATGAGCAGGTAGCTCGGCGTGACGAGCAGGATGATCGCGGAGATAGCGGTGATGCTGCGCACGAAGGCGGTGACAAGGCCGGAGAGGAAGGAGTCCTTGATGAGCGGGAGCGTCACCGTCATGAAGACCTTGAAGCTGTCCGCGCCCATGTCGTAGGCCGATTCCTCGATGCTCTTGTCGATCTGCCGCAGGGCGGAGATGCCGCTTCTGGTGCCGGTCGGCAGGGAGCGGACAATAAACACAATCACGAGGATCGCGCCCGTGCCGTAAAGCCCCTGCAGGAAGCCGGTGTGGAACACGCCCTGGGAGAAGCCGCGGATATAGCCGACGCCGAGAACCGTGCCGGGCACGGCCATCGCCAGCATGGACACAGCCTCAATAAAGCCCTTGGCCTTGAACTTGCGCTTGACGACGAGATAGGAGATAATCATGCTCAAAAGCGCCGTGATGGGAGAGGCGATGAAGCTGAGCACGAAGGAGTCCTTGAACGCCTTGAGACCGTGGTAACGGGTGAAGACCTGGTTGAACCACTTGGTCGTGAGCGGGAAGAACTTGTAGCCCCAGGTGGGGAAGCAGGCGCCGATGGGGACGCAGATGTACATCATGATGACGAAGATTGCGGCCAGGCTGCAGAAGATGGTCAGCGGGATCTTCACGCTCTTGTCCTCGATGAGCATTCTCGCGCGGCTGGCCTTGCCGGTGAGGGTCGCGGCGGTCTTGGCCTCAAGGTAGTACTTCTGCACCGCGAACATCAAAAGCGTGATGCACAGCAATACCACGGCCATCGCAGCCGCACCGGCCTTGTCGTAGGCGCCGGTGATCTGAAGGTAGATGGTGGTGGCAAGGGTGTCGTACGAGCCGCCGATCAGCATGGGGTTTGCAAAGTCGGCGATAGACTCGATAAAAGTAACCAGGAAGGCGTTGCCGATGCCGGGCAGCATCAGCGGCAGCGTCACGTCCATGAAGACCCTCCAGCGGCTTGCGCCCATGTCGCGCGCGGCTTCTTCGAGGGAGGGATCGATGTTTTTCAGCAGACCCTTGAGCATCATATAGCAGACCGGGAAGAAGGTCAGCGTCTGCACGACGACGATGCCCCAGAAGCCGTAAACGTTGTTGTCATAGATGTGCAGGAGCTGGCGCGTGATGATGCCCGCCTTGCCGAAGAGCATGATCATCGACAGGGACAGGACGAAGGGAGGCGACACAACCGGCAGCATGGACACGACCTTGAACAGGCCGCCCACGAACTTGTTCATGCGCACGTAGACCTCGACATACGCGAACAG
>ONVI01000059.1 GCA_900321275.1 uncultured Eubacteriales bacterium | reverse complement strand
CTCGAAAAAAAGCCGTTTGCTGATACAAAAGACGCTGTGCAGGTCGGCATGAAGGCTTTGGAAATTATTCCGACTCAGTATACAATCAGAAGCAATATTGCCCTTGTGACTGCTGAATACGCTCTGACATCAAACGACTCCAAAAAAGCAGAGCTTTGTTGGCTCGAAGCGTTTCGTTCCCGACCAGTGGCGACGAATCTTCTCCGGCTGATGACCATGTGCAGAAACTTTGCGGATATAGAACAGGAAGTCAGAGCTATCATTTCTTCGGATAATAAACAGACACGGCATTCTGATGATGAATTCGGAAACGCAAAAGAACTCCATTCGTATTATCTTAGTCAAGATGATAAATACAGGCTTTTGTTCCTCCTTGGAGATTATATGGACATACTCGACAAAGGCATGAAACGCATAACAACGCTCGGTTGGTCGGGAACATTTCTGAAATGCGGCATACCGCTGTTTACGATCGGCTCTCGTAACGCCTTCCGGGTCCCCCTTCTTCAGCCATTGAAAGATTTCATAACCTTGGTTTCTTTGCGTTCTTTGCCTCTGTACATCAATCAAATGCTTGTCCCAAAGGATGTCTCCCCATTGAAGGCCTGCGATCTCACCTCTTCGCAATCCGCCGAGACCCGCTAAGCCGAGAAGGCAGATTCTTGAGTAGTCGTCTTCATTCTTCAGTGTATAATCAATAGCTTCAATGATTTCTTCAACTTTCCACGTATTCGGGACAAATTTCTTTATTTTACCGTGATCTGCATCACGAATGATCTGTGGACTTATCTCACCATACCGATTACTGTCGAGCTTCCACCAACGCCACATTTGAATCATGTAGCCTTTGATTTTCTGAATAGTCTTATTTGACAACGGTTGCGGGAACAGCTCATGTGGTTCTCTGCACCATTCAAAGAACTCCATCACGTCCAGTGTAGTTATCTTACGAGGATCTTTGGTGGTAAAATAGGCCAGAAGCCGTTTCCCATACGAATTGTTTCGTTCTGTATTCTGAGCGCTCCATACGTTCAGATGGAAATCATAGAAATCCTGATAGCATTCGTCAAAGCGCAGTTTCTTACTGACATTGACAGTCTTCTGTACCTTACCACGTCCTTTTTGTATGAGTCCCTGATATCCCTCTGCTTCTTTTAATGTTTGGAAGATTTTCTGCGAACGGTTTTCCTTCTTTCGCATCTTTCCGGTCTTCTCGTTATACTCCTCTGTATACCCGAATGAGATCACACAAAGGTACTCATATTTTGACGGATCGCTTTTTCTCTTACGTCTGTAGATTCCATGTTTTCCTTCTATTTTTTCCCAGTCTTTGCTTGGCATCTTTGGCTACCCTCCTCCCATCAAAAACAGGGTCAAAAACTCGCACTTTTTCCGAATGCGAGTTTTTTTGCGAGTTTTTGCGAGTTTTCTAGCCAAGTATATCAAAAAAGCTAGGAAAATCAATGGGTTTCAGTCTTCAAGCAGCTCAAACTTGTAACCCACGCCCCAGACGGTTTTGAGGCACCACTTGTCCGACACGCCCTCCAGCTTTTCGCGCAGGCGTTTGATGTGCACGTCCACGGTTCTGGAGTCGCCGAAATAGTCAAAGCCCCAGACCTCATCCAGAAGCTGGTTGCGCGTAAAGACCCGGTTGGGCGAGGACGCCAGATGGTACAGAAGCTCCATCTCCTTGGGCGGCGTGTCGATCTTCTTGCCGTCGACGATCAGCTCATAGGACTCCAGATTGATAATCAGCTTGTCATAGACGAGCTTCTTCTCCACCGGCGCGTCGGCGTCGGTGCGGCGCATGACCGCGTGGATGCGGGCCAGCAGCTCCTTGACGTCGAAGGGCTTGGTCACATAGTCGTCAGCCCCCATCTCAAGGCCGCTGATCTTGTCCGCAGTCTCCCCCTTCGCAGTGAGCATGATGATGGGCGTGGAGGATTTGCGGCGGATATCCCGGCAGACCTCCCAGCCGTCCTTGACCGGGAGCATGATATCCAGCAACACAACGTCCGGCTGAAAGAGATCAAAGCTGGACTCGGCCTTGCCGCCGTCGGCCGCGATCATCACATCAAAGCCGTCCTTTCCCAGATACAGGCGCAGGAGCTCGGCAATGTTGGGATCGTCCTCCACGACAAGCGCTCTTTTACTCATATATCAATCATCCTCTCTCCGTTTTTTCTTATTCTGAACTCATTATAGCCGCAGCGCGGAAACAAAGCGTTAAAAAAATGTTAAAATCCCCGCTGAGCGGGGATTCTTTTGATTTTTTAGAAGCGCTGATGAAATCGACGTTCGCGGATCGGCGAGCAGATTTTGCTGCTGTCGAAGCCTGAAAAGCGCAGGAATACTTTGTGTATTTCAAGTTTTCCAGCCGAAGACAGACGGAAAATATGCCGTCAGGCCGTAGGCGGGGATTTATTCAGCGTTTCCCTGATTTTTTGATTTTCCGCTGCCTGCTTTGAAGTCGGGCTCTGTCCCCGCGGCCAAGCGTTTGATGTTGGGGATGTGGCGGGCAACGGCAAGGCACGCGCAGAAAATGGACAGGATCAGCCGCGGCGTGCTGACGTGGAAAAGGAATGAGGACGCCGCGATGGCGGCAGCCCCGCACAGGGAGCCGACAGAGACCTTCCTGGACAGCAGCGATCCCAGGAGGAAAGACCCGACCGTGCTGACGCCGACGCGCCAGTCGATCCCGAAGCCGACCGCACCGCCGACCGCGATGCCCTTGCCGCCCTTGAAGCCATGGAACAGCGGAAAGCAGTGCCCCAGCATGCAGGCCCCCGCGCCGATGCAGAGGCCGATCTCACCTGCCAGCGCTTTCCCGCCCAGCATACAGGCGGCGGCCTTCAGCGCGTCGCCCGCGAGCGTCACCAGGCCAGCGCCCCAGCCGTGCACGCGGGCCATATTGGTTGCCCCCGCGTTGCCGCTGCCCCTGGCGCGGATATCACCGCCAAAGAAGAGCTTGGACGTGAGGATTGAAAGACTCAGCGAGCCAACGGCATATGAGCCCGCAGCAATAGCAGCATATTTCCAGAACAAGGAATTTTCCCCCTCCCAAAGCCGCATGCGGCCGGAATGTTTATTGACGTTTTTTCAGATCATCGTGCATTTTTTGTCTGTCTGTTTCTTCACAGGCGTTCCAAGGGAAAACGGCGGGCGGCTCCTTGACGAAGCGCAGGCGCTCCCCAGTCGCCGGATGCGTAAAGCCGACCGTGTGAGACCACAGGGCCAGCAGGCAATCGTCCGGCTCCCCGCAGTATTTTCTCTCTCCTAACAGCGGGAAGCCTCGGGACGCGAACTGTACGCGGATCTGATGCGTGCGCCCGGTATGGAGACGGATGCGCACAAGGCTCATCCCCTGGCCGCGCGCGATGGTTTCATAGTCCAATACGGCCTCCTGCACGCCCTTTCCCGGCGCATCCGCCACAAACGTCATTTTCCGCGCCTTGTCGCGCCGGAGAAGATCCCGCAGTTCACCCCGTTCCAGCGTTTCGCCGTGGACGACGGCGAGATATTCCTTTTCAAACGCGCCCTCCCGGATCTGACGGCTGAGCTCCGACGCGGCAGCGCTGCCGCGGGCAAGAACGATCAGCCCGCTCACCGCCCGGTCGAGGCGGTGCACCGTGCGAACGTCCGCCGCCGGATCACCCAGCGCCTGCCGCACAAGCGCGGGCAGACCGCCGGGCTCGTCCGTGGAGAGAACGCCCGCGGGCTTGATGCAGACAAGCAGCGAAGCATCCTGAAAGAGGATATCCATAAGCTCAGTCCCGCTTGTCGGCGTTTCGGACTTCAATGCTGCCGCCGTTGGAAAGATCCTTCCCCTCCAGCAGCAGGAGCTTCTCCGCCATCAGGCGGGCAAAGCCGCTGATCACCGCGACAGTGGAGATCAGATCGTTCGTGTCGGAGGTTGTGATTTCGGACCGGGCCTCGGGCCCGTGATCCAGAATGCCGCCCGCGGCGATCCTGACCTGTTTGAGAAAATAGGTGCACGCCAGCCTGTGCCGGACGACGTAGGCGCTGTACACCTTCTTGAGCTCTTCTTCCCGCAGGCCCATGGGGATCATTGTCTTGAGCGTCGGAATCGAGAGACTCTGCTTCAGGGTGCAGACCATGATGAGGCAGGCGATATGGCTGCGGTAATACTTCTTTTTTACCGGTTCGGGTATAATCTTTTTACGGACATAGTTGTTGATGGCGGCAGGCGTGATGACCTGCTCCTCCTTGAGCTCGGGCGGCATATAGTCGAGATACCCCGTGACAAGCGTAACAACCTGATCCATATACAGGCCGATATCCGGGATCTCCTCCCACGCCGGGAGCCTGTAATCATCCAGATATTTCTCCCATCGGCGCAGCTTTCCCGCGATCAGTTCCTTGTTGTACGTCATTTCGGTATCTCCGTTTCTGAATATAGCTGCTTCCATGGACAAAGAGCGCCCGTGCTGTACGTCCCGTTTTCTGTCCCCGTCGGCAATAAGGAAACCACTGTTCTATTATTATAACACACTTAATCTGAGAATCAAGAGCAAATGTCCCTCCATTTTGGTTGACATGATGTACGGAATGTGGTAATATGATTTGCAGGATTAGATGAATTTTTGACGGCAAAAATCGCCGATACAAGGGGGATAAGGATATGGCATTCGCCGTTTTTGCAGACGGAAGTGCGAATTTACCCAAGAGTATGCTGGAAGGAATCAGTCTCCTTCCGAACGACTATACCGTGGACGGCGTACCGCAGACCTACTGGGGCGATGTGGATCAGTTCGACGGACACGCGTATTATGAGGATCTGCGCAAGGGCAAGGTCGTCCGGACCTCCCTGCTGAACACGCAGCTTTTTCTCTCCCGCTTTGCGCCGATTCTGACGCAGGGCCTGGACATCATCTATATCTCCATGAGCTCCGGCATCAGCGGCACCTACAACGCCGCCAAGGTCGCCGCGGAGGAGCTGATGGATCTGTACAGGGGGCGTTTTATCCATATTGTGGACTCTCTGGGCTGCGGCTTCGGCAACGGTCTGCTCGCCGTGCGCGCCGCGAAGCTGAGCCGCGACGGCGTTTCGGCGCAGGACGCCGCCGGGATCCTCGACGATGAGGTTCCGCATACCTGCCAGTACTTCACCGTGGATGATCTGAACTTCCTGAAAAACACGGGCAGGGTCAGCGGCATGACCGCGAAGATCGCCACCGTTCTGAATATCAAGCCCATCCTTTTCGGCGACGCCACGGGGCATATCATCTCCTGCACCAAGGTGCGCGGGCGGAAAAACTCCATCGAAATGCTCGCCAAAAAGTATGAGGAAAAGCGGCTGGACGTCCAGGATCTGCCGATCTGCATCTCCCACGGAGACTGCCTTGAGGACGCAAAGCTCCTTGCCGATCTCGTCCGTTCGATCACGCCCGACGCGGATATCGTCATCTGCCAGCATGAGCCTTTCTCCGGCGCCCACGTCGGTCCGGGCATGCTGGGCCTGTTCTTCAGAGGTAAGGAGAGATAATCAATGTTTTCGCCCCGCCGGCAACGGCGGGGCGATTCCTTATGATTCTCGTGTTTTTTCCGTGCCGGCCTTCTCCCTGATCATCGCCCACGCCTGTTCCGTGTTCTCACAGTCGGGCAGCAGAAAGGCGCGGGTCGGGCTGACGTACAGATAGATGCAGCCCTTTGTCCGGTACGCCAGGTGCACATCCTTCCAGGCGAAATCCGCCGCCTCCTTCCTCTTCTCCACATGGATCTTCTCCGGCGTGAGCGTCACAACATACTGCGCCTTGTACGCCGACAGGCCGCTGCGCTTTGCCTGGCGGTTCACAGAGGCGAAAAACATCCCAAACCACACCAGCGGCAGGATGAGGCCCACGCCCAGCAGGACGCCCCCGAGCAACATGGCCTGCTCGTGCTTCCCGCGGCCGAGAAAGCAGATCAGCGCAAAGGTTGACATAATCACTGCAAACAGTGCCGGATTCCGCCATCCCTTCTTTCGGATCAGGGAGTCATACACGGCAAAGCGGAAAAAGGTTTTTTGGTCGATATTTCCCGCCAGCGTCAGCGCCGTCTGTTTTTTGTCCTCCATGCGATTATCCTCCGTCTTCGGTTTACATAATTTTGATTCAAAAAGGTATCCGTTTATTCCATATTTTTAACCGTTTTATCCGTTTTGTTTATGGACAAATTGTGAACCTGCTGTTATAATAGCATACAGAAGCTCGTCTGTGTAGTCCGTTTTTTGTGAAACACTTCCATGTTTGAAACGCGGGCAAGCACAGGACGCGGTAAAAATTTTAAACGGAGGAATTTGCAATGAAAAAGATCCTGGCGCTCACCATGGCACTGTGCATGATTTTCGCAATGTGCGCAGTTTCCGCTTCCGCGGACGAACCCATCACGCTCACCTATGCTGAAGTCAACCCCCTCGAAGGCACCATTGTCGGCGCAATGGCCAAGGCTTTCAAAGAGAAGGTCGAAGAGCTCTCCGGCGGCGCCGTTCTCATCGACATCCAGGCCAGCGGCGTTCTCGGCTCTGAGGACCAGATCCTGGACAACCTGCTCGGCGGCGGCAACATCACCGACATCAGCCGTATCTCCGCCTTCGCGCTGACCCAGTACGGCTGCGACAAGGCCAGCCTTCTGTCCATCCCCTACACCTTCGTCAATGAGGATCACTTCTGGAAGTTCGCCGACAGTGAGCTGGCGCAGGACTTCCTGAACGAGCCCCAGGAGATCGGCCTGCCCCTGCGCGGCATCTGCTACGGCGAAGAGGGCTTCCGTCACTTCTTCTTCAAGAACGAGGTCAAGGGCCTTGACGACCTGAAGGGTCTCAAGATCCGCGTCTCCTCCGACCCCGTCATGACCGGTATGGTCTCCAACCTCGGCGCTTCCGCCACCAGCGTCCCCTTCACCGAACTCTACAGTGCCCTGAACACCGGCGTTGTCGATGGCGCTGAGCAGCCCACCGCCAACTACTTCTCCAACGCCTTCCAGGAAGTCGCGCCTTATCTGCTTCTTGACGGCCACACCCTCGGCGCCCTGCAGATCGTCATCACCGACAATGCCTGGGCCAAGCTCAATGAGGAGCAGCAGGGCTGGATCATGGAAGCCGCCAAGTACGCTTCCTCCGTCTGCCGCGAGAAGGTCGCCGAGATCGAGGGCGAGACCTTTGATAAGCTCGCCGCTGCCGGCGCCACCGTCATTCCCGTCGAGGACAAGGGCCCCTGGGTTGAGGCCTGCCAGCCCACCATCAAGGCCAACACCGAGAAGCTCGCCGACGTTTACCAGCAGCTGCTCGACATGGCCGGCTGAGGTCAGTCCCGCATAACGGAATCATAAAAAGCCTATGGGGCGCAGGGGATGTCCCCTGCGCCTCTTTTTTATCCCCCTTTTATGTCCAAGAACTCGTAAAGAAAGGAGCTTTTGTATGCCTGCTTTTTTCCGGGCGGTCGAAAAGATCAGGCCCGTGTATGACTGGACGTACAAAATTCTGATGTTCATCTGCAAGCTGCTGCTCATCGGTGATATTGTGATCACCGCCTGGGCAGTTGCCGGCCGTTATATCCCCTTCATCACCGACCCGCACTGGAGCGAGGAAATCGTCCTGACGCTGATGGTGTACATGGCGGTGCTGTCCGCCACGCTTGCCATCCGCAAGGGCGCGCATATCCGCATGACCGCATTCGACACCTATCTGCCCAGGAAGGTGCTGATGGTCTCCGACGTCCTGGCCGACCTCGCCGTGCTGATTCTCGGCATTGTGCTGGTCTACTACGGCATCAAATTCTGCAACTCCCCGCTGAGCTTGCGCGGCAAATACGCCTCCCTGCCCCTGAGCAAGTTCTGGCAGTATCTGCCGATCCCGGTGGCGGGCGCCGGTATGATCATCTTCGAGCTGGAACAGCTTTTCCTGCATATTGAGGCATTCTTTGTAAAGGAGGAAAAAAGCCATGACGCCTGAAACCGTATCTACCATTGTCCTGCTGGGAAGCTTCTTTGTCATGATCTTCCTCCGTTTCCCCATCGCCTATTCCGTCGGTATCTCCACGGTTCTGTGCATGCTCTCCATGGGGCAGAATCTCGTCACCCTGCCGCAGCAGATGGTCAAGGGCGTATGGTCCTTCTCCCTGATGGCGGTCCCCTTCTTCATCACCATGGGCGTGCTGATGGGCACCGGCGGTATCTCCGACAAGCTGATCGCGCTGGCAAACTCCCTGGTCGGCTGGATGCGCGGCGGCCTTGCGATGGTGAATATCGTGGCCTCCTATTTCTTCGGCGGCATCTCCGGCTCCGCCTCCGCGGACACCGCCTCCCTCGGCTCCATCCTCATCCCCATGATGGTGGACGAGGGCTATGACCCCGACTTCTCCACCGCGGTCACCATCACCTCCTCCTGTGAAGGTCTGCTGGTCCCGCCGAGCCACAACATGGTCATCTTCGCGACCTCCGCGGGCGGCGTCTCCGTGGGCGCGCTGTTCATGGCGGGCTACATTCCCGGCGCACTGCTGGCCATCTCGCTGATGATCGGCTCCTACATTCTCTCCGTCAAGCACAACTACCCCAAGGGTGCGCCCTTCTCCCTCAAGAACTTTATCGGTCAGCTCGGCAAGTCCATCTGGGCGCTGCTGGCGGTGCTGATCGTGGTTGTGGGCGTTGTCGGCGGCGTGTTCACCGCGACCGAGTCCGCCGCCATCGCGGTCATCTATTCCCTGATCGTGTCCGTGTTCATCTACAAGGGCCTCGACTGGAAGGGCGTCTGGAAGAGCCTGGAACAGTGCATCGACACCCTCGCCATCGTGCTGATCCTCATTGCCATGAGCGCGGCCTTCGGCAACTGCCTGACCCTGCTGCACGTCCCCGCAAAGGCGGCGACCTTCATCACCACCATCTCTTCGAATCCCGTCGTCGTCATTCTCCTGCTGAACCTGATCCTGCTCATCCTCGGCATGATCATGGACATGGCGCCGATCATCCTGATCGCCACGCCCATTCTGCTGCCTGTGGCGCAGAGCGTCGGCCTCCACCCGGTCCAGTTTGGCATCATGATGGTGCTCAACTGCGGCATCGGTCTTCTGACCCCGCCTGTCGGCGCGGTGCTGTTCATCGGCTCCGCCGTCGCCAAGCGCCCGATGGAGAAGGTCGTCAAGGCGACGCTTCCCTTCTACCTGTGCATGATCGTCGCGCTGCTGCTCCTGTCCTTCGTGCCGTCCATCAGTCTGTGGCTGCCGCGTCTCACCGGCGCGCTTGCGTGAGGTTAAGCTATGTTTGTGGAAAATAAAAACATTCCCTCCACCGATCTCGGCGGAGGGGTCACCCGAAAGGTGCTCTCTTACAGCAAAAATCTCATGACCGTGGAGCTGCACTTCGACAAGGGCGCAGTCGGAGCCCCGCACTCCCACCCGCACGAGCAGATCGGTTATATCATCTCCGGCAGGCTCGTGTATCAGGAGGAGGGTCAGGCCGACAAGATCCTTGGCACCGGCGACACCTATTATGTCGCCCCGAATGTGGTGCACGGCGTGCAGATCCTGGAGGACACGAAGCTGCTGGACATCTTCACCCCCATGCGGGAGGACTTCGTGTAATCAGTTCAAAAAATTGTTTTGGGCGGGTACGTTCTTTGAAACGTACCCGCCCAAATTGTATATTTGTTTACACCCGATCACTGCTGGTGACCGTGCAGGGGGTAGTGGATGTGCAGCAGCTCGTGGGCGCGGCCCTTCAGGAGCTCGTCGTAGACGTAGCCGAGAGCCGGGTTCTGCTGCGGGATCTTGAGCTCGCACGCTTCGTCGGCCTTGAAGATGGCATCCATGCGCTCGCGCTTGCGGGCGTTGGAGGCAGGGGGCTGTCCGCCGCCGCCGATGCAGCCGTTGGGGCAGGCCATGACCTCGATGAAGTCAAAGTACTCCTCCCCGCTCTGAACCTTCTCAATGAGCTTGTCCGCGTTGCCGAGGCCGTTGGCTACCGCGATCTTGATGGTCAGATCGCCCGCGGTGACGGTAAAGGCCTTGATGCCCTCGAGTCCGCGCACGCCGCACTCCGCGATGGTCTTGAGCGTGTCGGGCGAGGCGTCGTCCAGGACGCGGCGGATAACGGCTTCGGTCACGCCGCCCGTGACGCCGAAGATGACGCCGGCGCCGGTGTAGTCGCCGAGGGGGCTGTCCGGCTCGGAGTCGGGCAGGTTCTTGAAGTCGATGCCGGCGGCCTTGATGAGGCGGGCCAGCTCGTCGGTGGTAAGCACGAGGTCGATGAGGCGCTTGCCGTCCTTGACAAGCTCGGGGCGCTGGGCCTCAAATTTCTTGGCGGTGCAGGGCATGATCGCCACGGAGTAAACGTCATCATCCCCGAGGGAGTTATCCTTGTCACCGAACTGCTGGCGGATGAGCGCGCCGAGCATCTCCATGGGGCTGCCGCAGGTGGAAACCTGGGGCATCAGCTCAGGGTGCGCCTTCTCGACATGCTGGATCCAGCCGGGGCAGCAGGAGGTAAACATCGGGAGCTTCGCGCCGGACTTGACCTTTTCGAGGAACTCCGCGCTCTCCTCCATGATGGTGAGGTCGGCGGCGAGGTTGGTGTCGTACACCACGTCCACGCCGAGGCGCTTGAGGGCGGTGACGAGCTTGCCGGTGACGGGCTCGTTGGCGGGCATGCCGAATTCCTCGGCAAGGCCGACGCGCACGCTGGGCGCAAACTGGACAACGACGCGCTTGTTGGGATCGTTGAGCATGCTCCACATCTCGGGGATCTGGCGGTTGATGACGATGGCGCCGGTGGGACATACCGCCGCGCACTGGCCGCAGCCGACGCAGCCGGTGTCGATCAGCATCTTGCCGAAGGCGGGCGCCACCATGGCCTTCTTGCCGCGCTTGACAAAGTCGATCGCCGCGATGTTCTGCACCTCGGCGCACATGCGCACGCACAGGCCGCAGAGGATGCACTTGGAGGGATCGCGGGTGATGCAGGGCGAGGAGACGTCCAGACGCTCGTGGTTATACGTGTTCTCGTCAAAGCGGGGCTCGACCACGTTGTAGCGGTGGGCATACTCCTGCAGCTTGCAGCGGCCGCTCTGCTCACAGGTCAGGCAGTCGGCGCGGTGGCTGCTCAGCAGGAGCTGGAGGGTGGTGTGACGGCTCTCCAGGACCTTCTTGGAATGGGTGTAGACCACGAGGCCGTTTTTCGGCTGCATGGAGCAGGCCGCGTCCAGCGCGCCGCGCTCATTCTCCACCAGGCACAGACGGCAGCCGCCGTAGATGGAGAGGTTCTCGCAGTAGCACAGCGAGGGGATATCGATGCCGTTGTTGCGCGCGACCTCAAGGACGTTGCGCTCGTCGGTAAACGGACATTCGATGCCGTCGATGATCATTTTCTTTTCAGCCATGCTTTAACCCTCCTTGATGGCGCCGACCGGGCAGTTGGCCTTGCAGGTGCCGCACTTGATGCACTTGGTGGTGTCGATGACATGCTTGTGGCGCGGGGTGCCGGTGATCGCGTCAACCGGGCAGTTGCGCGCGCACCTGGTGCAGCCGATGCACTTGTCGGTGATGACGTACTGCGCCAGCGACTTGCACACGCCGCAGTGGCAGCGCTTGTCGCGGATATGCTCGACATACTCCTCCTCGAAGTTCTGCAGGGTGGAGAGGACGGGGTTCGGGGCCGTCTTGCCCAGGCCGCAGAGGGAGGAGACCTGGATCATCCTGGCGAGGCTTCTGAGCTCTTCGATATCGCTCATCTTGCCCTTGCCCTCGGTGATGTTCTTGAGGATCTCGTTCATGCGGGTCGTGCCCTCACGGCAGGGGGTGCACTTGCCGCAGGATTCCTCGCAGATGAAGTTCATGAAGAACTGGGCGATGTTGACCATGCAGCTGTCCTCGTCCATGACGACAAGGCCGCCGGAGCCGATGATCGCGCCGACCTTCTTGAGAGAGTCGAAGTCCATCGGGAGGTCAAGATGCTCTTCCGTCAGGCAGCCGCCGGAGGGGCCGCCGATCTGCACGGCCTTGAATTTCTTGCCGTTCTTGATGCCGCCGCCGATGTCGTAGACGACCTCACGGAGGGTCGTTCCCATGGGAACCTCGATGAGGCCGGTGTTGACGACGTTGCCGGTCAGGGCGAAGGCCTTCGTGCCGGAGCTGCCCTCGGTGCCGACGGAGCGGAACCAGGCCGCGCCCTTCTTGATGATGTCGGGGACGTTGGCAAAGGTCTCGACGTTATTGAGGCAGGTGGGCTTGCCGAACAGGCCCTTGTCCACGCTGCGCGGGGGCTTGGTGCGCGGCATGCCGCGGTTGCCCTCGATGGAGGCGGTCATGGCGGAGCCCTCGCCGCAGACGAAGGCGCCGGCGCCCTTGTTGATGTGCATGT
>ONVI01000094.1 GCA_900321275.1 uncultured Eubacteriales bacterium | reverse complement strand
CGGCGAATGCGCCCAGGCGAATCCGAAAAACCGATCGTGTACTGCCGGGCCGTTCGTGAACGGCCCCTACGGTGTGCATGTTGGTTGTTTACTGAATAATCCCGATACCCAGATTATATAGTATTGTTATCGCAAATTCAAGGAGCGGCACGTTTTTTGCCATCGCTTGAAATGCCTGTGTACAATATGCTATAATTTTGCTGTGCCGATCATGAAACTGTTACGGGAGGATGAATTCATGAAAAAAGCGTTATCATTGTTCCTTGCGTTCGTGCTGATCGCCGGCATCCTGACGCCGGCCGCCTCAGCCCAGACATTTGCGGAGGATTTGCCGAGGCCGGTCCTGCCGGACGGTATTCCGGAAGCAAATATGCCGCCCGTACCCGAACGGCAGAGCGATGAGGAAATCGTTCTGGCCGAGGAGGATTACCTGCTCAGCGATGCGGACACGTTCCTCGGCCCGGAGGAAGGCGCCCCCGGAGAACTCGTCATCTCCGTGCAGGAGCGCGATGTGGAGGGCACGGCAGCGCGGACCTGGGATGTCGCAGTCGAAGGGGGAACCGCGCCGTATTTCTATCAGTTCTACATGGTCCTGCCGACGTACATCAACGGAAAATGGATCTACTATTCCGAGGGACAGCAGCTATACAGCGCCAACAATTCCTTCAGCTTTACCTTCCGGTATGACGGAGAGTATCAGCTCTGGGTCTATGTAAGGGACAGCGGCGGCCACACTACCCGCTATATTCATCATGTGCCTGTCGAAGGCCTGGGCGTTCAGCCGCTGCGTATCGATATTTCAGATCCGAAGGGCGAATTCTTCACCGAAGAGACTGCCTGGAGCATCGGCTTTGCGGGCGGAGACGGATATTACAAGTATTCGATGGAGCTTGTTGACCTTGAGATGGATTTTCGTGTCCTGCGCCGGGACGGATCGACGTATCTGGACAGTTCTGTCCTCAATACGATGCGAGGGCCGGAAAATGAAGCCGGATGGGGACGCGATTACACCCCGATCAGACAGGTCGATTTCTCGTACAAGTTCCTTGCCTCCAGCCGCTATGAGCTGCGGGTATGGCTGTACGACAGCGGCGACCGGACAACCTACAAAAGCCTGCGCTTCTCCGCCTATAACGATCAGTATCCCTCTGTCTACGAAGTGGCGTCCGATATCGTCAGCCAATGCCGCGAGGAAGGCATCAGCGGCGATTATGAAACCGCGCTGTGGCTTCACGACTGGCTGACAGAGAACGCGGATTACGATTACTCCTACGGCCACTTTCACGCGGATGGCGTAATGTGCGGCGGCTACGGCGTCTGCGACAGCTATGCCAAGGCTTATTACCTTCTCCTGAGCGAGGCGGGGATTCCCGCGGACAGGATCAACAACATCGACCACGCCTGGAATGCGGTGCAGCTTGGCGGAGAATGGTACTATGCGGACTGCACCTGGGACGACCCCGGAAACGGCATGGAGAATCATCAGTACTGCTTTGTCCCGGAGGAGATCCTGAGCGTGGATCATCCTTTCACCTATGACTCCGATTATGTCTGCAACAACTATCTGTATAATTATTATGTGCAGAACGGCGAGGCGCAGCTCTGGGCTCACAATCTCGCGACGAGAATAAGCGAGGCCCTGCAGGATGGCAGCTACAGCTTTGACGTGCCCTATCCCGAGAGCTATGTGTTTGAAGGAAAAATCACAGGAAGCAGCCGCCTGAGCGCAGGCCCGGTACTTGCCGATGAGCTGAGCACGATTCTCGCCGGGGAGAAGCGGTATGTCTACGGGCAGCCCGGCGAGACGATCCCGCTTCGCCTTACGCCGGTTCCCGGACAGTACGACGAACAAGGCAGATACCTGTTCGCCGGACAGCTCAACTGTGAGGCGGACTTTCCGAGGCTCAGCCTTTCCTCCTCGCTGAAGACGGTGGAGGCAGAGACTTTCCGGGGCGACATAAGACTTCGCTGTGTGATTTTACCGGAGGGAACAACAACCATCGGCAGCGGCGCGTTTGCCGACTGCAGCGGGCTCTGGATGGTACTTGTTCCGGGCAGCGTCACGAGCATCGCACCGGATGCCTTCGACAGGAACAATCCGCATCTGACCCTCCTCGTGCTTCAGGACAGTCCTGCCCATGTATATGCGGAAGACCACGGTATCAAGTTTCAGATCATTCCGGAATGAACGCCCGGATAACCCCCACAGAAACGGACGCGGAGGAAATGAAAACAAAACATGAAGCCGATAAAAAATGCCGTGGCGAAATTTTGTCGGAAATACGTAAGAGGTTATACTGGTCTCCCATAAAACGCTATGAAAGCGTTTTATAGCGCCAAAGGCGCGTCGGAGACCGTATGAGACGTGTTTTGTGCCCTTTGGCACAAAAC